>DNGG01000028.1:0-1072 GCA_003486675.1 Cyanobacteria bacterium UBA11372
CTACCAGTCTAAGGCGGGACAAGCTCTTAGGTTGGTAGCTCTATTTTCCGATGAGCAATTAACAATTAGCAATTAGCAAATTTTAAATCCCTGCGCCATCTAAGAATTGCTGAATCGCTTTATCTTGGATGCGACATCTGGGGGAGATGGGTTCTTCCGTTGGCGTTTCTGTAGCAGAATCGCTTCGATCCATAAATAATTCTTGGTTACCTGCCAAAACAGGTTGCAGCACCGGCACTGGTTGAGGTTGTTGGATTTGTTGCATTTGTTGTTCCAACATCTCAATTCTGTCTACCAAGGCGCGAATTACTTCGGCTTCCGAGTCTGGCAAACTGCCGTGTTCTAAGGGATTCACCCGCACGCCAGAACGATAAACAATTCTACCTGGAACGCCTACCACGGTGCAATCTGAAGGCACATCTCGAAGTACCACCGAACCCGCACCAATCCGAACATTATTGCCAATTAAAAGATTGCCCAATACTTTAGCACCGGCTCCCACTACCACATTTTCTCCTACAGTTGGGTGGCGCTTGCCGGATTGCTTGCCCGTCCCGCCGAGGGTGACGCCTTGGTAAATTAGGGTATAGTCGCCTACAATAGCTGTTTCGCCAATCACGACGCCCATGCCGTGGTCGATAAAAACACCCTTACCAATTACCGCTCCGGGGTGAATTTCAATCCCGGTTAAAAAACGACCGATGTGAGAAATGAAACGAGGGATGAAGGGAATTCCCAGTACGTAAAGCCAGTGAGCAAAACGATGCAACACCAAAGCTTGCAAACCGGGGTAGCAAAATAAAACTTCTAGCCAATTGCGAGCAGCCGGGTCGCGATCGAAGATTATGCGAAAATCAGCTATCAGGGAAGTTAGCACGAGCGGTCACCAAGTTTTGCGTAACATGCCATTCCCGATTTTAGCGTTTTAAGTGCATTTACTGGGAATTGGTCATTGGTAATAGGTAATTGGTTGGAACTTCTGGCGATCGCTTTCCTAAAAGTTTGGGAGGCTTCGCCAAGCTACCCATTAGCCATTAGCCATTAGCCATTAGCCATTAACCATTAGCCATTA
>DNGG01000028.1:1315-3357 GCA_003486675.1 Cyanobacteria bacterium UBA11372
ATTAGCCATTAGCCATTACCCTGCGTGGGGGGCGGGTTTATATACACTTTCAATTATTGCCAATGTGGTTGGTAAAACCCGCCCCTACTCTTGTTCAACTGAAAGACTGTAGTCGCGGCGAACTCCTTCTTCAAACGTTCCCACCCAGATGCTGTATCTGCCAGCTTTCCAGTTGGTGTCGGAGATGCTGGCATCTTTATTGCTGCCGGTATCGTCGCCGCAGCGGATGGTATTTTCATTACCGGGGCCTTTGATTAATAATGTAGTATCGGAACCACCGGAATTGACTTGTACGGTGAGTTTGGGAAAATCTCGTTCTAAAACCATGATGTGATCGGGGGTGGGGGAAGCGAAACCGATGCAGCGATTGTTTTGGCGATCGCTATTAGAAATAGCAGCTAGCGAATAAGAACCCCCTGTAAAACCCGATACTACCCCATCGGAAGGCGAAAACCCTTGGGAAAGAGTCAAAGAAGCAAAATTAGCAGTTTGGGCGAGAACGGGTGTAGCGCTCAAAGCTGTTAATAAAACAAGCGTTGCACGGCTTTTAAATCGACGTAAAGTATGCACCAACATATAACAGCCCTCCTCCAATTCTGGGTACAGGCGTTCTCAATTCCAACCTATCCCAGAATCGAGGAGGGGGTGTTGGGCTTCATGCCAGTTTCAAGGCTGCACACTTATACCGTTTTCCCATGAATGCGCCACACTTGGGGGCGGGTTTATAGAAATTGTTTGTTTTTCTCAAAAGTAACTCGTAAAACCCGCCCCTACCAAGATGTTTGATCTGTAGCACGCATCAAGGGAAATTGGTATTATTGACGCCTGAGCAAATTACCAATTAGCAATTAGCCATTAGCAATTAGCAATTACTTATCAGGTAACTTATATTGCCCAACAATCCGTTTAGCATATTCTGGTACGTGGGCATCTAATTTTTCTGGATGATTCCGCTTCACATATAAATAGTTGCGGGTGAAGTGGGAATCAATCGAAAAACGGGCATATTCCAGACCTTTCGGGCCAATTTTTTCAATTACCACGCCCATTAATTTAGCCGCCCACATGGGAAGCGTTACGCCTTTGTCGTAGGCGGGTATACTTTGCTGCACGGCATTTTTGCGATCGCCCGCAGACATCACCGGCTGAGTTTCGATCTGATCTTGCACCAAATCGAGCATTTCTTGCCCGCGATCGTTTCTGACTACAATCCACTGCCAACCAAAGGGCGCGCCCATGTAGCCGACAACTAAATCTGCCAAAGAATTGACATAATCAAAACAACTCATGCAAGAAGGAGCAAACACATCCTTCAATTCCTTAGTATTGAGGCCAAAAAACGGTACTTTTTCAATCGAACCGTCTTCATGTTTAAAGTGAACCTGGAAATCTTGCATAAACTCGTAATACACAACCGTTTCTGGAGAACGGCTAGTAGTATCTAAGAATTTTTGCAGACCGGCGCGGGTAACATTATCTACACAAGGCGTACCGAGAACGTAGAGCTTTTCCAAACCCAATTCTTTCTCAACGGCGCGTAAAGCCTGGATTTGACAACCCACGCCAATTACTAACAGCCGTTTCATCCCAGATTGCTCGATTTGTTCCAAAACCGAAAGATTTGGCGACAGAGTGGGCTTATTCACCCGCGCCGCTAGGATTTCCTCTGGAGTGCGGGCAATTACAGGTTTAGGTTGAAAGCGGTCTTCCTTGGTATTTTGGACGCAGACAACGCCTTCTACCATCCCCCGATTGAGCATTTCAATGGCGATGGTACTGACAATACCCGTCCACTGGGCGCCCTCGATCGGTTGAATTTTGCGCGCCGCCATCATGTCTTGACTGACGCCGAAATACCATTCATCGGGGTTATCGAGATTGCGATCGCGCCCGTGAGTTAGTGCTTCGAGTTCGGCAATTTGTTGGGTTAAGAAAGCACAAGCTTCCTTGACATAATGAATATAGTATGTATCGCACAGTCCGCACTCGCTGCAAAGTTCCTTAGCAGGGCGACGGCTCGAGGGTTTAAGGGCTTTCGCCTT
>DNGG01000639.1:0-2651 GCA_003486675.1 Cyanobacteria bacterium UBA11372
GAAGTCAAAGGCGGCAACATCACCCTCAACACCGACATATTAGCCGCCCTAGAAAACAGCGACATCACCGCCAACGCACAACAAGATAAAGGCGGTGAAATTACCATCAACGCTGACGCTATTTTTGGCTCAGTGGCACGCACTAGAGCAGAAATTGAACTACTTCTCAATACCAAAGATGCCGATCCCAGACAATTGTTCACTAGCGATATTACCGCGATTTCCCAACAGGAAGGCCCCGAATTTCAAGGCACGGTGACAGTCAATACTCCCGATGTTGACCCCAGTTCTGGATTAATCGAATTACCTATCGATTTTGTCGATCCTACCCGGCTAATTGTCCAAGGCTGTCCGGCAAATCGAGGCAATTCATTTACCGTCACCGGACGCGGCGGCTTGCCACCTTCCCCTAACGACCCTTTGCGCGCGAATAATACAGTATCGCCTTCTTGGGTGACGCGCGATTCCTCTAGCAGAGAAGCAGAGGAGCAGGTGAGCAGAGGAGCAGGTGAGATTATAGAAGCTACTGGTTGGATAGTTAATGAAAAAGGTCAGGTGGTGTTGATTGCCTCTAGACCAACTACCACATTTAATGGGTTTTTATTAATACCTTCATCCTGTCCTGAAACTGTAGAAGCACGATAACATCATCTACCAGAGGTTAAAGAAAATGGCAAGAAAAAGGCTAAAAATACAACGATTTTTGCAGGTTGTTTTTGGGATGCGATTCGCCCAAAGGGCGATCCGCTTCGCGGAATCGCGAAGTGTGGCGTTAGCCGTATCGCGCCACACCCAATCCATAAAAATTCTACTTGCTTTCTTCCTTGCCTTCTTTATTGCTTGCACCTTAACTTCCCTACCCGCTTTCCCCCAATTGTCCCAAAATGGCTCAAATCCTGAAGCATTAGTCGAACAAGGTCGAAAACTATACGAAACGGGACAGTTTTCCCAAGCAGCAACAATATTGCAACAAGCGACGGCGGCTTTCGAGGCTAAAGGAGATAAACTGGGGGAAGCGATCGCACACAGCAATCTCTCCCTAGCCTTTCAACAACTCGGACAGTTAGAAACAGCCTATTCTCACATCGAAACCAGTCTAAAACTCTTAAACGCCACTCAAGAATCAAAACAAGTTTTAGCCCAAACTTTAGACATTCAAGCCAACTTGCAATTGCAACTGGGAAAAGCGCAACAAGCATTAGACACTTGGAAACAAGCTAATCATATTTATATTCAAATAGACGATAGACTTGGCAAAATTCGCAGCCAAATCAACATTGCCCAAGCACAACAAGCTTTAGGATTATACCTGCAAGCAAAGGCAACTTTAGAACAAGTTGAGAAACATCTAGAAAACCAACCCGATAGCATCAAAGCTACAGCCTTACGCAGTCTTGGCGATATTCTGCAATTAGTCGGAGATTTAGATAAATCTATAAACTTCTTGCAGCAAAGTAGAGAAATTGCTGAACGATTGCAATCTCCCACAGAAATAGCTGCTACTCTACTCAGTTTAGGTAACGCGCAAATAGCTTTAGGAAACAGAGCGCGATCGCCCGAAGATACAGTCAGCGAAGAAAAACCTACACCATTACATTGTAGCAAAAGAACCGTCTCAGGCGAGGCTTTAAACTATTATCAACAAGCAGCACAATCTTACGAACAAGCTGCCGCTACATCTCCCTCACCAATCGGACAAATTCAGGCACAACTGAATCATTTAAGCGTATTGCTGGAACTGCAAAATTGGTCAGAAGCGCAAAAATTATCCTCAAATATCCAGCTAAAATTAACTAAAATACCTCCCGCTCAATCGGCAATATACGCCCAAATTAAATTAGCCAATAACTTGGTATGTTTAAAACAATTCACCAACGTAGATGTCCCCGCCTGGAAAGAAATTGCCCAAGGATTGGCAAGTGCAATTCAACAAGCAAAGAGCATCGGCTATAGTCGTTCAGAAGCATATGGTTTGGGCGCATTGGGTGCATTGTACTTAGAAAATCAAGACATCGCTAATGCTGTTGAATTAACTCAGCAAGCGTTAATATTAGCCCAGGAGATTAAAGCGACGGATATTGCTTATTTGTGGCAATGGCAATTGGGACATTTACTGAAAATTAAAGGAGAGGAAAAAGGAGCGATCGCATCCTACACCGAAGCAGTTAATACCCTCAAATCTTTACGCAAAGATTTAGTCGCCCTCAATCCAGATGTGCAATTTTCCTTTCGAGATAATGTCGAACCTGTATATCGACAATTAGTTGATTTGCTATTACAACCAAAATCCACCAACCAAGAAAATTTAAAACAAGCTCGTGAGGTAATTGAAGCACTGCAACTGAGCGAATTAGAGAACTTCTTTCGCGAAGCATGTTTGCAAGCTAAAGTGCAAAAAATTGACGAAATAATTGACAAAACAGACTCCAAAGCAGCCGTCATCTATCCGATTATTTTGAAAGATCGGTTAGAAATTATCCTGAAATTACCAAACAACAGCGAACTTGTCAACTTTAAAACTGAAACAACTCAAACTCAAACGGAAAGTACTCTAGATAAATTGCAACAATATCTCAGAGAGCCAGATAGAATTAACGATGTGAAAAAATT
Source organism: Cyanobacteria bacterium UBA11372 (assembly GCA_003486675.1). Lineage (GTDB taxonomy): Bacteria > Cyanobacteriota > Cyanobacteriia > Cyanobacteriales > Aerosakkonemataceae > Microseira. The sequence goes on from DNGG01000639.1 coordinate 2,611, forward strand.
GTCGCAACAAGTGTATAGCTGGTTGATGCAACCTTTAGAAA
>DNGG01000639.1:2853-11729 GCA_003486675.1 Cyanobacteria bacterium UBA11372
CTGGTTGATGCAACCTTTAGAAACCGAGTTAGAGCAAGCGGGAGTAAAAACATTAGTATTCGTATTGGATGGGTACTTGCGGAATATTCCGATGGCAGTTTTGTATGCTGAAAAACAGCAAAAGTATTTGGTTGAGAAGTATGCGATCGCATTAGCCCCCGGTTTACAACTAATTGACCCCAAACCCTTGCAACGGGGACAGTTAAATGCTTTACTTGGCGGAGTCAGCGAAGAACGGGAAATCGAAGGTAGAAGGTTTACCTCACTGGCAAATGTGAAAAATGAATTGCAGGGAATTCGCTCTGAAGTGCCTAGCAGTCAACAACTTTTCAATCAAACCTTCACCGAAACTAACCTGCAAAACCAGATTAATTCGGCTCCATTTTCCGTCGTTCACATGGCAACTCACGGGCAATTTTCCTCTAATGCCGAACAGACTTTTATCCTGACTTGGTCAGAACTATTGAAAGTAAAACAATTTGATAGTTTGTTGCGATCGCGCGATCCCAGCGCCCCCAGTGCCATCGAATTACTCGTACTTAGCGCCTGTCAAACAGCATCTGGAGACAAGCGCGCGGCATTAGGACTGGCGGGAATAGCTGTAAGGGCGGGGGCGCGCACTACACTAGCGACGTTGTGGTCAGTTGATGATGAATCTACTGCCGAACTAATGAGTAAGTTTTATCAAGAATTAGCCGATGCAAAAGTAACTAAAGCCCTTGCCTTGCAACGCGCTCAACTAACGTTGTTGCAGAAATATGAAATACCTTATTTCTGGGCACCTTACGTTTTGGTGGGAAATTGGCTGTAGTCCAAAACAAAACATACCTATCTCTTCTTTTCTCCTACTTCTGTGTCCTCTGTGTCTCTGTGTTTAGTTATAGCCATTTGCAGTTAGATCAACGGGTAGTAGGGACACGGCATCAGTAAGTTTTGTTGCCAGTTCAAAGGTTTTCGGATGCCGTGTCCCGACAATGTTGTGTTGCACCCAATTAAAAACCGCTGCCATCGCGGATTCTTCTAGCAAAAAAGAGTAACAGAATAGCGATCGCTGCATAAATCAACTAAAGCTCTACCCATTAGATGAATAGAACAGATTCATGAAAGAAAGAAGACATGCAAAAACTATTGGGAACAACGGCTGAATATGCGATTCGCTATTTAGAAGGTTTAAATACTCGGAAAGTTGCGCCAACAGAAGAAGCGATATGCCTCCGGCACGCTACGCGATCGCAAACTTAATCCACTTCGATCAACCCTTTCCCAATCAACCTATCGCGCCCGAAATCGTTTTGCAACTACTCGATAAAATTGGTTCACCTGCATCAATGGCAATGGCAGGTTCCCGCTTTTTCGGAATGGTTACGGGTGGTTCCCTACCAGTAGCTTTAGCAGCAAATTGGTTAGCCGCCGCCTGGGATCAAAATTCTGTACTCTATCGCATTACCCCAGGTACGGCGTTTTTGGAACAGGTAGCTTTGCGCTGGCTTCTCGATGTATTGCATCTGCCCTCAGATTGCGCGGGTGCCTTTGTCACGGGAGCAACTGCTGCTAACTTTACCGCATTAGCAGCCGCCCGTCATGCCGTACTTAAACGAGAAGGTTGGAATGTGGAAGCAGACGGGTTGTTTGGTGCTACACCGATTGCAGTTGCAGTTAGCGAGGAAGCGCACCCAACCTTATTGAAAGCGTTGGGATTGTTGGGATTAGGTCGAAACCGAGTTGTAAAAGTACCCGTTGATAGTCAGGGGAGAATGCGTCCGAATGCTATTCCTGCCCTTACTCATCCGGCGATTATCTGTACCCAGGTTGGAAATGTGAATACAGGCGCGTGCGATCCTGTGGGAGAGATTTGCGATCGCGCCAAAGAAATAGGAGCCTGGGTACATGTAGACGGCGCATTCGGACTCTGGGCAGCAGCAGCCCCATCCTTGGCGCACCTCACCGCTGGTGTAGAAGAGGCAGATTCTTGGGCGACAGATGCACACAAGTGGTTGAACGTACCCCATGATTGTGGATTGGCGTTTGTGCGCGATGCCAAAGCGTTGCAAGCAGCAATGGCGATTACTGCCGACTATTTACCCACAGTTAGCGATCGCCGCAACCCCTCAGACTATACTCCTGAATTATCCAGGCGGGCGCGTGGAGTTGAAGTGTGGGCTGTATTGCGTTCTCTTGGTCGTTCTGGATTGGCAGATTTAATTGAGCGAACCTGTCGCCATGCTAGACATTTTGCCCAGGAATTGAAAGCTGCTGGTTACAAAATTCTCAACGATGTGCAGTTGAATCAAGTTTTAGTATCCTTTGGAGATGCAGAAACAACTCAACGCATTATTGCCGATATTCAAGCCGAGGGAACTTGTTGGTGTGGCGGTACAATTTGGCAAGGGCAAACGGCAATGCGAATTTGTGTTTCATCTTGGGCAACAACCGATGCTGATGTAGAAAAAAGTTTGGCAGTGATGCTGCGAATAGCTGGTAAATATTGTTCTCGTGAATTGGCATCTGTTTAATTAAATTAACTAACAATTGGTTGGTAAGCGATCGCTCAACACACCCAAGATATTAGGGCGAATACTAATATTTTGCACTAGCCTCATAGTCCGCCCGGAAATCAATGATGCTGTTGGTAAAGTCATTTCAAGATCTGACCCCTCCCCAACCCCTCCCCGAAGCGGAGAGGGGCTTTCCGGCCCCCCCTTCCCTCGCAGGGAAGGGGGTTGGGGGGTTAGGTTTTTCGACTTTGCCAACAACATCATTTATTCCCTGGCGGGTTTGATATCATGTCCGGTAACAGTTGCATCTAAAACTTATGAAAATGCATCTATATCAATTCTGGCTTTTTAATAGTTGTACGCTGTTTTTTCTATACAGCTACAACCCAACGGCAGCACAAATCATCCCGGATGCTACCCTACCAATCAATTCCAGCGTCACGCAACAGGGAAATACCAGCCTCATCGAGGGAGGAACCACCGCAGGGACAAATCTGTTTCACAGCTTCAAAGAGTTTTCCGTACCTACAGGTGGCACTGCTTTCTTTAACAATGCCAGCGATGTGCAAAATATTTTCAGCCGCATTACGGGTAACTCGATTTCTAATATTGATGGCTTAATTAAAGCTAACGGCACTGCTAGCTTATTTCTACTCAACCCTAATGGCATTATGTTTGGGCCAAATGCCAGGTTAAACATTGGTGGTTCGTTTTTAGCTACCACAGCCAATAGCATCAACTTTGCCGATAATTTTCAGTTCAGCGCCACCAATCCCCAAACAGCACCTTTACTAACAATTAGCGTTCCCATTGGCTTACAATTCGGACAGAATCCCGCCAGCATTCAAATGCAAGGTGAAGGATATGATTTATCCGATCTTAACCCCATATTCGGATCAATTATCAGAGGTAATACTTTAGGACTGCAAGTGCTACCTGGAAAAACTTTAGCTTTGGTTGGCGGCGATCTAAACTTAGTTGATGGTGTTTTAACGGCTGAACAAGGACGGATTGAATTAGGTAGCGTTGATGGGGGAGAAGTCAGCCTCAATTTAATTTCTCAAGGCTTTACTTTGAGCTATCAAAACGTACAAAATTTTAGAGATATTCGGATGTCACAACGTTCTTTGGCAGATGCCAGTGGCGGTGGTTTTATTCAAGTGCAAGCTAATAATTTATCCCTAACTGATGGCTCATTAATTTGGATTCAAAATCAAGGGTTGCAGCAAGGCGGAAACATCAATATCAATGCTAATCGTTCTATAAAATTAAGTGGAAATAATCCACCTAGCAGATCTCAGACTTTTAGCATAATTAGTGAAACAATTGGAAGTGGAAATGGAGCAGATGTCGTCGTTTCGACACAGGAATTGGCGATTATGGATGGACAGTCAATACATACTCACTCTTATGGTTCTGGTAACGCGGGTAATTTGAATGTTTCTGCTGATTCTATACAGTTGATTGGGGGTTCACCTACTGCTGTTTTTAATACCAGTGCGCTTGCATCTATCGCTTACGATTCTGGAAAGGCGGGAAATATCACGGTGTCAACACAGCATTTAACTGCTGTCAATGGAGCGAATGTAGTGTCTGTAACTTTTAGCAGTGGTGATGGAGGCGATGTAACGGTGAATGCAACTGATATAGAACTAATTGGAACGACACCATCTCCTTTCTTACCTAGTGGTGTCTCTAGCGATTCTCTCGGTGCGGGAAATGGTGGCAAACTTACAGTCAACACCTCTAGGTTGGTAATTCGGAATGGAGGAATTACCAGTTCTGCCTACGCTACTGGTAATGCTGGCGATATAACGATCAATGCCACAGAATTTGTAGAGATAGGTGATATAAATAATATTGCACCAAAACATCCGTGGATCAATTACCTTGGTGCGTCGTCTCGAATTCACCCTTACCCAGAAATTCTGAGACAGCCAGCCGCGCCGAGTGGCTTTTCTGGAAATGTGACTATTAACACTCCAGTATTAAGAGTTATAGATGATAATGCAAAAGTTCAAGTTAACAATCAAGGTATAGGTAATGGGGGGACGCTGCGGCTAAATGCAAATTATATCTTTCTAGAAAATGGAGGTACGATTACAGCAGTAACTGAATCCGGTAATGGTGGCAATATTGAACTACAGGCAAGGAATTTATTGTTGATGCGTGGCAACAGTGAAATATCCGCAACAGCTTTTGGTATTGGTGATGGTGGGAACATTAATATTACTACTCCCTTACTCGTTGCCTTCCCAACAGAAAATAGCGATATCAGTGCCAATTCTCGTGACCGTCGTGGTGGCAACATTACTATTAATAGTTCTGCCATTATTGGCACTCAGTTTCGCAACCAAAACACATCCTTAAGCGACATTACTGCTTTTGGGAAAGATGCTTCGTTAAGCGGCACCGTACAAATAAATACCCCCGATGTTGACCCCAGTTCTGGATTAATAGAATTGCCCGTCAATATTGTCGATCCTACCCGGTTAATTGCCCAAGGTTGTCTGGCAAATCGGGGCAATTCATTTACCGTTACCGGGCGTGGAGGTTTGCCGTCTTCCCCTAACGAACTGCTGCGCGCTAATAATACAGTATTGCCTAATTGGGTGAGTAGCGATCGCTCCTCCCAAAGCATCTCAACTCAAAACTTTTCCAGCCAAAATCCCAAATCAAAAATCCCAAATCAAATTGTAGAAGCGACGGGTTGGATAATCAACGAAAAAGGCCAGGTGGAACTAATAGCTTCTGCACCCACTCCTACATCTAATAGTAATTGGTTTGCTCCACTATCCTGCCCTGAATAACGTTTTGCTGTCGTTCCTGGGCTGCTGCCTCGCTTTGTGACAATATTCGTGCCGCAGGCATATCGCTGCATAAATCAACCTTAGTTCGACCCATTAGAAGAGTAGACTGTTGTACAGGAGTATAAATGTTAAGTTTGCTACCAATTAGTTGGCAAGCGATCGCTCAACCTATCCACTGTACTGTACCAGTCTAAAAAAACGTTCAAAAGCAAGCTTGTGCATCTAACAAGGAGATAAATCGTGAAACGCACAATTTCTCAAGTAATAGCTTTGACTGTATCATTCGTGATGATGTTTAGCTCTATCGCTAAAGCTGAGGAGATTAAAGTTCCAATTTCGGTGTCTGCATTAGAACCGACTAAGTTAGAAGTTGTTAAATTCCTGGCTGCAAAAACAAATAAAACAGATTGCCTACTAGCACAGGCAAAGGCTAGCGGGGTTCTGCAAGGGAAACAGATGGGCGATGGCGTGGAGCCTCAAACATGCAACAAACCCTGTCCTCCTGACGGTCGTCTTGGATATTATATCGGACAGGTTTGTGTACCATGCGGGGGTTAGCGATCGCAAAGACCATGTAGTTCCTGCAATGTGGAAACTACTATAACACAGCGCTAAATTAGGCAGAAGCATTTAGTCAGTATTGGGAAAATGCTTCTGCTTACTTCATATAAATAGTTTTTCTGTTGCATTATCAAGTAAAATTGGTATAATTTACCCTGGAATTTTTATGACTAAGTGTTGATGAATAAGCATAATTACCTTTTATCGATTGCTGGTTTAATGCATCTGTGCTTTCTAGCAAAAACCAATGTTACTCAAGCACAGATCGCCTCGGACGGGACTTTATCTACCCAAGTTCAAACCACCAATAACCTGGACTTTAATATTAATAATGGAAACCGAATCGGCGGCAATCTTTTTCACAGTTTTAGGGAATTTTCGGTGCCTACAGGGGGTTCGGCTTATTTCGCCAACGACCTGGATGTAAAAAACATTATTAGCCGCGTAACGGGTACTTCAATCTCTAATATAGATGGCTTACTTAGAACTAACGGCTCTGCGAATCTGTTTCTGATTAATCCCAATGGTATTATTTTTGGTGCCAATGCTAAGTTAAATATCGGTGGCTCTTTTGTAGCGAGTACAGCCAGTCATTTGCTGTTTGCCGATGGCACTCAATTTAGTGCTACTAATCCCCAAACACCACCTCTGCTGACAGTAAGCGTTCCCATAGGTTTGCAATTCGGGCAAACGGCTAAGCCAATTCAAATTGAGGGGTCTAACCTGCAAGTTCTGCCTGGTAGAACCTTGGCTATGTTAGGTGGCGATGTATTAATAAAAGGTGACGGACAGAAACCACCAGAACAACCAATTGATGGACTGATTGCACCAGAAGGACGAATTGAGCTAGGAAGTGTTGCTGGTAACAGTCTTGTCAGCCTAACTCCAATTGCTGAAGGCTGGAGCTTGGGATATGAAGGCGTGCAAAACTTTCAAGATATTCGACTATTTCAAGCAGCTTTAATTAGTACAGATGGTGAAAGTAGTGGGGCTATCCAGTTGCGTGGTAGAAGAATTGCGATCGCTGACAATTCACGAGTTAGAGGCGTAACTCTGGGAGAGAAACCAGGTCAACCCGTGGCGCTCGAAGCATCGGAATCTGTAGAACTAAGTAACTTCGGCTTTTTAACTACTTTGACTGCGGGGACTGGATCGGCAAGTGACATAACAATTGAAACGAAACGGTTAATTGTCGAAGTTGGAGTTATAGAGACATCTACTGCTAGTTCTGGGCGCGGAGGAAGTTTAACTGTAAATGCCTCTGAATCTGTGGAAGTACTGGCACGCAGTGGATTTTTCGCTAGCTTAAGCGTTCGGACTTTCAGCCTAGAAAAGAATGCTGGGGATGCTGGAACATTGCAGATTTCTACCAGGAGATTGATTCTCCGCGATGGGGGGCACATATCAACGTCTACTCTTAGTGAAGGCAATGGGGGTATTTTGAGAATAGATGCCTCTGAATTTGTAGAAGCGAGCGGTAGATCGGTGGTAAATCGTATTGATTTTCCCAGCGGTTTGCTTACTCAGAGCAGAAACGCAGGCAATGGAGGTAATTTAATCGTCAACACGCCGCGTTTGGTCGTCCAAGGCGGTGCAAGCATCTCAGTTGCCTCTCTTGACGGTAGTGCAGGTCAGGCAGGAAGGTTAAATATTAATGCCTCCGATTCTATTACGGTAACTGGCACTGGCTTCAATGCAAAGGGTGAAGTTGTTCCCAGCAGCTTGCTAGCTGAAAGTCAAGGTTCTGGTAGTGCTGGCGATTTGAGAATTAATACCCGGACTTTTACTATCCGGGACAGAGCAGAAGTTAGCGTCAGCAATACTGGTTCGGGGACAACAGGCGACCTTCAAATTACAGCTAACAACCTGTTGCTCGACCAAGGAAAACTCGCAGCCGAAACTACAGGAGGACAAGGGAATATTAACTTGCACTCTGATAATTTAATCTTGCGCCGAGGCAGTCAAATCACCACCAACGCAACAGGAACCAACATCACCGGCAGCAACATCACCATCAATACTGATGTCCTCGCCGCCTTAGAAAATAGCGACATCAGCGCCAATTCTCGTGACGCCCGTGGCGGTAATGTAACTATTAATTCCTCTGCAATCTTTGGCACTCAGTTGCGAGACGAAAATACTCCCTTCAGCGATATCACTGCAACTGGTGCAAATTCTCAGAGCGGTACTGTACAAATCAATACACCAGATGTTGACCCCAGTTCTGGATTAATAGAATTACCAGTCAATCTGGTCGATTTTACGCGACTAATTGCCCAAGGTTGTCTGGCAAATCAAGGCAATTCATTTACCATCACCGGACGTGGAGGTTTGCCACCTTTACCCAACGAACCGCTGCGCGCTAATAATACAGTATCGGTTAATTGGGTGACGGGCGATGCGATCGCACAACGTTCCGCTTCTAGAAATCGCTCTTCCTCCGAAACAATCTCAACCCCAATCCAAAATCCCAAATCAGAAATCCCAAATCAAATTGTAGAAGCGACTGGTTGGATAATCAACAATAAAGGCCAGATGGAACTAATAGCTTCTGCACCCACTCCTACATCTAACGATTTTTGGTTCGCTCCATTATCCTGCCCTGAAACAGTAGAGGCACGATAATACAAAGGTTTTCAATTGGGTGTGACGTCAGTAAGTTTTGGCGTTAACTCGAAGATTTTCTCATGCCGTGTCCCTACAACTGACAACGAAGCCATTAAATATGTTTCAACAGTTGACAATTGACGCGCATATTCCGGGTACAAGCTGAAAAATCGTTGATTTAGTCGTAGAGACGTTACATGTAACGTCTCTACATCGCAGAAGAAACCCGGTTTCTCAGATCGGATTGCGAACGAGGGAAATTAATTTTTCCTTTCCCCCTAAAAGGGGGAGGCTAACAACCAATTTTTTCTGGTAATATCATGTCCGTTGAATTGCCCATAATAAAAAAACCTCACAGAGTCGTTGCCTAGGGACACGGCATCTGACGATATCTCGGACAAAC
>DNGG01000639.1:11924-18492 GCA_003486675.1 Cyanobacteria bacterium UBA11372
CGGCATCTGACGATATCTCGGACAAACAGATAACGTTAATAATGCCGTGTCCCGGCTCCCGATCGTGGATAATCGACCGGACATGATATAAAATTATCGCTGTTGCTGTAAGTTTACTTCTCCCGAAATCGGCTTCTCTACAAGATTTCCCAATTTAACATCTCGCAATAAATTAGCCCAATCGTTATTAACAGTGGCATTTTGCGGCTCCCCGAGGCGGAGTTTAGCCAACTCGTTTAAAGCTGAATACCAAATACCATTTTGAGCATAAAGGGCAATGCGTTCCCTTGGTGTACTAGCTGTCTGTAACTGCCTTTCTAACTCTGGTTTAAGCGCCACCCGTTCCACCCACCCGCGAACAAAAACAGGCGCAGACGATCTTTGCCCAGAACAATAAAGTTTTACGTACCACTGATACTTTTTGTTAACTTCTAACGGTGCAGCTCCTGCTAGGCTAAAACCAACAATACCCGGTGTTTCAGGTAGGGTAAAATTAGTGCGATAAACATCGTTGTTCTGTTCATCTTGCAACGAAAATTCTCCAGAAGCTACCTCACCCGACTTATAGGGAACGTAAAACCAAAAAGTTGGATGCGCTTCCACCGAAGACCCTGAATTACTACGTGGCATCAAGGCAGTCAGCGACACCTCTACGGGGGGACAGTCGCCACGACTTCCCGTTCCTCCCCGGCGTCCAGGTCTACCTCTGCCTGAGCCGTCTTCTTCCTGTTGTTGAAAGCGAATTTGTCCGCTATCAGAACTGTTACCGGGTTGTGCTAATCCTAATATGGGATAGCCGATTAAGCCTAGATATGCGAACGTAACGGCAAAAATAGGTTTTATTTGACCAAATTGTTTCTTGTTCATCACTATGCACCTGCAAGCGACGGCTAATACCAATACCCTTCTATATTCTCCATGGGTGTGGGCACGCGAGCATTATGCACCCCCCCTATCCCCAGCACACCTGCATAATCCCCTGAAGGTGACACCCATATATATAGCGGATTGCAGCCGCATGATGGAGCAGAGGAGCAGAGGAGCAGAGGAGCAGAGGAGCAGAGGAGCAGAGGGGAATTTGAATCTATAATTCTCCCCATCTTCCTCATCTTCCTCACCTTCCCATCTTCCTCATTCCCCGCGTCAGGAGCCTCCCCGCGTCAGGAGCGTCCTCTTCCCCAACCTCTCGAGCAAGACAACAGCTTCAAAAAGAGGAAACTTGTATGAAAAAACGTGAAGATATCGTGCAAAAATTCTCCACTTTTCTCAGCTTTGGAGACTACAACAGCGGTCAAAAAACTACTTGGAAAGCTGACTCGCAATTGGAACGCCACATGAAAAGTTTAGTCGAGTCAGATCCAGATGCTAAAGAAGAATTTTGGACGAGGCACTTCCTCAAAACTTTGAGAGAGGTATTTCCACAAGAAGGCAGCCAACCAACAGCTTACACGGTAAAAATCCAAAAACACTTATCTGCTTACTTACAGGAAACTTGTATTTGGGCAGCTCAAAAAACGCAGCAAAAATTTAAGTTTCTGCGGCACAAGTATCCGCTCGAAGAATACTTTCAGATTGCTTGCTCGTTTGCTAATCTGCCTGCCAAACTTTTCAAAAATTTTAACCTTGATCGCCCTAATTCTAATTTAGAAGGGTATGCCAAAACAGCCATCTTACGTTTTATCCGAGACAAAATTTATCAACAAGACATTGAAGCTAAGCGCGTCAAGTTTTCCGAACATGGATTGTTAAAAGATTTGAATAATAAAGAATTGCAAGAAGCTTTAGCCTCCAGAGGATTCAACCAATCGCAAATCGATTTGTACAGACTGGCTTGGCAATGCTTTGATGAAATTTATCAAGTGAAGCAAAGCTTTAATAGTCGGAGTTTAGAACCCCCCAATCAAGAATATCTGAAACAAATTACTTCCTGTTACAACCAGCGGCTTAAAAATCTAAATTTTCCAGCAACACCAGTTGATGAGGAGAAAATTAAAGAAATGCTGCAAATCTGCATTCAAGCCGCACGGGATTACCGTACTAAGAATTTCCTGCCTTTACCAGACTTTGAAACTATGTCCGATTCCATGCCTAATCTTTGGGATACAATCGTGCAGGAAGAAGAAAGAGAGCAAGTGCAGTTAATCGTATCAAGATTATTTGAAGCTATGCCAGAACCTGGTCAAACCATGCTAAAACTCAAGCAGGGTTTAAACTTAACCCAAACTGAGATAGCCACGGTAATGAAAAATAAATATCCAGAATTACAAAAACAGTATCAAGTGCATCGCCATTTAAGCAGGTATACCAGAAATTTATTGAGAGACTTTGTTACGGAGTGGAATAAAATTAATCCCGAATTTTCTCTCAATGATGAAAGCGATATTGCCAGAGTCAAAGAATCTTTCGAGGAATGCTTGGAATCTCACTGTAAGCGATTAGTTTATTCTTTAATAGCAAGAATTGTAGAAGAAGGGAGTCAGTCAGAAAAACGGGAGAAAAAGCCAGTTTGGGGATTAGAGCATACAAGGGGAGAGGAGAAGCGATCGCTCACCGAATCTCTAACCATTAATTTGGAAAAAATTCTAAATATTCCAGTAAATTCACAGAGTTTATTTCAGGAGAAACTTGCTAATATTATAGAAGAATGGTGGCGAAAGGAACCAAACAAGCAAGGCGGAATCGGGGGTTAGAAAAAATGAGACTTGATTTAAATGAATTAATGGCGATTTATCCGGAACAGATATGGATAGATATATCGCCAGAATCACGGGAAAAGGCATGGCAGCAAACCCAGAATCAAAGCTATTCCAATGCAGCTTCTCGTTGGAATGCGTATCTGAATTGTTTATGTCTGAATGCTTTTACTCGTTGGATTAAAGAAGAGCCAGATCTACAGGAAACCCTGAAAGTTTGGCCAAATGATGCCTCTCTGCCGAGTTTTTGGGATGTGGTGAACGGTACGAAGCTAACTCTGGGCGAAACTGGATTGGTACTAATTCCTAGCGATAAAAGTGCCTTTTTAGAATTTCGGATTCCGCAAGAATGGGTTGATATTCCCTCCTGGGCAGGTCACTATTATTTGGCTGCGAACTTAAATTTAGAAGCAGGCTGGATGCGGGTGTGGGGATACGCTACCCACGAGAAAATTAAACAAGAAGGAAGATGCGGTAACCTAGATCGAACTTACGTTTTAGATCCAGAAGATTTAATTGCAGACATCAACGTCATGTGGGTGGCGCGGGAACTATTTCCTGCTAAAAAATTAGCAGTTGAACCTTTACCAACTTTGTCAAAAGAACAAACAGAAAAAATCCTCGAACAATTGAGTCAGCAAATTGATTATTCACCCAGGCTTGATTTATCCTTTGAACAGTGGGCGTCAATCGTAGGTAATGACTCAAGTCGCCAGCAGTTATATCAACTTAGACTGGCAAAGCAAAATATTGCACCCAGCCTGCCAAAAGCAACCAATTTAAGCTTATGGTTTCAAAACATCTTTGAGGCGGGGTGGCAATCTGTTGATACAATATTAGGCACGCGACGGCAAACTTTAGCCTTTGGGTTCAGAACAGATGCAGCATTAAACGATGTTTCTGTCAAGGGTTTAAAGCTAATTGACTTAGGAATGGATCTCAAAGGCAATGCCGTCATGCTATTAGTTGGTTTGACGCCGGAGGTGGATGAAAAAATCAATATCCGTGTCCAACTGTATCCAGCTAGTGGAGAAACTTATCTGCCACCCAATCTGAAATTGGGTTTGCTTTCTCAGTCGGGAGTAACTCTGCAAGAAGTCGAATCGAGAAGCCAAGATAACTACATTCAACTGAAACGATTTAAGTCTCCGGCGGCAGGTGGTTTCAGTATCCAAGTGGCGCTAGGTGATGTCAGTATCAAAGAAGATTTTGTGCTGTCCTCTGAAGTAAGCTAACAACGATGGGTAAGTTAGTTGTATTGAACCTGGGAAACGGAGACTTAAACATAGGTTTTCCTTCTGTTACAGCTCAGTTGTCTGAGGATGGTAACTCCCTCCAATGTACGGGAAGTTTACCTCCCGCACCTGAGTTGATTCAACTCTATAGACGTTGGCAGTTGCTCTATAGGTTGCTCTATGAGTCTTTCGATCCCAGTTTTGGTTGGCGTCGTAGGGGTATTGATGAAGAAATCGAAATAGATGAGGAAGATATTACCCATGTTTCCGCTGTTGAGTTCAGCAATTTATGTAATGAGTTACAAAACAGGATAAATTCCTGGCTTAAATCTGAGTCATTTCGCAACATCGACCAAAAGTTACGCACGAAATTAGCTCCCACGGATGAAATTCGGGTGATTATGCAAACAAAAGACAACTGGGTGAGGCAACTTCCCTGGCATCTGTGGGATTTTTTTGAGGATTATCCCAAGGCGGTTGTCGGCTTAAGTGCGCCGGAATTTGAGCCAGTTAAATTATCAGGTAAATCTGCTATAGAACCCATCCGAATTTTAGCGGTTTTAGGCAATAGTTTAGGAATTGACGTTCAGAAAGATAGAGCAATTTTGGAGCAATTACCAGGAGCTAAAACGGTTTTTTTGGTAGAGCCGTCGCGACGGGAGTTGAATCGGTGTTTGTGGGATAAACAAGGGTGGGATATTCTTTTCTTTGCCGGACATAGTTCGACGGAACGTTGTCAGGCGGAGCCTGACGATCTGCGTTCCCAGGCTGAGCCTGGGAACGAGGAAAGGGGGAGATTTTATATTAATAAAAAGGAGAGTTTAACAATTTCTCAGTTAAAAAATGGTTTGAGATCCGCGATTAACCGAGGTCTTCGCTTAGCAATTTTTAACTCTTGCGAAGGGTTAGGATTGGCGCAAGATTTGGCTTCTTTGCATATTCCGCAAATGATTGTGATGCGGGAACCTGTGGCAGATTTAGTGGCTCAAGAATTTTTGATGCACTTTATGGAAGCGTTTTCGAGTGGGGAATCTTTCTATTTGGCGTTGCGGGAAGCGGGGGAAAGATTGCAGGATTTAGAAGGAGAATTTCCCTGTGCGAGTTGGTTACCAGCAATTTGTCAAAATCCAGCCGAGCCGTCTTTAGTTTGGCCTCAAAATGTTAGTAGTTCCTCTGATAAAATATTACCTTTTCGGCGTATTTTTACGACAATTGTTATAGCGGGAGTGGTAGTAACTGCCGTGGTGATGGGGATGCGGGATCTCGGATTTTTGCAACCTTGGGAATTGCAGGCTTTTGATGCCCTGATGCGATCGCGTCCCCAAGAAGCCCCAGATCCGCGCATTCTGATCGTTACCATCACCGCAGCGGATGTAGGCAGTCAACCACCTAAAGAAAGAGGAGGCGCATCTTTATCGGATCGTTCTTTAGCTCAATTGATCGAAAAATTGGAGCAATTCAAACCCCGCGTCATCGGGTTGGATATCTATCGCGAGGAAGCGGTAAAAGCAGATTATCAAAAATTAGCGACTTGGATGAGAAAAAGCGATCGCTTCATCGCCATTTGCAAAGTCAGGGAGTATGACAATAATTCTGGCGTCGCACCGCCTCCCGAAGTGCCTACTCAACGTTTGGGTTTTAGCGATGTTGTACCCGATCCAGATAATATTATCCGTCGTCATTTACTGGCGATGGCTCCTTTATCTCCTTGCAATACTGACAAATCTTTCAGCTTGCGTTTAGCAACTCGTTATCTAGCCGATTATGGCATCAGGGCTAAACTTACTCTGGAAAACAATTGGCAAATTGGCTCGGTTATGTTTAAAAATTTAGAGTCTAACAGCGGGGGTTATCACGGAATTGATGATGGGGGTTATCAAGTATTGCTCAACTGGCGCGCGACGGATGCAGTGGCGACACAAGTTACATTGAGCGATGTTATTAATAATAAAGTGACTGGCGATAAGGTGCGCGATCGCATCGTTTTAATTGGCACAACTGCTGAAAGCTTTCACGATTATTGGTCTACTCCTTATAGTGCGGGTCGCTGGCCTCATCAGTCAATGGCGGGGGTAGTGGTGCAGGCGCATATGGTGAGTCAGATTCTGAGTGCGGTGCGCGATCGCAGACCATTATTATGGGTATGGCCCAAATGGTGCGAATTTCTCTGGGTTTGGTGTTGGTCTGCGATTGCAGGTATACTTGCGTGGCGCAACTCTTCGGTATTGCGGAAGGTAGTTGCAATCTGTGGCGCTATTTTTCTGTTATATGGATTATGCCTGGGCTTATTAATGCTAGGGGGTTGGGTGCCTTTAGTTCCGTCAGCTTTAGCTTTGATCGCTGCAAGTGGAAGCGTGGTGGCGTACACTTTTTATGCTCGAAATTTTTAGCTGCGATTTTGAAGATGGCTGGATAAATCAACCGCCTCATCAACTATTAACGCCATAAACCGATATAACCGGAAACGATATCACCCCCTGCGATCGCCAGAGTCGTCCGGAGGATGCCTGTACCTCACGCGGCTGCAAGCCGCTGTAAAAAAACCTCACCCAGTCGTTGCGTAGGGACACGGCATCTGACGATATCTCGGACAAACAGATAACTTTGATCATGCCGTGTCCCGGCTGATGATTATGGGTA
>DNGG01000483.1:0-1187 GCA_003486675.1 Cyanobacteria bacterium UBA11372
CACTTTTTTTGAAATTGGGCATCTCCTACAGCCAACACTTCATCTACCACTAAAATTTCTGGTTCTAAATGCGCGGCGACTGCAAATGCTAAACGGACATACATCCCTGAAGAGTAATGCTTTACGGGTGTATCTAAAAACTTTTCTACCTCGGCAAAAGCCACAATTTCATCAAACTTTTTCTTAATCTCTGCTTTGCTCATTCCCAGGATTGCACCGTTAAGGAAAATATTTTCTCTGCCGGTAAGTTCTGGGTGAAAGCCTGTTCCTACTTCCAATAAGCTTGCTACTCTCCCTTTGATAGAGATGCGTCCTTTTGTGGGTTCGGTGATGCGACTTAATATTTTTAATAGTGTAGATTTTCCGGCTCCGTTGCGACCAATTATACCAACGCGATCGCCCCTGTTTATCTCAAACGAAACATCCTTCAATGCCCAAAACTCTTCATAAGCTGGAGCGGCAATCTTTTTACCAAAAGGTTTTAGCAGTTGGCGCCCCAAGGACTTAACTCCATCAGCAATTACATCGCGCAGTGCTGTGTAAGGCTGCTGTTTCTGATGCCCAATAATGTATTTCTTACCTAGATTTTCAACGCGAATTACGGTATCAGACACGCGATCGCTTCCTGCCTAAATAACGTCTGCAAACGTGCGCTCGGTCTTGCGGAAGTATAATACACCGCTGACAAACAACACACCAACTAAACCCAAAGATAGGGTAAATCCAGGCCAGTAAAGTTTGGACTCTCCACCCAATATAGCCCAGCGGAAGCCATCAATCACCCCTACCATCGGATTTAATGAGTAGAGCAAGCGCCACTTTTGGGGGACAATGTTGCTGCTAAAACCAACTGGGGAGATATACAAGCCAAATTGGACTATAAATGGCACTATATAACGAAAATCTCGATATTTTACGTTCAGTGCCGCTAACCAGAGTCCGGCTCCCATTGCTGCGCCAAATGCAATTAAAATAAACAGCGGTAGGGTGACGATGCGCCAATTTGGCACAAAATTGTACCAAGCCATCAGCGCTAACAAGATTATCCCAGAAATTAGGAAATCTACAAAGCTGACAATGACGGCGCTGGCTGGCACAATCAACCGGGGAAAGTACACTTTGGAAATCAAATTGCTATTGGTGATTAAGCTGTTGCTGCATTCGGAAAGCGCGTTGGCAAAAAATTG
>DNGG01000483.1:1369-2743 GCA_003486675.1 Cyanobacteria bacterium UBA11372
TTGGCAAAAAATTGCCAGGGTAGCATGGCTGCAAATACCAAAATTGGATAAGGGGCATTTCCTTGTGATGGTAACTTGGCTAGGTTGCCAAATACTATCGTGAAAACAACCATTGTTAGAAAAGGTCTAATCAACGCCCAGGCTATGCCAATTGCTGTTTGTTTGTACCGAACCAGAATGTCTCGCCATGCTAGGAAGTAGAATAACTCCCGATACCGCCACAAATCTTTCCAATACTGACTCTCGGTGCGACCTGCTTCAATGACTAATTCGGTTTGAATGCGATCGCTCATACCCCAGCAACCTTGAATCCATAACAATTTAAACCTCAGAGGCGATCGCGAAAACCGCTGCTCCCTAATGGCAGCTAGAATAACACGCGCGTTGAATTGCGATCGCTTTTGCCGCCTATTTTACCGAAAAAATGGGTTATTAGCCTCCCCATTTTAGGGGGACTTTTAGGCTATAGTATAGACGTGGCAAGGTATTCAACCACATGAAAAACCTAGTAGCCTAACGGCATACACTGAACCTTGGCAATCAAATCTATGGCGTTCTACTTCATAGTTCTAGATCCTCCTGGAAGTGGGTAAAAGATTTGCAGGGACTAGACGAATCAGTTTTTCCAACAAAACTTGAAGTGATTCAACTAGGGTGGGGCACACCCGAAGTAACGCTTGGGGAGAGAACCACCTCTGTCTCTGATAATGCAAGGCATCTGAGGTAAGTGGACTCAGCGAACCAAGAATCCTCGCCGTGAACGGCGAGGATTGTCAAAATTCTTTATACCACGTCGCGCACCCAATCTCATACGCCGATCCAAGTAGCAGCTTTCAGCGTTAACCCATCGTCCCTATGGCTCTCAAGATTGTCGAAAACTTTGATGCCAGTGTCGCCCTCGACACCGAAGCCAAAGCCACCCTGTTCGCCTTATTGACGGGGGAAGCATTTCTCGCCCAAATCGGCGAACAACTTCAATGCTCGCGCCTTGAGTTTACCTCACTCCTGTTTCAGCCGGTGCCCTACAGTACGTCAACGCCTAAAGGGATGCCTGCTGAATTTGAAATGTATCACCAATCCGACGAGTACGCAATCATCAACGTACCGCCTAATTTTATGTTTAAAGCTAAGATATTCAATCCCAGTCGCCTTTGTGCCATTTATCGAAAAATTAGCTAAAAACTAACCCATGACTACTGAAACTGTTCGCAACCTCGCTAGTTTAGAGTTTATTCCTTATATTGACGAAACCGGGCAATTACCCGCACAATTACAAGGGAAAGTAGGCGTTTATGCGATATGCGATCGCCACCAAGTCCTGCAATTTATCGGCTATTCTCGCGATGTTTATCTCAGCCTCAAACAGCATTTGGT
>DNGG01000317.1:0-3047 GCA_003486675.1 Cyanobacteria bacterium UBA11372
AATCTAGAATCAATCAATACCGGGTAGTAGCACGGCATTATCAATCTTCAACCTTAAACCGAGGTATCTCTACTGCCGTGCTACTACATTACCTGTACCCATCGCCCCGACATCAATCAATATGGAATCGTTGTTTTACAATTGGAAAAATTATCGCTGTGCTTACGAAGTTCATTACCCAACCAATCCCACGGGGGATGACGGTATTCCTTTGTTATTAATTCATCCCATTGGTGTAGGGTTATCTAGGCATTTCTGGCGGCGATTTTGTCGCGTTTGGTATGACACGGGACATCGAAATCCGATTTATAATCCAGATTTACTGGGCTGCGGTGAAAGCGATATGCCCCATGTCGCTTATACGCCTGCGGATTGGGCAGAACAATTGCAGCACTTTTTACAGACTGTGGTGCAAAAACCTGTTATTTTAATCGTCCAAGGTGCCCTGTTACCTGTGGCACTGGAATTGGTCAAATTGCAAAGAGCGGCGAATTTAATTCAAAAATTGATATTAGCGGCACCTCCAGCTTGGAAGGTAATCGCCAAAAAAGCACCGAATTGGCAGCAAAGATTTGCTTGGAATTTGTTAGATTCTCCTGTAGGTAGTTGGTTTTATCGCTATGCGCGACGAGAGGAATTTTTACGATCTTTCTCTACAAAACAATTGTTTGAGACGGGTGAAAAAGTCGATACGGAGTGGTTGGAAATGTTAGAAGCAGGGGCAAAAGATCCGGCGAGTCGGTATGCGGTGTTTTCGTTTTTAGCTAGATTTTGGCAGCAGGATTATGGGGATGCGATCGCACACCTTACTCAACCCACTTTAGTCGTGTTGGGAACGAAATCTTCTAGTATTAGTAAAGAAGGCAAGCAAGAAACCCCAGATGACCGTTTGCTGGAATACGTCAAGCACTTACCAAACGGTAGCGGGGTGAAAATTCCGGGTCGAAATGTTCTGCCTTATGAAACAACAACCGAGTTTGTCAATGCCATTGCACCCTTTATCTAAACAAACCCGGTTTTGACAAAAAATCCCCACCCAAAAATCAGGTTTCTGCCCCCGCGTGCTTAAGTCCCGATCTAGTTAAATATTTGTTCTCATCGATTCATAATTTTCCGCCAGACACTGGCCTCACGTGCCCCGTAACCAGCGCCAGCTGCAATTTCATAAACGCATTAAAGTCTTCCATTTCGTCGTTGGTTTGCAGAAGTAGATGCAACCGCTTTTCTGTTTCTTTGGTTAAATAACCTTTGGTCAGGGCTTGTTGGACAGCTTCGCGGATTGACATAAACAAAATGGCAGATTATTCAAGGACTAGCAAGATTTTTTTCAGCAAAAACCGATCGAGTTTTGAAGAATTTCTGGCTAAGGAAGTTTTCAGCTTCTTGCTGACGATTATTTTTCGCGTACAAGTTAAGCTGAAATCTTCACCTAGAACAAATTTCTTTTGAATCAGTTTTTGCACAATAGAGAAAACAAAATCATCCAACCATTCAGTGTAAGTATCTAGGTCATACAAATTTTCTACAACCCAGTCGAAAGTTTCCGGTTCGGTTTCGTATACTTCCAGCAGTGCTGCGGAAAAAATTGTTTTTGCATACTCACAACCTTTGATACAGTTTAGCGTGTTTTGACAAAACTCAATCAAAGATTTACTTTTACATTGTAAAGCGCGGATAATTAACCTCAGATCCAATTCTAATGACTCAGTATAGTTTCTGTCGGACATAATACTATCCTCTCACTCGATACTTCTAAGATTAAAACGAAAATGTGCAGAAATTGTGGAGATCTAGGGAAATACCTGTAAAACTTTGATGAATTTAAATAACAAAACTTACCTACGTAATCAGAGATTTCGCCTCAGTATAATTTCTAGGTTTATCTATAATTTGCAGCTGCTTCATGCGTAAAAATACTGAAAATACAGCGAGAGAGAGAGGAAAAAAGCGTCAACAAAGTGAAAATTACTGCGGGCTTAAAACTGAGCAACCCTTCTGATTTCAAGGGTTTTGGGCAGTGGGCTGCTTAATGGATAAACTGTTTTTTAGAGTAAAAAATGTGTAATCGGGTAGCAGGTAGTGGAAATTCTCGGCGTACTACCTACTACCCGCTGAGTAATTTTACGTAAATCGATCGCAGAAGATAAATAGCAACGATGAAGTTAGTCGGACGCTAATTTGGGAGGACGACCCCTCAAACCCGTCATCAGCTGCAATACATATATTTTAACTGGAGAAATGTGGCGCAGCATCCACAAACCGAATCGGCGAATGGCTACTACTGGTAACCAATTATTGGAAAACATGCGATCGAGGAAATCGGTCATCCCTAAAATGGTGAGATTTTCGGTTTTGCGCCAGCTTTCGTAGCGCTTCAGTACATCAATAGCGCCAATATCTTCACCTTGTTGGTGGGCTGCGGTCAAAATTTGAGCCAATGCTGCGGCGTCGCGGATGCCCAAATTCATCCCTTGTCCGGCGACGGGATGGCAACAGTGGGCGGCATCGCCGATGAGTGCGAGGCGGTGTTGGGCGTAGCGATCGCTCTGCATCAACTGTACCGGGAATAAATATCGCGAGCCGATCAATTCCAATTTCCCCAGCAATCCCCCCGTGTGGTATTCTAATTTTTGCAAAAATTGCTGTTCGTCGAGTTCCAGTAATGCTTTTGCTTCCGCGTGGGGTGCAGTCCAAACCACTTGACAGCGATTTCCCGGTAAAGGTAAAACTCCGATTGGCCCAGAAGGCCAAAAACGCTCGTAGGCGACATTATTGTGGGATTTTTCTGGTTTAATTGTTGCTACCACGCAAGATTGCCAGTAAGGCCAACCTTTCGTCTGAATACCTGCCGCTTGACGAATGCGCGATCGCGCCCCATCCGCCCCCACCAGCAACCGAGTCCGAATGCGGGAATTGGTAATTGGTAATTGGTCATTGGTAATGGGCGGAGAATCCAAACTGCTCCCCTGCTCACCAACCGGGGCGGGTTTAATTAAATTGTCTATTTGAGTTTGAGCTTTACTGGTAAAACCCGCCCCTACAGCGCT
>DNGG01000317.1:3265-3432 GCA_003486675.1 Cyanobacteria bacterium UBA11372
AAAACCCGCCCCTACAGCGCTCACCTGCTCACCAACCGGGGCGGGTTTAATTAAATTGTCTATTTGAGTTTGAGCTTTACTGGCAAAACCCGCCCCTACAGCGCTCACCTGCTCACCAACCGGGGCGGGTTTAATTAAATTGTCTATTTGAGTTTGAGCTTTACTGG
>DNGG01000128.1:0-1124 GCA_003486675.1 Cyanobacteria bacterium UBA11372
CCAGCTTATTCCCGCGACGAGCGCAGGCAACTATCTAAACAAATTTATGACTGGTTGATTCAACCCGGGGCAGCAGATTTAGCTAGTAACAATATTAAAACTTTAGTATTTGTTCCAGATGGGTTGTTCCGCAACTTACCAATGGCTGCGCTTTACGATGGGAAACAGTATGTAGTAGAAAAATACAGCGTTGCTATGAGTCCAGGGTTGCAATTATTTCCCGAAGCACTCGAATTAAAACAATTTACCGTACTAGCAGCCGCCTTAACCGAAGCCCGTCAAGGATTTATTGCCTTACCGGCTGTAGAGAAAGAAATTAAACAGATTAGTTCTGAAGTTAACGTCCAGGTTTTGCTCAATCAACAATTTACCCGCGCCAGCTTCCAAACAGCAATCGAGGGTAAATCTTTTCCGGTTTTGCACCTGGCAACTCACGGTCAATTTAGTTCCGAGCCAGAAAACACATTTCTGCTAACTTGGGAGGACAAAATAGGAATTAAAGATTTAGATGTTTTGTTCCAAAAAAGTAAATTGGGTATTACCAATCCGATTGAATTACTCGTGATGAGCGCTTGTCAAACCGCAGCGGGAGATCAACGTGCAACTCTGGGATTGGCAGGATTTGCCCTGCGCTCCGGTGCCCGCAGTACTATAGCAAGTTTGTGGTCGGTTAATGATGAATCAACATCTGAAATGATGATCGAATTCTATCGCCAGCTAACCCGGAAAGATAGTAAACTTTCTAAGGCAGAAGCGCTCCGCCAAGCCCAACTCGCTGTTTTGAAAAATCCCTTACACAACCAGCCATATTTTTGGGCTTCGTTTGTGTTAATTGGGAATTGGCTATAAGTTAATTAGACTAAGGTCTTTAAATTCCAGAGGTGCAACATGAGCCAGGCTACATTCTACCTTTCCCGCAGCTTATTATCAGCAACCCTGACTTCGGGATTAATATTGACAACTGGACTAGACAATTCAACAAAAGCCGTGGATTTTAAACTCCCAGGAGATTCAGCACCGAGCAACAGCGTGGGAGGAGGTGCGCGAGGCAATGTGCAATTCGCCATACCAGGCGATCGCACACCTTCAAACAGCACCGGAGGTGGGAGTAGAGGGGATGTGCA
>DNGG01000128.1:1359-1556 GCA_003486675.1 Cyanobacteria bacterium UBA11372
TTTGGTACACCAGGCGATCGCACGCCTTCTAACAGCACTGGGGGTGGCAGCAGAGGCAATGTGCAATTTGGCATACCAGGCGATCGCTCACCCTCTAGCAGCGTCGGCGGGGGGAGTAGAGGGGATGTGCAATTTGGTACACCAGGCGATCGCGCCCCTTCAAACAGCACCGGGGGTGGGAGTAGAGGGGATGTGCA
>DNGG01000128.1:1777-13076 GCA_003486675.1 Cyanobacteria bacterium UBA11372
TTTGGTACACCAGGCGATCGCACACCTTCAAACAGCACCGGGGGAGGGAGTAGAGGGGATGTGCAATTTGGTACACCAGGCGATCGCACACCTTCAAACAGCAGCAGCGCCGGTACGCGCAGCGATACTCCCCCAGCGATGACTGCCGTAATTCCACCGACAAAAGTTGGACGCACGGTGTTAGCACGTCCGACATTCTTTGTTTACCTGCCGCCTACACTTTCGAGAACAGCGTTTTTCAGCTTGCAAGACGAACAAGGAAACCCCCACTACCAAACGCGGCTCTCGATTTCTGGGAATGGGGGAATTGTCAGCGTTACCCTGCCAGAAAATGCACCCGAATTAGAAATGGGAAAAAACTATATGTGGGTGTTTGCGCCAATTCAACCAGATGGGATTTTGCGACCCGATAATTACGTCGTAACTGGATGGGTGAAGCGAGTCGCGACTCTTGACAACCAGTCTTTCTCATCCCCAATAGAACAAGCAACAGCATTAGCTAAAGCGGGGATTTGGTACGATACGCTGAGGGTTTTAGCAGCGGCTAAACGCTTAGAGCCTAATAATACCACCCTGGTCAAGGAGTGGCAAGAGTTGTTAGAGCAAGTGGGATTGAACGCGATCGCAAAAGAGCCACTTTCAGAGCAGTTGTAATCGAATAGTTGCCGATCGGGTAATGGATCGTGGGTAATAGGTAATAGCAAATTAAGTAGCTAGGCGTAAATATACCGAACAGCGCCAAACCACAGCCAGAAAACCCGTTGCTTAAACAAACCGAGTTTCTCAGGACAGCCAGGGTGCGTTTAATTATACCCACTTGCTTACCTATTACCAGTTGATCCGATGCGGCACAAAATCCAGACCACAATTAAACAATGGCGAGCAGCGTTGATCGTTGCTCCCAGCATCGCAGGCTTAGTCATTGCTGGCAATATGGCTGGCATCTTCAACTTACTCGAATGGTCGCTCCGGGATCAATTTTTTCGCCTGCGTCCAGCCGAACCGATTGAGAGCCGCATTGTCATTGTCACCATTGACGAGCCAGATATTAAATATGTCAAAACTTGGCCCATGTCCGACCAAGTGATGGCAAGGGTGATTCAAAATATCAAAGCCCAGCAACCGAGAGCGATTGGACTCGATATTTATCGAGATTTGCCAGTTGAACCAGGACATGAGGAATTAGTCGAAGTTTTCAACACTACGCCAAAGTTAATTGGAATTGAAAAAGTTGGCGGAGTGGCGATCGCTCCCCCACCCGCGTTAGCAAAGTTGGGTCAAGTGGGAGCCAATGATATCGTCTTCGATGCTGATGGCAAGCTGCGTCGAGGCTTGGTTATCCTAGGCAAGTCCGACGACACAATGTTGGAAGGATTTGGTGTCAAATTGGCACGGATGTATTTGGAGAAAGAAGGGATAAAACTGCGAGTAATCGATCAAAAAAACAACATTTATGGGTTAGGTAAAGCAGTATTTATTCCCCTGACAGGCAACGAAGGAGAATACAAGAAAGCCGACACGGGGGGATACCAAATTTTAATCAACTATCGCGGGGGACTCAACAGCTTTCCCCATATCTCCATGACCGATGTATTGGAGAACCGCATTCCCAGCGACATGATGCGCGATCGCATCGTCATGTTAGGAGCAAAAGCACCCAGTCTCAACGACAATCATCAAACCCCTTACAGCAGCACTCTCACCGCCACAAAGCAATTAACACCCGGTGTCGTCATTCATGCCAACCTCACCAGCCAGATTTTGAGTGCAGCATTAGATGGTCGTCCCATGCTGCAAGCTTCAATTAAGCCCCTCAATTGGCTGCTAATTCTATTTTGGTCTGGAACGAGTGCCGCGCTTGGTTGCCTCTACGTGCGTCGGCAATGGGTGTCAGTCGGTGGTATTTTAATTTCTGGAATCATTATAATCACCAGCGGCTATATCGCCTTTTTATCGGGTTGGTTAATCCCTGTATTTACACCCCTAGTTGCAGTAGCGGGTTCTGCGGTTATCAGCATCGGTGCCACGCTTTGGAACAACCTCAAACTCTCCTATCAGCAGCTAGAAGAATACGCACAGACTTTGGAAATCAAAAATCAACAATTGCAACAACTCGACAAACTCAAAGATGAATTTTTAGCCAATACCTCCCACGAACTGCGAACCCCCCTTAATGGCATTATTGGTATTGCCGAATCGATGTTGGAAGGAGCTACGGGAACGCTCACAGAACTTCAGGAACGCAACCTGTGGATGGTTGCCCAAAGCGGACATCGCCTTTCTAACCTAGTCAACGATATCCTCGACTTCTCCAAACTACAGCACAAAAACTTAGAATTGCAACTCAAACCCGTCAATATCCACAAAATTGTTGAACTCGTCTTGACCCTGAGCCAAGTTTTGGTCGAACGCAAAGATCTAAAACTTGTGAATGCAATTTCTCCCGAATTACCCTCCGCCTATGTGGATGAAGATCGCCTGCAACAAATTCTCCTCAACCTGATCGGTAATGGCATCAAATTCACCGAGTCTGGAACGGTTAAAGTTTCAGCAGAATTGGTAATCGGTAATGAGTCAGAATTAAACCAATTACCAATTACCGATTACCAATTACCAAAACAAATTGCAATTACCATCTCCGATACCGGAATTGGCATCCCCGCAGCTCAAAAAGACCGGATCTTTGAATCCTTTGAACAAGGCGATGGATCTACCGCTCGCAAGTATGGCGGTACAGGATTGGGACTGAGCATCACCAAACAGTTAGTCGAACTGCACGGCGGCAAAATTTGGGTCGAATCAGAAGTCGGTGTGGGATCGCATTTCACCTTTACCCTCCCTACTTCCGACGCACCTTTTGAAGATATCCCCACTGCCCCCACTGTAAGTACGATTCGCCGCCCCGTCAGCGAAGCGAACCTTTCATCAGCAAACCAGGCAGAAACCGCAGCTGCAAATCATAGCCTCGCTGAAGGAAATTTTCACATTTTAATTGTCGATGATGAACCGATCAACCTGCAAGTTTTGCAAAATCACCTTGCGAGCCACAATTACAAAATCACCCAAGCATTGAATGGAAAAGAAGCTTTAGCTGCACTTGCAGACGACGAACCTGTTGACCTGATGTTGCTCGATGTGATGATGCCCAATATGTCAGGCTATGAAGTCTGCGCCAAAGTGCGGGAAAAATACCCCGCCCAACAGTTGCCCATCGTCATGTTGACTGCTAAAAATCAAGTCGCCGATTTAGTCACGGGCTTCCAATTTGGAGCTAATGATTATATCACCAAACCCTTTGCTAAAGATGAATTGTTGACGCGAGTTAAGACTCACCTCAAATTGTCGAAAATCACCAATGCCTACGGACGCTTTGTTCCCCATGAATATCTCGATTTTCTCAGCCGAGAGAGCATTATCGATGTCAAGTTAGGCGACCAAGTTAGTAAAGAAATGGGAATCATGTTTAGCGATATTCGTTCTTTTACCACCCTGAGCGAAACCATGACTCCCCAAGAAATCTTCAACTTTGTCAATGCTTATCTGCGGCGAGTCAGTCCCGAAATTGAAAAGCATAATGGCTTGGTTGTCAAATACATGGGTGATGGCATGATGGCTGTATTCCCCAACGGTGCAGATGATGCAGTCGCAGCGGGAATTGCTAAAATCACCCAAGTCCGAGAATACAATCAACATCGTCAAGAAGAAGGCCATAAACCAATTAAAATCGGCATTGGCATTCATTTGGGTTACATCATGGTGGGAATTATTGGCGTCAACAATCGGATGCAAAGCGATGCGCTTTCCGATACGATTAACCTTACCGCTCGTTTGGAAGGCTTGACCAAGTTTTATGGAGTTTCTTTGTTAATTTCCGGGCAAGTTTTGGAGAAATTGAGCCACGCGGAGCAATACCAAATTCGCTTTCTAGACCAGGCTATTGTTAAAGGCAAAAACGAACCAATTGACATTTATGAAGTGTTGGATGCGGAAGTTGAAGAGGTGAGGAAGTTAAAATTACAAACTCAACCAGACTTTGAGCGGGGTTTAGAGTATTATCGTCAGGGTAAACTTGAGCAAGCAAAAGAGTATTTTGACCGCGTGTTGGCAATCAATAATCAAGATAAAACGGCGGCGCTATACCTGGAACGCATTGAGCAATTATTCGAGCAGGGGGTTCCCGATAATTGGGATGGAATTTGGCGTTTTACTCAGAAGTAACCAAGTTAATAAGTTCCGATTGAGCTTTTCGCCATCAAAACGCCCATTCTTTACTACTAATCATCAGGACATCTATTTTTGAGTATTATAGCGGATTGCAGCCAAAAGAGGCACACCGCTGAGCGATCGCGCTTTCCCTCATATCGAGTCCCTTCGTATCGGACTTGTATGGTTAATGGTGCTTACGGTGTGGGTTTTACCAGGAATATTTGCTCGCAAGCGAATTGTGTTGATAAACCCGCCATAAGCGTGCGATGCCGATGCAACCGGACATGATATAGCCGATTGCAGGCGCATGAGGTACACCGCTGCGCCACAAGGCTGTACCTAGACGAGCTTGCAATCTGCTGTATCACTCGAAAAGCAATCCGCTCTAAGGTGAGCGATCGCTTTGCTGTCGATCTTGCCAGCATCCCACAGCCATCCTCTGTGAAACCACCCACCCCAAGCCGGAAGCAGCAGCCATCCAACGCCTGTTATCCTCGATCGTCCTACAGATTAACATCTAGAGTCGGAAAAGTCGGAAAAGTCGGAAAAGTCGGAAAAGTCGGGAAAATAGTATTGTCCCTTGGAAAATAAAATTGGATCAACTAATATAGTCTTTAACCCGATTCCAACAAAAAAGGGACTTAAGTAGAATCATGTAAGTTGGGTCTAGTTCCTCGACTCAACTTACATTTTGTTATTACAAAAATCAGACCTACTACTAAATAAAAAAGTTAGCGATCGCTCTCACCCTCCATTCCACTATATTTGGTCAGGACTTAGGTTCACCCATCCGGGTTTCTATATAACGTAAGTCCTGAAAACTAGGAAAAGTCGGAAAAGTCGGAAAAAATTTTTTACCCTAAAAAAAACCAACTAGATCTGTTAGGATATTTTTTAACCCGATTTCAAGAAAAAAGGACATAACTACATTGTGTAGGTTGCGTTGATTTGCTCAACCCAACCTACCTTTTTTTATTTTAATTAAAGGCATTGACATTCCGAGAAAGGCGCGATCGCAATTGATCGGGCTTTAATTTAGAGAAGATTGCGTGCGATCGCATCCCATCAACCAACCGTCCTACCAGCAGCTTGTATTCGATGCGGCTTTTTTCGTCACTTAAAAAACTGCTATGTATTATACTAAATTTATGGTAAATCTTTGTTAAACCTGAAAGTGGGTAGCCCAGTTGTAGAATCCGAGGGTTTCCCGTCCCTTTTGTCAATAGTATAATTGTAAAAATTTAAATCGATCGGGTTTTGATTGCTACTAGCTGCTCGGGGAACTTTGCGTATATTATATTTATAGGACAAATTAAAAGCTAAGTCGGGAAGACTGCACAAGTTAAGTTTTGGGATTGAAGTCAGGGCGCTGCGTGGATTGGTGCTTTCTACTTCTTCCTTCTTAGTAAATTTTTTAATTTTCTGTACGCTTATTGGTATAGCTTTCCGACCAATTCGGTCGGATGTATCCGACTGATTGTTTACTCTGGTTTGAGGTAGGTAGAACGATGGCAACAAATTTGAACGCAGAACAGTTAGAAGCGGTGCGATCGCCCAAAGCGGTCTTATCCGTAAGTCGAGAAGAATTTTACGGACAAGATACCGAACATGAACCTCTAGAGTTAATCGTTAAAGAGGGAATGACGGAAAACATCTGCGAACTCCCAGAAGACTTACAGGGTCATGTATTTATTGTGGGTGCAGTCGGTTGTACTAAATCTTACAAACCCGATCCAAAAGATCGCCCCTTTGTTGTTGAACCTGCTTACGATCCAGATGGTTGGGTTTCACTGATTAATGGCGAGGGTATGATTTACCGCCTAGATTTTCATCAAACCACTCAAAATGCTGGTCGCGAACAAAAAAAAGAACAGGGCAAAGCATGGATGGCAACTCGAATCGTGAAAACGCCAGACTACTACGCAGACAAAGCGTTTGAAACGAAACTTGAAACTAATAGTCTGTATCAAGAAATGTTTTCTTCTTATGAAGATTGGTTCCTCAAGTTCAGGAATTTTGGTTTAACCCGTGTATCTTTATTGCTAGGCGCTCGCAACTACTTGAACACAGCTTTTTTACCGATGAAATTTTCCAATGGTAGCGAGCGTTTGTTGGTTACTTGGGATGTTGGTCGTCCTTACGAGATCGATCCCTGTACTCTGGGACTGGTTGCACCGATTGGATGGAATAAACAATGGCAGCCGCTGATCAAAGAAAATTTATTCACTTGGGTATTTCCCCCGCTTCTTAGTGCCGCACATCCTGCATTTGATACTCACACTAATGAAATGTTTACTGTCAATGGCAGTAAGTCATTAAAAACAATATTACAGGTAGTGAGCGCATTAAAGTTTGATGTCAAACAATTTGTAGATCGCTACTTTAACATTCCACTTATCAAGCCAGTTGTTGAGTGTTTCCTCAGTGTATTTTGGCAGATTGAATTTGGGGTTTTACTCTTGATAATGAAAGTTGTATTTAAAATTAAGCCTCTAGGAGAAGATTTTATCTGTATTAACCGCTGGACTGGTTCTGGAACTGATATCGAGCAATGGCAAGTTGTGGACGAGGATAATCAACCGTTAAAAGTTTTGCAAAGCTTGCATCAAATGGGAGTAACAGAAGACTACATAGTGCTGTCAGATTCAGCTTTCAAGATAACCATTGAAGATTTACTTCCCCAGATAGTTTCCCAAAAGCGCTGGCTCAAATACTTAAAAACAACTTTGCGCTGCCTCCGCAAATACATCAGCTATCCGCAATTACCCTATACCGATCTCTATATCATTCCCCGCGCTCAGTTAAAATCTAATGTAAGTACCGTGACAGCAAAACGAGTGAGAATTTATCCCGAAACCGCACATTTTCTAGTCGATTATCAAAACCCCGATGGCAAAATCACCCTGTTTGCTGGACATACTGCTGCTTCCGATCCAGCAGAATTTCTCCACGGAAACGACCAATCTTATTATCCTGGTGATTCGGAAACTGAAGAATTGAAAGAACGAGGCGGAATGTTTGTCTCTCCTATGGATATCAACCGTTTGGGTTGTTGGGCGATCGACGTGGAAAAATTAAAAGACTTTGCCAGCGATCCAGAACAAAAACAAGCTTGCCATTACGTGACTATTGACCATTTTGAATCCTTAGAATCAAAAGAAAAACAATACCTTTTTTCCCTGTCACTCTACGCATGGGCAGGATTTCAGCCCAACCAGTTTACTGATATCTACTGGAATTGCTGGGGTGCTTGGCCTGAATTGTTGAGCCAGTTCATCTATGAGATGTACAAAGATTACAAATATCGAGAAATGCCCGTGAAAGAGATAGTCAAAAGCATTGCAGCGGGCAAGCCTGCAAATTTGCTGCGGATGCACGCAGATCGCACCTCAACAGTACCGAAATTAACGATTGAAGACTCTTACCTTTTCCCTCAAGGTTATTTCGGTAATTCTCCCCAGTTTATCCCTCGCCCTAATACTGACGATCCTACTAATGGTTATATTGTGTGCATGGTTCTCTACGACATCAAGCCCTCGTCTGATGAAAACTTGTCCTATAATCCTGTGGTTGATAAAAAGTGCGAACTGTGGATCTTTGATGGCAAAAACTTGAGTGCTGGGCCGCGTTATCGGCTTAGCCATCCCCGACTTAATATGGGAGTAACCATTCACACAACTTGGTTGAGTAAATTGGAAACGCCACCCGCCAGAACTGACTACAGCGTGCAGCAAGATTACGAGGATATTGTCAACAAAACTGGTTCAGAAGCAATCAAGAAATTGTTTGAGCAAGATATCTACCCTCACTTTGAAAGCTAGGAGAACAAAATGATTGCACTTGTATCAAAATGGAAACTTCGCAACGGCTGTACAGAAGAACTTCTCACCGCCTTAGAGGAATTGGTAGAGAATACCAAAACTGAATCCGGAGTGTTGATGTATATCGTTCATCTGCAAGCCCCAACTCCAATAGACAGCCAAGGTAAACCCCTCTCTCCTCCACCGCCTCCGATACCCTTGGAGAAGCAAGAAGAAATCGTGTTTGTCGAGAGTTACGAAAATGTCGAGGCGCTGAGTCAACATATTCAAAGCCAAACATTTATTAGTTTCCTGGAGTCAAATTTCAAGTATTTTCAGGAAGATCCTCACAATCCTGGATTTCCACAAACCGAGACGGAGTTTCTGGATCGGCGCTTTGGTTTCATTCGACCAGAGAGTAATTTCTAGTCCCTGTTCAGCCTGACTTCTATCACTATCCGAATGAAACCACTAGAAGCAACCTTTCAATTCACTACCAGTCTGGCTCTAGGATGGCTGGCTAGCTCGTTCCCTGTTTCCGCCCAAATCGTCCCCGATGCCACCTTACCTAATAATTCAGTCGTCAACATTGAAGGGCAAGTTCAGCGCATTACAGGAGGTACTGGGGCAGGGGGCAACCTGTTCCACAGCTTCCGGGAATTTAACGTCCGCACTGGAGAAACAGCCCTTTTTGACAACGCTCTCACCATCAACAACATCATCACCCGCGTTACCGGGGGACAAGTTTCTAACATCGACGGAGTGATTCGTGCTAACGGCAACGCTAACCTGTTTTTAATCAATCCCAGTGGTATTGTCTTCGGTTCTAATGCCAAATTGAATATTGGCGGTTCGTTTGTGAGCAGCACCGCAGACCGCCTGCTGTTTTCAGATGGCAGCTTCTTCAGCGCCAGCCAACCCAACGCCACACCTTTGCTAACAGTAAATGTTCCGATTGGCTTGCAATTTGGAGCCAATCCAGGGAGCATTGTCAATCGCTCCCAAGCGACTCGGTTGGGGGCTGACGGTAAGGAAACAGTTGTGGGTCTTCAAGTGCTGCCGGAACGAACCTTAGCCCTGGTTGGGGGTGACGTCAGGTTAGAAGGCGGCTACCTCACCTCGGCAGCTGGCAGCATCAATCTATCAGATGTGGGAGCCACCTTGATAGACAATAACGGCAACCCCATCGTTGTAGATCAAGCCTCGGGTGGACGCATCGAAGTAGGAGGTGTGGGAGCCAACAGTCAAGTTCAGATTGTCCAACAGCCAGAAAATCCCCAAATCCTGAGCTTAAATTACCAGGGAGTAACTAACTTCCAAGATATCCAACTCTCTAGACTGGCAGTTATCGATGCTAGTGGAGACGGGGGCGGTGAAATTCACGTACAGGGTCGGCGCATAACTGTGAGTGAGGGTTCTTTGATTCGCTCGAATACCTTGGGCGCGAATCCTGGCGGTACTTTAGTAGTGAATGCTTCTGAATCGGTGGAATTAATTGGAAATACCCTTGTCGATGGCCCCCTCGATCCCCGTATAGCAGCGGCAGGAATTTTGATCCCTGTAAGGACAACCTTAACTACCGCCTCATTTGCAGCGGGTCGGGCTGGCAACTTGATAATTGATGCCAAGCGGTTGATCGTTGAAGGGTCAGAGATATCTACTTATACCTTTGGCAAAGGTGAGGGAGGAGATATATTAATCAGAGCCTCTGAATCAGTGGAAGTATTGGGCAGATCGATACTGATTGGCACAAAACCTGAGTTATTCTTTCCTTTTGGCTTCGATTTCCCCTTCGATCGACTCTATTTTCGCGAGCAGGCTATTGCCAGCTACATATCGTCAGCGAGTGTAGGGGATGGGGTTGCTGGCAATGTGAGAATTGAAACCAGGCGGTTGAGTATCCGTGAGGGTGGCATAGTAGCTGCCAATCCTTTGTTTGGAGGAGACGGGGGAACGTTAACCGTGAACGCGCTCGAGTCAGTGGAAGTCTTGGGTGCTTCAGAAACTGGGATAGTGAAAAGCTCTATGTTTTCTAGCTCCACAGGCGATGGAGACGCCAAAGATGTAAACGTGAATACAAGGCGGTTAATTGTGCAAGATGGTGGCAATATACAAGTGATAGCCTTTAGCACGGGGCAGGCAGGGAATATATTCATCAATGCCTCGGAATCGGTGGAAGTGAGCGGCACCTCAAGAGATGGTCAGTTTCCCAGTAGTTTGAATGCTAGTACCTTTGGCGAGGGTAATGCAGGTAACTTGACAATTAATACCGCTCGCCTAACTATTCGCAATGGGGCTGAAGTTACAGTCAGCAGTACTAAATCAGGCAGTGCAGGTAACTTAGACGTTTCTGCTAACTCGATTCGTCTCGAAGGTGGCATCCTCTCAGCCGCAACCACCGCAGGCGATCGCGGCAACATCACCTTAAACTCCGATAACATACAACTAAGCCGCAACAGCAACATCACCACCAACGCCACCGGCTCCGCCAACGGCGGCAATATCGCCGTCAATACAACCACTTTGGCACTGCTGGAAAATAGCCAAATCAGCGCCAATGCCATCCAAGGTCAAGGCGGCAATATCCAGATTGCCACCCAAGGACTGTTTCAAGCTCCCAATAGCACCATTACCGCCAGTTCCCAATTTGGCCTTTCCGGCACCGTAGCGATTACTACCCCCAATGTCAATACCAGCGCTGCATTGGTGGAATTACCCAACCAATTCAACGATCCCAGCGACCAAATCGTGGTTGGCTGTGCTGCCGCTTCTGACAATTCCTTTACCGTCACCGGACGCGGCGGCTTACCAGAAGACCCAACGGCGACGCTTTCCGGATGGGCGGTATGGCGAGATTTGCAAGATTATGCACCAGGGAATTTATCTAACCAAGGAAACAGGTCAAGCGCAACAGTCCCCGCCTCCTCCTCACTCCCCGCGTCCTCTTCTATCTCCCCTCGCGATCGCATTGTCGAAGCAACTGGCTGGATAATTAATGCATCGGGGCAAGTGGAATTGGTCGCCCATCTGCCCCAAACTACTCCCAGTCCTTCGGCGTTTGGAGTTCCTCAATGTAGAGATTTGCGTAATTAAAACCCAGATTTCTATCACCTTTGTTTCTGGCTCGGATCAACTCAGAGAAACCCGCTTTCTTTGGGTGATATTATATCCGGTAGTATCGGTAGCTTACGGATGGCTAATTGCTAATTGCCAGCTTGTCATATCATCTCCGGTCGATTACCCATAATCACCAGCCGGGACACGGCAGGATTAACGTTATCTATTTGTCCGAG
>DNGG01000183.1:0-3637 GCA_003486675.1 Cyanobacteria bacterium UBA11372
TTGATTGGCTCGAGATTCGATTTTGACCGCTTTGGTTTGGTTCCTCGTTCTAGCCCCCGGCAAGCTGACTTAATCATCACGGCGGGGACGATTACGATGAAGATGGCGCCTGCTTTGGTTCGCCTGTACGAGCAAATGCCCGAACCTAAGTATGTCATCGCGATGGGCGCTTGTACGATTACTGGCGGCATGTTCAGCGTGGACTCGCCAACGGCGGTGCGCGGCGTGGATAAACTAATTCCCGTTGATGTGTATATCCCTGGCTGTCCTCCGCGTCCAGAAGCAATTATGGATGCGATTATCAAGCTGCGGAAGAAGATTTCCAACGATTCGATCCAAGAAAGGTCAAAATTACAGCAAATTCACCGCTATTACAGCACGACTCACAAGATGAAAGTCGTGCCGGATATTTTGACGGGTAAGTATATGCAAGCGCCGACTCGCGAAGCACCGCCGCCAGAATTGGCGGAAGCTTTCGGCTTACCCGTACCTGCGCTGGAGGCAGCCCAGAAGGAGGAAGTCAACCGTGGCTGATGAGTCTCAAATTGTAGAAGCGGGTAAAATCTCCCGCTGGTTGACGGAAAACGGCTTTGAACACGAGTTTTTGGGGCCAGATCATTTAGGGGTGGAAATGATTAAAGTTCCGCCTGAATTTCTGATCCCGATTTCTACTGCTCTTTATGCCTACGGGTTTAATTGCCTCCAGTGTCAAGGGGGTTATGATGAAGGGCCAGGACAGCAATTGGTCAGTTTTTACCACCTGATCAAAGTCAGCGATAATGCGGATCGTCCAGAGGAAGTGCGGGTAAAGGTGTTTCTACCAAGGGAAAACCCGGTGGTACCTTCGGTTTACTGGATTTGGAAAACCGCAGATTGGCAAGAGCGGGAATCCTACGATATGTATGGGATTGTTTACGAAGGGCATCCGAACCTGAAACGGATTTTAATGCCAGAAGATTGGGTGGGTTGGCCTTTGCGAAAGGATTACATTTCGCCAGATTTTTACGAGTTGCAGGACGCTTATTAAGGTTGGGGTGGGTTTGGTTCAACCTTCTGCCCAGACAAAAATTAGTCCGGCAAGCCCCCCATGCGGGGGGTTTTTTATTGGCTAAGGATGTAATGGCACGAACCAAGGACAATAGGCGCTTCACACCGGCAGAATTATTACTATTGAACCGCGTTAGCGTTCGCGC
Source organism: Cyanobacteria bacterium UBA11372 (assembly GCA_003486675.1). Lineage (GTDB taxonomy): Bacteria > Cyanobacteriota > Cyanobacteriia > Cyanobacteriales > Aerosakkonemataceae > Microseira. The sequence goes on from DNGG01000183.1 coordinate 1,194, forward strand.
AGCGGCGCGGATGCGCAAGAGCGATTCAAGGGTAGCGAATTAGACGCGATAGACGCTTTCAGAGGCGCACCCGTTGGGTAGAACACAAAGAAAGAAGAAGAAGATAACAGGGGTTGTCGAGATGGATTTGGTATCAGTCCTTCGTCAGTTCAAGATTGTAGTTTTGCAGTGCCTTTAAATTGCGTTTGGAGAAGCGATCGACCAAATGATTCCGTTCTAGTTTGCAGTATATTTTTAGCAACGTTGATGGTGAAAGATCGATTAATTAACCGTTATTTTCATCTGGCGATCGCTCTCTTCCTATGTCTAATCGCCTTCGCCAGTCCGCTCAATGCCTTGGCAGCAAGTCTCTGTCCGAGCGGGATGGCGCTGATTGAGGGCGGCAGCTTTACGATCGGAGCGGATGATTCCGGTTATGAAGAAGAACGATCGGCAACCGATGTATGCTCGTGGGTTGGCACGACCAACGACGAGAATATGGGAGCCTAATTCATATTGATATCAAGGATGAAAAAATTTGGATTCAGAGTGATGGAACAGAAGTGGGAGTAGCCAATGAATTAGTTGAGGCTGGAGTGCCGCAGAAGGATATAGTTTTAGGGTTTAAGTCTCCCTTCAAACGGCAATTTACCGAATATGCTGTTTGCTAACTGCAATTAAACCACCGAAATAACTGCTAAACTTTAGCATTGCGTTTGGAATTACAAGGATGAGCCATCAAATGCGATCGCTCTAATTAGGATCTTCTTGCCTGATGGATATTAGAGTTTCTCTACTCAATGCGATTTTTCAGATAACCGGGCAAATCGGCAGATATATATGCCCAAGATACCGCTGAAGTCATCCAACTTTGATAGGCGGGTTTAATCTGGCTGGGAGCGTCTAAACTTCCCGCTTTAATCTTTACAAATTGCGGCTTTGAAGGCGATTTTGTCAAGAGTGGAGAACCGCATTCTGGACAAAACTCGCGAGTGATTCTCTTACCACTTTCCCCAATTTTTGTAAAGCTTCTCACTTGACCTGTAAGTATTCGTAACCCAGTTGCATCAACCCAAACACCAATGTTGAAAGCACCACCCGTCGTCTTCCTACAATCGCGGCAATGACAGTAGTTTGCCGAACCAAGTTCGCCTAAGTACTCGTACCTCACTGCTCCACAAAGACATCCTCCCTGCATCACATTGCTCATATTATTAGGACTAAAGCCCCTGGCATATTTTTTCGCTCCGGGTGCGTGACGCTGCGAGAATATTTGAACGTAGCAATTAGACTTGTAGCGTCACGCACCAACCACCGATTGTGACACGCAGCTTTAGTCCTGATTATATTTCTCGAAGTTAAGTGATTGAATCGCTAGACAAGGATTACCCGCTGTTTTTTACTCGCCTAGATAGTAGGTTTCGAGATCCTCTTCTATTACCTTTCCATCCACTTTACCAACCTGATAAACTTTAGCGTGGGGACGCGAACTGACTGCATAAACTAACTCACCGTTAATAAAATGTGCCGCCACTCCGTCATCTGCTGCATATCCACTGATTATTTCATTCTCACTTAGTAACTTATGCAGAGATTGTCGTCGCTTAACTTCTCCATCATAATCAGGACAGAAACTCCCACGAATAATTCCCAAACATGACAATACGCTGAACTTTCCAGGAATTGAATCTGTACTGCATTGCTCGAACCAACAGTTTGCACCTGCACTGATACCTGCTAATACTGTGCCGTTCTCGTAGGCTTTGCGGAGAAAATCATTCAAGCCCCATTCACGCCATAGGGCGATCATACTTTTCCTGTTGCCTCCACCCACATAAATAACATCTTGCTCCATCAAAAATGATTCGATATCTGCTGTTTATGGATGGAATAATGAAAGATGGGTAAGCTTGGCATCTAATTGGGTGAATGCCTTAAAAAACTTGAAAGTATATCGAACTGCATCATCTGTGGCATGAGGTAGAAAACATACAGATGGTCTAGTTTTACGAGCTTGCTTAATGATGTATCGCTCGAGTAGCGGGTTCTCAGGTTCCATTGAGAATCCACCTCCTCCCATTGCTATAACTTGACGTTTGATCTCGGTCATCTAAATTACTCACTAAACGTAGTTATTCTACTCCCATGCTATGACAAAAAGAAACATTGAAGCAGTTAATCACCTTGGCTGTGTCGCTCAAACAAGCTGTAAAAAATTGCAGGACGCACGCCAATATATTTAACTACTAGAAAACTCAACCAAACATTCCAAACTATCATTGTAAAGCTAGTGGCGATCGCTGCCCCCACAATTCCGAACAATCGAATCAGAATGGCATTTATCAAGAAGTTCAACGTTTGCAGTTTTCGTAAGCGATATCATGTCCGGTCAATTCTTTATCATTTGCTCGTCTGTGGGAAAACCCAGCAAACTCTCTCATAATGTCCGCGCTCATTGCCCATAA
>DNGG01000183.1:3915-4378 GCA_003486675.1 Cyanobacteria bacterium UBA11372
TTATGGGTAATCTTAAGGACATCTATGGTTTCATTTTAGAACAAGGAAGCGATCGCCCAATCTGGAAATGACCAGTGGTGCGATCGCAAACTACCGATCGAAACAGATGCGATAATTCAGTTCTGAAGTGGCAAATTTTGTAAAAAAAGCACTTGCCTAACCAGAAATTGAAAAAGATGTTGCAAACCGCCCCTTAGTCACCACAAATTTTTGCTTCTAGCAATCTCACCCAGGAATGAATTTTTTGCCAAAATATGATGAATTAAATTTATTTTTAAAAAAATCTAATATTTCGGCAGATCAACTGAGTTTTACTGAGATTTTATGAGGTTTTTGAAAATGGAGAATTTGAAACGTTTCTAAATACCTGAGATTTTCTGGTTGTTTTTAATTAAAATATCTGGCAAACTAATAAGACATACCTGCTATGGCATCTGGTAAGGCTAATGGCTAATAGCTAATG
>DNGG01000132.1 GCA_003486675.1 Cyanobacteria bacterium UBA11372
GTTTGTCATAGCCCCTATAACTCTGACTTTCAAGCTTCTGTTGCTGCGTTAAAAACAGATTGGAATACTTGCGAGACTTTAATCGATCAGAACGACATGAATTGAATTGCTAATAGCTAATAGCTAATTGCTTAGCTTTTAGCTATTAGTTTGGTTAACCAACAGGGTATAATTGTCTTACTTTGTTGGCGGCAACTGTTGTAATTTTTGAGCGATTTCTGGATTGTAAAATCGCATGTAGTTCCAGTAGTTTCCAAACACGTGTTTGACGTAACCTTGGGTTTCTGGGAAAGGAATATCTTCCACGAACTCATCGGGATCGTTTAAGCCATATTTTTGTATCCAATTGGATACATTTCCGGGGCCAGCATTGTAACTGGCGACGGCTAAAAGCGAATTATTGTTGTAGGTTTCGTGGGTGTGATCGAGATACCAAGTGCCGAGGTTGATATTATCGTTGGGATTTTCTAGTGCATAATTTTTCAGGTTAATTTGTGGCGCTATCCAGGCAGCGGTAGAAGGCAAAACTTGCATTAACCCAATCGCATTGGCAACGGAACGGATGGTGGTTTCAAAGCGCGATTCTTGGCGGATCAGGGATATGACTAATAAGGGATTAAGTTGGCGCTGTTTTGACCAATTTTCCACCAATTCTAGATAGGGGAATGGATAAAGGGCTTGCCAATATTCGGGTTGTTTTTTGAGTTCGGCTAGTTGGGCTTTTTCTTCATCCGTATCGCGCCACCATCCCAAACTTTCGAGTTGAGTAATTCCTTGGATATTTTGCCCTACTCCTAACAGCAGTACGCCGTCGGTAAATTGTTCGGCGATGGTGGGTTGAATGTAATTGCTAAATTCGGCTTGCCAGAGCGATCGCGCATCTTTTTTCTGTCCCAATTGATACAGTTCTTTCACCGCATCAGAACCTGCGGGCAACAAGGGTTTTTCCGGCGGGCGCACTATTTGGGGAATTAACTCGCGTACTGTGGTAAACGTCCCCACATTCCAACCTAATTCGCCAGCCGACCGCCATGCATAGTATGATTCCGGATAGCGGCTGATGACGTATTCGTAAGCAGTTTGGGCTTCTGCTGCACGCCCCAATTTAGCCGCCCATTTGCCCACCCAAAAACCCGCTTCTGGTGCTAATTCGCTTTCGGGGTGTTCGCGAGTAATTGGCTGCGCCCATTGCCAAGCACCTAAAAAATCTCCGGCTTTGGCTCGCTGACGGGCTGCTTCCCAACGGAATTGCACTACTTCATCGGAATTGCCGTATTTTTTCAGGGCTAATTGACGGGCTTGCGAGGCCGATTTGGTATTGTTATTCTTATCTAAAATTTTAGATTTATCTAACAGCGCTGCCCCAGCTTGATCGGGAAATTCTTTGCTCGCGCGATCGAGATAAATTAGGGCATCTTGCTGTGGAGATATGCGGGATAAACGGATTAATCCCAAGCCAGTATCTTTAGCCGTGGGAAAGTCGCGGATTAACTGTTGATAAAGCGCGATCGCTTCATTTTTAAACCCGCCCAACTGCTGTCCCCTAGCGGCGCGATAAACGTTGCGGGGCGTCGCGGGTGCTTTAGCGTAAGCTTTTCCAGATTCTCCGTATTCTCGACGCTGCCAGTGGAGAAAAGCAATAGCTTCCCAATCTTCTGGTTTTAATTGCGCCCCATGTTGAATCCTGAGTTGATTTAAAACCGTACCGATATCCCGGCTATCTTGGTCGTGTTTGAGTAATAGCAATAACAGGGATAATTGATTCGGAGTTTTCTTTAATCGTTCGCGGGCAATTTCGATTGTACGGGGATGACTGGGGAAAGAAGCGATCGCTCGATCCCAAAGTTGGGTATCTTTCCGCCCCAAAACAAACAGCGCTTCCGCCGCCACCGGGTTTTCGGGATATTTTGCTAATAATTCTTGCCAAGCAGCCGTTGCTTTGGGTTTATCTCCCATACTTTCATAAGCTTGGGCGCGCTTCATCGCTATGTGAGCAGCCATTACCGGATAATCTTGTTCTAATCCTTCTAATAAAGACAGCGCCTTTTTGCCTTGCTTTTGGGCGATCGAGTCGCTTGCCAGGAGATAGCGGGCGCGACTTTGTTCGAGGGAAGATGCCCCGGATGCGATCGCTTCTAATTGAGACGCCCTCTGTTGGGGGGAAACTGTCGCCAAGGGCAAAACGGCGGATTTAGGATCTTCTTGTTCTTGTTGTGGCGCTTCTGAATTCGAGTTTAGCTGCTGCAACTGCCCTAATTGAGGGACTAGCCGCTGCACGTCATTCCATCTTACTACCGCGAAACCCGCTCCCAGCACCAGAACCGATATTCCTGCACCCACAGCTAGAGAAATTGGGTTTTTCAGTTGCTTCAGCATTAGTCCTCACAATCGCTTCAAGCCAAGCAGCCATTCTTTAGTGTGCCTGTTACTCGGCTAAAGCACAATCGGTGTGGTCAAAAACAATTGGTGATAAAGAGGACAAAAGCGCTTGTAAAAACCTATACAGATGGGCGATGATTGCCCCTACCCTCAAACATCGCCACACCCAGGATCTGTAGGGGCACGGCATCCACAATCTTTGTACCAGACTAAAATACTTCGCTGCCGTGCCCCGAATGCCGCCAATCAATGCACCCACGATCTTTGGGGCACGGCATGGAGCATCTCTGCATCAGATTAAAAGACTTTCCTGCCGTGCCCCTACCTTCACACATCCCCTGAGCGGCGATCTTGTGGGGCA
>DNGG01000524.1:0-190 GCA_003486675.1 Cyanobacteria bacterium UBA11372
ATCGGCGTTTCTAACTTTAATGTCGAGCAAATGCGCCGCATCCAGAAAACTGCACCGATTACCTCGCTACAACCGCCTTATTCCTTGCTTGACCGCGACATCGAACGGGAAATTTTGCCATTCTGCCAGCAGGAAAATATTGGTGTAATTGGCTACTCGCCAATGGTCTCTGGGTTGCTGACAGGGAAAA
>DNGG01000524.1:482-2039 GCA_003486675.1 Cyanobacteria bacterium UBA11372
CCAAACTTATCGCGCGGCTTGGAGTTAGCCGAGTTACTGCGGCAAATTGGGGCACGACACGGGCGATCGCCTGGTGAAGTTGCGATCGCTTGGACGCTGCGACATCCTGCTATAACGGGTGCCATTGTCGGCTTCCGCAGCGCCAAACAAGTTGAAGAAATCATCGGTGCCGCCGAATTCCGCTTAAGTGAAGGTGAAATTAACGAAATTGAAACCTTCTTCAACCAGAGATTGCAACAGGTTGGCGTATAAATCTATCAACTGCGATTGGGACTGACGCAAATCACCTTTGTTTCTATGAAAAATCGTCGCGCAAAGAAAGTAGGGGCGGGTTTTACCAACCATTCATTGGAACCACGAGATATCTCGTTAAACCCGCCCCTACTCTAGGTCGAAACCCGCTTTCTGTCCTCTTAAATCAATGCTCAACGCATTGGAAAAAAATCAATGCCTAATTCAACTAACCAACAAATCTTACTAAAAAATCGCCCAGTTGGGGAACCAAAAGAAAGCGATTTCGCCCTAGTTGAAACCCCGATTCCAGAATTAGGAGAAGGCGAAGTTCTTAGCCGCACGATTTATCTATCCCTCGATCCGTATATGCGGGGAAGGATGAGCGATCGCGCATCTTATGCCTCTCCGGTAGAATTGGGATCTGTAATGGTTGGTGGTACAGTCAGCCAAGTAGTGAAATCAAACCATCCCCAATTTTCCGCCGGAGATTTTGTGCTGGGTTACGATGGCTGGCAAGCATTTGGCGTATCAAAAGGCGAAACATTGCGTAAGCTTGACCCCAATCAAGCGCCGATTTCCTATGCGTTAGGCATAACGGGTATGCCCGGAATGACGGCATATTTTGCCCTGCTTGATATTGGGCAACCCCAAGCAGGCGAAACGGTTGTAGTTTCTGCTGCTTCTGGCGCAGTCGGTGCTGTAGCCGGACAAATTGCCAAACTCAAAGGTTGCCTATCGGTAGGCGTGGCTGGGAGTGATGAAAAATGCGATTATGTTGTAAAAGAATTAGGTTTTGATGCTTGTATAAACCGCAAAACTCAAGACCTCAATACAGCATTGAAAGCTGCTTGCCCTAAAGGAATCGACGTTTACTTTGATAATACGGCGGGTGCAATTTTAGAAGCCGTATTGCAACAGATTAATCTTGGGGCAAGAATCCCTTTAGTTGGTTTAATCTCCCAGTACAATGCAGAAAATCCTCCTCCTGGCCCTAATTTGATGCCGCTGTTGGTTAAACGCGCTTTAATTAAAGGTTTTCTTGTGGGCGATTATCAACAGCGTCAGGGAGAGTTCATCAACGATGTTTCTCAATGGTTACAAGAAGGTAAGCTCAAGTATAAAGAAGACATTGTGGAGAATCTGGAAAACGCTCCTAACGCCTTCATCGGTTTATTACAAGGTAAAAACTTTGGCAAACTGATTGTCAAAGTCAGCGAAGATCCGACACGATGAATTGCCCATAATAAAAAAACCTCACCCCGTAGTTGCGTAGGGACACGGCATCAGAGATATCTCGGATAAACAGATAACATTAATCGTGCC
>DNGG01000524.1:2341-2558 GCA_003486675.1 Cyanobacteria bacterium UBA11372
GTTACATGTAACGTCTCTACTATGATGGTTAATGGTTTTGTAGGGGCGGGTTTTACAAGTTTCCTTTGATTGTGGCGAATTATGTTGCTCAACCCGCATAGCCCGCAATGCCTTAGCAAACAGATAACATTAATCGTGCCGTGTCCCGGCTTTTGATTATGGGTAATCTTAAGGAAATCATATTATATCAAGTTCGGTAGTAGAGACGTTACATGTA
>DNGG01000346.1:0-2477 GCA_003486675.1 Cyanobacteria bacterium UBA11372
GCGATCGTGGATGTCGGTGCAGACGCCAACCCACTCGCGAACGCTACCATCTTCTGCTAAAACGGGGACAGCACGAACAGAAAAGTAGCGATAGGTGCCTTCAAAGGATCGGATGCGATACTCGGTGTCGTACAAAGTTTTGTTGGTGACAGCTTTAGCCCAAACTTTTGCAGTGCGATCGCAATCCTCCGGGTGAACTGCACTCAACCAGCGCCAACCCCTAACTTCTTCAACTGTTTGACCTGTATAAGCTCTCCATTCTGGTATATCAATTGTTTGTCCTTGAGCATCTAACACCCAAACAATCTGAGAGGTAGCCGTGACTAGAGAGCGATATCTTTCCTCGCTCTGACGTAAAGCTGCTTCTGCTTGTTTGCGATCGCTAATATCTTGAACGTATGACCAAATAAACTGTTCTCCGTCTTTTTCGACAATCAATCCTGCCAAAACCACGGGTACGAGGTGTCCATCTTTGTGAATATACTCTTTTTCATAAGGGCCATACTGTCCTGTTTTCATCAAACTTACTAACTGCATTTGTTCTTGTTGTATATATTTTTCTGGAGTAATATCCCAGTCCGCCAAGTTTAAAGTTTCTTCAACCGTGCGACCCATAATAGCAGCGTAAGCCGGATTTATATAAACCAGTTTCCCATCCATACGGCACAAGGCTAAACCAATCGGACACCGATCCAATAAATAACGATTGTGTAGTTCGGTTTCTGCTAAAGTTTTTTCAACTAATTTTCTCTCCGTAATTTCCTTTTTTAATCGCTCGAGCGTTTGGTTTAATTTCCGGGTTCGCTCTTCGACTTTAATTTCTAACTCTTCATTTGCCTTTGCCAGTGCTGCTTCTGCTAATTTTCGCTCGGTAATATCCCGCCCGATCCCAATTAGACCAATAATGTTTCCTTGGGCATCCCGGTAGACGCTTTTTGTAGAAAGAAATGTTCGCGTCATACCTTTTTCGTTTACTACTTCCTCAAGTACCTGAGTTTCCCCCGTCTTCATGATGCGGCGGTCATTCTGCTTCAGTTGACGACCGATTTCTTGAGGAAATACCTCCGTATCATCTTTGCCAATAATTTCTGCAACTGACTTGCCAATCACCTTCGCACCCCCAGCGTTGATCATCACGTAACGCCCTTTAAGATCCTTGACAAATAGGGGATCGGGAATTCCTTCCACAACTGCACTCAAGAGGGTGGCGCTTGCTGCCAATTCCTCTTTAGTTTGTTTTAAAGCTAATTCTGCTTGTTTGCGCTCGGTGATGACTTCTGTAAACATGATAATCCCACCAATTTCACCGGCAATATTGCGCCAAGGATGGATCTCCCACCTCACCCAATCTATAGTTCCATCGGCGCGAGGAAATAAATCTTCTTCACTTTTTTCCACCGCCCCAGCTAAACAACGCTCGTGGATTTTTTTCCAACGGTCGGGAATTTCTGGAAACACTTCGTAATGCGAACAACCGATGATATTTTGGTTACCTAGATTGTAATCGGTTAACCACCTGCGACTCGCTAATATGTAGCGCATCTGCCGATCGAACATCGCGATCGCAATCGGGGTATGTTCCAAAAATAACCGGAATAGATCTTGATTTGCTCTTGAGTCTATTAGCAACTGCGGGTCTATCTGGGTAAATCGAGACATATTTCTTACCTGATTAGATTGCTAAAGTAGCTCGCAAGGAGTCAGTTATTAACCAAAAAAGCACCTATTACTTACCCGTCGCCATTTTTTTAAAGAATATTTATATTTTGAGCTTTTTTGTTTCGGTTTTCAACGAAATGTATGCTTTTATTTGCTTAATTATTTATTTTAATTTTTCTCTTGATAGCTTTGAATAATTTATGATAAAAAAACTTAGCATTATTGACTATATATGATGGTATAAATTTTGGCTGTATTGTGAATAGCATTTGTCAGCATGGCTAAAAAAATATATAGTTTTTAGCTGATATTTATTATAACTATTGTCAAATTTATGACTATGGTATTTTTACTGAAAAACTGTGAGATATTTAGAAGTGCTGAAATTGGAGAAAAATTGCTGGTAGCAAAAATGCGATCGCAATTCGCGGTACTCTGGTAGAAATGCGATCGCTATTGCCTTGCGGCTAGCTACGCGAACGCATCTGTTTTGCCTTTGAACTCAGTCAGTTTAACACTTTGCCAGTCGATGACCAATCTGCCTTTAGATAGAGTAAAAAAAGCTACCGCCAGCATCACGAGATCGGTAGAATCCTCAAGCTGGTCGAACTTACTGCAACAGCTACTAGACAAACAATCCCTATCTTGCGACCAAGCGTCGGAGCTAATGCAAGGATGGTTAAATGAACAAATTCCCCCAGAGCTATCGGGGGCAATTTTAGCCGCAATCCAAGCCAAAGGCGTTTCAGCCGAGGAATTGACTGGCATGGCTAAAGTTTTGCAAGCTCAATCTGTAGCAGGGGAGCAAAATTGTAGGG
>DNGG01000346.1:2690-13872 GCA_003486675.1 Cyanobacteria bacterium UBA11372
AGCAAAATTGTAGGGGCGGGTTTGACGGAGAATCTTTCACACAAACAGAGAATAGCAGTAAACCCGCCCCCGTCCAAGCAGCAGAGGAGCAGAGTTCCCCATGCCCGATTATTGATACTTGCGGTACTGGTGGGGATGGAGCTTCAACGTTTAACATTTCGACTGCGGTGGCTTTTGTAGCGGCAACGGCGGGCATAAGAGTCGCCAAGCACGGTAACCGATCTGCGTCTAGTCGGGTAGGTTCGGCGGATGTATTGGAAGCCCTGGGAATAAACCTGAGCGCACCCGCCGAGAAAGTGCAAGCAGCATTAAAGGAAGTGGGGATTACGTTTTTGTTTGCCCCAGGTTGGCATCCAGCGCTGAAAGTCGTGGCACCGCTACGGCGCAGTTTGAAGGTGCGAACGGTGTTTAATTTATTAGGGCCATTGGTGAATCCGTTGCGCCCCACAGGGCAGATTATTGGGGTATGCGATCCCAACCTTTTGTTAACGATTGCCCATGCTTTGCGCCAATTGGGAACGCAAAAAGCGATCGCTCTCCACGGCAGGGAAAAGTTAGACGAAGCAGGATTGGCAGATCTAACCGATTTAGCTGTGCTGTCGGCAGGAGAAGTGCAAATATTTACCCTCGATCCCCAACAGTTGGGTATAAATTTTGCACCGACGGAGGCGCTGCGAGGCGGCGACGTGGAGGAAAATGCCGAAATTTTGCGCAATGTTTTGCAAGGGAAAGCCACTCAGGCGCAACAGGATGCAGTAGCTTTAAATGCATCCTTGGCACTCCAGGTAGGCGAATCGATCCCGATGGGAAACCACGCACAGGGCATTGCTCGCGCCAAAGATATTTTGCAAAGCGGGGAAGCTTGGTCGAAGTTAGAGCAGTTGGTTGAATTTCTTCAGAGCTAATAGGTCATTGGTAATTGGTAATTGGCTCGATTATCATTACCCATTACCCATTACCTATTACCTATTACCTATTACCTATTGCCTATTAGCGCACGTGAAATTCAACTACATTGCTTCTAATCGTGACATCGTAATTGGCGAAGAAATCTTGTCCGAGCAATCCTACGTCTAGTTGGGGTGCGATCGCCACAGGCACATCTGTCATTACAGCACCTTCTATGGCAATCGAATCGACAAAACCTACATCAAATGCTGCTGCTTTATGACTCGGTGTCTTGGCTAAAACCTTGCCTACTGGTCTTACCCCCAACGCAGCTGCCATTTGTGACGTAATTACCACGCCGCTGGCGCCAGTATCCAAAATCATCGGAAATTGTTGCCCGCCGTTAAACGTCACCAAAATCACTGGCGTACCACCCAGCCGTCCGATAATTGGGGCGCGAAATACCCGTGGAGTGGAGTTTTGGACTTGACTTTTTGCCGGATTTGGGTTATAAGCTACCACGGGTTCGCTGGGAGGATTGGCTTTGCGGTTAGCAGCCGCGAGATTTTTTTGGTATTCTGCCAACTTGGTTTTAGCGTTCTGCTGATGCTTGCTGGAAGCAGGCACGGCTTTGAGTAGTTTAATCGCTTCATTCCAGCGACTGCTGACGATTTTCCAATCGTCTGTAGAGGAGGCGGCTTGACTGAGACTGACGGCGCTGGCTGCTTTGTCGAGTGCTAGTTCGTAAGTATCGATGGCGCTGCTGGGAACGTTGTTTTTAGCTTGGATGAGTTGGTTTTGGGCTTTTGGGGTGGTTTTGGGGGCAGCGGCGATCGCAGATGGCTGGGTTTTACTGCTAGAGTTACTTTTTGGCTGTTCGTTGGTGCAAGCAACGCTGGTAAATGCGATCGCCCCTGATAGCAAAACTAAGACGGAACTCTGGCGCGAAAGTTTTTCCATGACGCTAGGTTGTTTAATTACTTTTAAAGTTTTTTTTAGAGCTTCCCCACACTTATCACTATTTAAACCCACGAGCAAAATATTGCATGTCCTTTGCGATCGCATCGACACACTTAAGTAAGGTTTCATTTTTTCCCCGATGCCCTCGTGTGATAATGGCAAGGATCAAGATCGAAAAAGAGTAATTGAAAGTATGCCCCTTTTTGATGCTCATCCGGCGCTGCTAGTGATGGCAGATGGCACGGCTTATCGGGGCTGGTCGTTTGGCGCGCCCGGAACTACGATTGGGGAAGTCGTGTTCAACACCGGCATGACCGGATATCAGGAAGTATTGACCGATCCGAGTTACTGCGGTCAGATAGTGTTGTTTACCTATCCAGAATTAGGCAATACAGGAGTTAACCTCGAGGACGAAGAATCAGAACGGCCTCAAGTACGGGGTGCGATCGCGCGCAATATCTGTCCTCGCCCCAGCAATTGGCGCTCGACTCAATCCCTACCCGACTACCTCAAACAGCACCAAATCCCAGGGATTTACGGCATCGATACCCGCGCCCTCACCCGCAAAATTCGTCAATTTGGCGCCATGAACGGTGGAATTTCTACAGAAATTCTCGATCCGGTGGAATTGCTGGCCCTAGTTCAAGCAGCCCCCAGCATGGCAGGATTAAACCTAGTCCGGGAAGTGACAACGCAACAGATATACGAGTGGTCTGAGCCTACCACAACGGTATGGGAGTTCAACCCGGAAGCAAAACCAGCAGAAGGCGAAACCCTCACCGTCGTTGCCCTTGACTTTGGCGTCAAACGCAATATCCTGCGGCGCTTAGCCAGTTACGGTTGTCGCGTCGTTGTCGTCCCCGCCCATACCCCGCCAGAGGAAATCCTCAAATATAATCCTGATGGTATATTTCTCTCTAACGGCCCTGGAGATCCAGCCGCCGTTACCGAAGGGATCGAAACCACCAAAGCCTTGCTGAAAAGCCAGAAACCCGTATTTGGCATCTGCATGGGACACCAGATTCTCGGCTTATCTCTGGGCGCTGATACTTACAAGCTAAAATTCGGTCATCGCGGCTTAAATCAACCAGCCGGTTTGCAAGCCAGAGTCGAGATCACCAGCCAAAACCACAGTTTTGCCATCGATCCCCAGAGCTTACCCGATGCGGATGTAGAAATTACCCACCTTAACTTAAACGATCGCACCGTCGCCGGCTTGCGTCACAAATCCCTACCCCTGTTTTCTGTACAGTATCACCCAGAAGCCAGCCCCGGCCCCCACGACGCCGACTACCTGTTCCAGCAGTTTGTCCAAGCGATGCGGCAAGCAAGACTGGCAACGGCTGATGTCAACTAAGCATCTTGTGAGCGTCAGCCGGTAAGATCTAAGCAAAAAGCAACTGTGCTAAAATTGCTCTCATCATTACATAGGGTGGGCTACACCCGAATTTACGCTTGTGGACAAGAAGGATCCGAATCCCTTGGTTGAAGCAAGAAGCAGACCCTCTAAAGGAAACTTTAGTTGAATGGCTAGCTTTAAACAAGTTTGGTCAAGTTCTGTATAGCAGCCTCGACCGTAAGCACGAAGCAGCTAGGAGGGTATTATTCCCGAGCAACTAACCTTGACAGTTAGCCTCAGAGGCACGCGGGAAGTCAAGGAAAAATACCAGTTATTTCGCCTGACAGGCTTATTAGACGCTTTTTCTGAGCCGACTTTTCGGAAAGTAATTGGCAATTGTATCGACGAAGGGCCAAAGCAAGTGGTTTTGGATCTGTCTAAGATAGACTTTGTCGATAGCTCTGGATTGGGCGCTCTGGTGCAGCTAGCTAAGCAGGCTAAAAATGCGGAGGGAGGTCTACAAATAGTGACCAATCCCCGCGTAACACAGACTGTCAAGCTCGTGCGCTTGGAAAAGTTTCTATCTTTGCAGCCTTCGGTGCAAGCTGCCCTAGACACAATACAGTAATCTGCTCCCCCGCTATCCTTGAATGAGTGTAGTGGGGGCGATCGCTGTTAATATGGCAAACGTTAAAAGCTACTCACGCATTTTGGGTTAATTCTAACAACGCTTGTTCAATCCGCCGCTCACAGAAGTTTGCTCGGCAACGCAAATTCAGCAACTTTCGCCCCTGGCGTTAGCTTATCTGGGGGATGCAGTTTACGAGCTTTACATCCGCAGCCGTTATCTGATGCCGCCTAAGCGATCGCACGACTATCACAATCTTGTGGTGGCACAGGTAAGGGCAGAAACTCAGGCTCAGCATTTGCGAAGTCTCACCCCCCACCTCACCCCCGCCGAACTGGAAATACTGAGGCGAGGGCGCAACGCGGCGGCTTCTGGTCCCAAGCGAGTAGAGCGGGAAATATATCAACAGGCGACAAGCTTAGAAACCTTAATGGGTTACTTGTTTATCACCGATCCCCAACGATTAAATCAGCTATTGGCACAACTAGAGCTGGATAACAAACCAGAGCAATAGCCGAGCTGTTAAATCATTCTCAAGATTGCTGGAATTCTTTGCCAAGTCGAATAAAGTAAAAAAACTTTAGGGTTGATCTGCAACCCCGACAATCTCATGACTAATAAAGACCGTAATGCTAATGCTAAGGGCAGGCCAAATCCAGGTAAGCCCTTCAAATCGAACGGCAAGCGCCGCATCGTCACTCCCGCGCGAACTACCGCTCCCAGTCCCCGTCTGCCTGTTGTTAAACCTGCCGTTAAGCAGAGCAAGCCGATTAAAATCACCAGCGCTGCTGAAGAAGTTAAACCTGTCGTCAAGCAGAGCAAGCCGATTGAAACCACTAGCGCTAGCGAAGAAACAGATTTAATCTACGGTCGCCACACGGTTTTGTCGGCGTTGGAGAATGGGCGAAGTCTCAACCGGATCTGGATTTTATCCCAGTTACGTTACGATCCCCGCTTTCATACATTATTACTCCAAGCTAAGGCTAATGGCACGGTAATTGATGAAGTCGATCCCAAACGCTTAGATCAAGTCACCCACCGAGCCAATCACCAAGGTGTAGCGGCTCAAATTGCACCCTATGCATATATAGAACTGGGGGATTTGATTGCACGAGCAAAAGCCGCTTCCGAACAGCCGGTGATAATTGTCATCGATAGCATTACCGATCCCCACAATCTGGGTGCGATTATTCGCACGGCTGAAGCCTTGGGAGCGCAAGGAATGGCGATCCCACAAAGACGCGCTGTGGGGATCACATCCACCGTGATGAAAGTTGCTTCTGGAGCTTTAGAAAGTTTTCCAGTGGCGAGGGTTGTCAACATCAGAGAAGCTCTGGAAGAATTGAAAGCGGCTGGTTTTTGGATCTACGGTTTAGCGGTCAATGGCAATCAACCAATACACGCCGCTAGATTAGAGGGTGCAACTGTTTTGGTGATTGGCTCTGAAGGTGAAGGTTTGAGTCTGCTGACACAACGCTGCTGCGATTTTTTGATTTCGATTCCGCTGCAAGGCAAAACACCCAGTCTCAACGCCTCGGTAGCAGCCGGAATGGCTCTGTATGAACTTTTTCGCCAGCGCTGGTCAAATACGTTACAGCTCGAAACCGTGAAAAAGAAAGAGGGTGAAGGCGAAAAACAATACCTGGAAAAAAGAAAGGTAACAGAGTATAAAGAAAAGTAACAAAAAGGCAGAAACCGCGTTGCATCGCTAAACACAAGTAGAAGCCATGAAAGAACAGTTGACCAACATGCTAGAGTTCTTGGGTTTGGCTTGGTGGGTCGAAATTATAACACAGAACCCCCGCTGTACCTATTATTTCGGCCCGTTTATGAGCTATGAAGAAGCTGAGGATGCTCAGGATGGCTACATTGAAGATTTGCAAGGGGAAGGGGCGCAAGGGATCTCTGTGGCGATTAAGCGCTGCAAACCTACCGAACTGACGATCTTTGATGAACTGGGGGAGATGATTGACTCTCAAGCATCGCCAGCATATGGGTAATGGGTAATTGGTAATGGGTAATTGGTAATGGGTAATTGGTAATTGGTGAGCGATCGCGGGCGGGTGGGCGATAAATTACCCGCCCCTACAGAACTGGCTAAAAATTATGTAAGCTAATCCAGCGGTCGATATCTTTTAGCACCAGATCTGGGATTTCCCAAGGGAATAGGTGGGCGGTGTTGGGATAGCACCGCGATTCGCAGTTTTTCAGGTGGCGGGCGGTTTCCAGACTGGACTCAGGGGTGATGTGGCGATCGCACGCGCCAGCAAGTAATAAGCTGGGACATTGGATCTGGGATAAATCTTCCAGGCGATTGTATCCGGATTTCAAGGCTACCGATAGCGCCCGCGTCGCCGCTGGGGACGTTTGCAGGTAGGCAGACATGGCTTCTTTGGCGAGAAAGCGGTAGGCGCTGGGGGTATGCTGTTGAATTAGGTAGCGGTAGAGCGATCGCTTGCCAAATGTGTCTATATTCCACTTCCACCCTGGTTTAACTTGATTCACAATCGAAGCCAACCCAGTATATAAATTATCCTGCCAACTGATCGGCGGATGGTTGCCCCAAGGGCGGGCGGCGGTGGCGATTAAAATTAATCCCGTAACTCGTTCTGGGTGTCGCAGCGCCAATTCGAGGGCGAGAATTCCCCCCAGCGACCAACCCAATACCATAAATTTTTCAATTTTTAAGCGGTCTAGAAGCGCTTCTAAGTCGCTTAAATGGTCTTCCATGTCAAAATTGACCTTAACCCGACTTTGACCGTACCCGCGCAGGTCAGGGGCGAGGGTTAGAAAGCGTTTAGAGAGGTGATTGGTAAAAACGGACATACTGCTACCCGATCCGGGATGACCGTGTAAGCAGAGGATGGGAAAGCCGTTTCCTTGGATGTATGTGTTGAGGTGCATGGGTGGTTTGGGCGATCGCTTTTATTAATCAGCTTGAAAAATATTTTTCACCTATAAACCAAAAAGAATGCGTAGTCTATCTTCTACTTCATTCATAGTTGTTGAAGACACTACACCCCACTTTTGCAAAAGCCTCTCTGTGCTTATAGATCGCACATCTTCGCATTTAATAAAACTTCTTTGTGTAAGTCCTCCTTCTGGAGGGTTAACCTCAACGTGGAAGGGAATTCCTTTTTCTTTAGATGTGATGGGCAAAACCACAACTAAACCAGACGCCCCTTGATTAAATAAGTCTACCGATACAACCAGACAAGGACGCTTGCCCGCTTGCTCGTGACCTCGTGTAGGATTGAGATCGACTAGCCATATATCGCCCTTTAATGGCTGTACTAATGTCATAGCAAACCATCAGCTAAAGTGACATCCCACGCTTGCCTTTCTTCCATTTCAATAGCCCATTCTTCTGGGTTATTGCGTAAAGCTGTGTAGGCTTGATTAGCTGCTTCTAAAAACTTTTGTCTTCGGTATTGTTCAATAGCTTGATCGAGAAGCGCTTCGATTGATTCTCCTGAGCGTGCAGCTATTTGTTGCAGAGTATTATAAGATGTGCTGCTGATTTTTATGGTATAACTTTGCATGAGACTACATTTTTTATCCAAAAAGCACAGTTCAATTATACCAGTTAGCTGCCGCTCTTGGTTGGAGCGCGATCGCTTTACCTAAATTATGCGATCGCGCGCTGAGATTAATCGGTTAAAATTCCGGTTAAGTTTAATACGAATTCTGGTAGGATATTTTCTCCCGAAAGGGTAGCAGGTTGATTGAGAATTTCTATAGGTTGATTGGGGCGATAAATTTCTACTGTTTGAGTTGCGGGATCGATTAACCAACCTAACTGCAAACCATTTGCTAGATATTCTTGCATTTTTTCGCGAATATCTTCTACTTCATCGCTGGGAGAAGCTAGTTCAACCACAAAATCGGGACATAAGGGAACAAATTTTTGGCGTTGTTCTGAAGTTAATGCTTGCCAACGATCTAATCTTACCCAAGCCGCATCAGGAGAACGAATCGCACCGTTGGGAAGTCTAAAACCTGTGGAAGAGTCAAACCCTTCACCGGAATTGCTTTGTTGATTCCAAAACCAAAATTGACCTGTTAAGCGTAAATTCTGTCTTCCTGTATCACCTCCAGTGAGAGCCATAATAACTAAATCTCCTTTTGCAGTTCGCTCTAGTTTTAAATCTCGATTTGCTTGACAAATTTTCTCGAACTGCTCGTCGGTTAGTTCAAGGCTTGGATGAAGGTCTAGAGTAACTACCATAAAAGCATTATTCTCATTAATTTGATAATATCTTATTTTAGCGTTTCTGATTGACGCCAAAAAACCGGGTTTCTGTGAAATAATTTATAGTAACGCAAGATCTAGGCAGAAACCCGGTTTTTGAGATTTGGAAATGAGCGATCGCATCCGATATTTTACATGCGATCGCCCATTAATTTTCCCTAGTAATTCGGTTTAATTCCTATCTCGCATTTCTGGGAGAACCAAAAACTTGCACCCAGTAATGGCGATATTCTGTATTAGGAGCAGCAACGTAACCAAAGCCAATTTCTGTGAAACTAGGATTGAGGATATTGCGACGGTGTCCGGGACTGTTCATCCATTGTTGAATAGTTGCGGCTGGTGTAGCGCCTCCTGCGGCAATGTTTTCACCGACGGTAGAGTAGGAATAACCGACTTTTTTCACTCGGTCTACCATCGTAGAACCATTTGAACCCGTATGGCTAAAAATGTTATTTTGCGCCATATCTTGGGCGTGAGATTGGGCGGCTTGTCCTAATTTAGAGGATAGTCTTAAAGGTTGTAAACCGGCGCGGCGACGTTGTTCGTTCGTGAGTTGTAATAATTGGGCATCGAAGCGACTTTGGGCTAAAATTATGGGTTGATTCGGTGGCGCTGGTGGCGTATTTGTGGTTTGGGTGGGGGGAGTGGCAATTGTTTTAACTGCGAATAAGGAACCGATGAAGGTAACCGCCCCAAATACAATCCGTTTCATGTATTACCTCATAATATTGCTGATAGTAGTTTATTCAATCTTAGGGTTGAAGATTCCGGAAATCATCGCTGACTTAGAAATCGGGTTTCTTTGCGTAAGAGTTATATGATGTTCGTTGAATTGCCCATCATAAAAAAACCTCACAGAGTTGTTGCGTAGGGACACGGCATCAGAGATATCCCGGAGAAACAGATAATGTTGAGCGTGCCGTGTCCCGGCTACCGATCGTGGGTAATAGATCGGACATGATATTATATTTAATCAAAATAAACTGTACTGGGATGAAATGAAATATAGTCCTCTAGGATGTTGGTTGGCTCTAGGCAGCGTCGTGCTGTGTCTATCAGACCGCAACTATGCGATAGCGCAAATAGTCCCAGATGCGACGCTACCTAATAATTCTATCGTCACGCCACAGGGGAATGCGAGCTTGATTGAAGGAGGAACTAGAGCGGGGGGCAATTTATTTCACAGTTTTAGGGAGTTTTCTATCCCCACGGGTGGAGAAGCTTTCTTCAACAATGCTGTGGATGTGCAAAATATCTTTAGTCGGGTAACGGGTGGATCGATTTCTAATATAGATGGTTTGATTCGCGCTAATGGCACGGCGAATTTATTTTTACTCAATCCTAATGGGATTATTTTTGGTGCCAATGCTCGGTTAAATATTGGTGGATCGTTTGTTGGCAGTACCGCAAGTAGTATTAGATTTAACGATGGGACAGAGTTCAGCGCTGCTAATCCCCAGGCAACTCCTTTGTTAACTATCAGCGTGCCAATTGGCTTGCAATATGGGTCAAATCCCGGAAGAATTACTGTGCAGGGACAAGGTAGAGCGTTGCGTTCTCCAGTGGAAGGAGAAACCGTCGAACAATTCACCTATATAGATTTTTTGTTGCAACCAGAATTTTCTAATAACGCTGTGGGTTTGCGAGTGGAACCGGGAAGAACTTTAGCCCTTGTAGGCGGGGATGTCACCTTAGAGGGGGGAATTGTAAAAGCACCCCAGGGACGGATTGAATTGGGGAGTATGGCGGGTATTGGTTTAGTAAGTTTGAACGCAACCGAAAAAGGTTTTGCTCTGGGATATCAAGGCATTCCTAGATACTCCAGAAAGCGACATTACTGCAACATCTGCCGCTGGCCCTCAGTTTAGCGGGACGGTAACAATTAATACTCCGAATGTTGACCCCAGTTCTGGGTTAATCGAATTGCCACAAAATTTTGTCGATGTTTCAGGGCTAATTGTTGACCCCTGTGCCGCTGTTAGACAAGGGAATAGCTTCGCAGTCACCGGGCGCGGTGGCATTCCACCTAGCCCTGATGAAGCTCTTGGCGGTGAAGCTTTTTTAGTAGATTTAATTACAATGCCAGCAGAGCGTACTGAATCGCAAAGGGTGAGGGTTCAAACAGCTAACGAAGAGACAGGCTATCAAGTTGGCGATCGCATCACAGAAGCCACTGGCTGGATAATCAACGATAAAGGCCAAGTTGTCCTGATCGCTTCTCATCCTAATGTGATGGGCGATCGCTGGTGGCGAACTCCCCCGAATTGTCCTGTGTTGACTCGTTGAGGTGAGCGATCGCATACCCCACATCATCAGGCTGCGTAGGCAGCCTTAGTTTGTCTAGCCGCGACTTTAGTCGTAGGTCATTTTTGTGGCAAAAATGCGATCATCGGAAAATACATTTTGGTCAAACCATCAGTGGCAAGAAAAGATGAGCGGTTACTTGTAGCACCTTTGGGCGAATACTATGATGACTTGCTAGCTGTGTACGCCTTTGTAACTGACCGAACTAGGTCAACTCAGGGTAATTTTCTCCTGTGCGAGAAACTGCGGGAGGAAGAACCCAAGGTGAGGGAAAGCGTCGCCTACCTTGCCAAAAAAAGGGGTGTAGAACCGGAAAAGCTTTGGAATCAAATCCTGAAAGGGGAAGCTAAGAAAATATCGCCCGAAGAAATAGTGGAAAGCTGACGCTCACCAACCCAATAAAATCAACCGTCCCAACCCTGGGGCGGTTCCATACCTTTAAAACCTGTCACTGCGGTGTTTCACTCGTCACCAACATTCCTCACAGTGGGTGAGAAGCGCCGTTGTTCAGGACGAAGGTTTTGGGCGGGGTTTAAATCAGAGTCCAAAACCTTCTGTTGCCTGTTGCCTGTTGTCTGTTGCCTTTTAAGCTACGGAAGCGGGATACCAGCGACCGCCGTATACTGGATCGAGTCTGGACTTAATAGATCGAAACCAGGTCTTGAGGTGACTGCATGGCATCCATCCGCGAGTTGCACAAACAACTCATCAAAAAAGAACGTTCTGCTGTAGAGATAACTAAAGAAGCCTTAGAACGCATTGAGGCGGTAGAACCCAAAGTACGCAGCTTTCTGTGCGTTACAGCAGATCG
>DNGG01000321.1 GCA_003486675.1 Cyanobacteria bacterium UBA11372
AAAGCCTGTAAGGGTGTAAGGTACATTATCAGCGCCCACGGCTCGGATGGCAACGCCCAAGCACTCGACTATCGCGCCAATATTGACTTAATCGACCAAGCGAAGGAAATTGGGGTTCAGCACTTTGTTTTTATTTCTGTACTCGGTGCTGATAGGGGATACGAAGATGCACCGACATTTAAAGCCAAGCGGGAAGTGGAAAAATACCTGCAAGCAAGTGGATTGAATTACACGATCTTACGCCCCGCTGGATTTGCTTCCAATCTCCTACCCTTGGCGGAAAGGTTTCGCCAGACGGGAATATATTTACTATTAGGCGATGCCAAAAACCGCACGTCGATTGTCAGTACCGACGATCTAGCGCGAATTGCGGTAGATTCTATCAGCATTGAAGCTGCCCGCAATCAAATTTTCCCAGTAGGTGGATCAGAAATTTTAGAAAGAGGGGAAATTCCCCGCATTTTTGGTCGCATTTTGAACCGGGAACCGATGATAATTAATCCGCCACTGCTGGCGTTTGATGCAGTGCTAGGTGTGTTGGGTTTAATCAACCCCTCGGCGCAAAAATCTTTAGGCACGTTTAGGACATTGTTAGGAAACGAGTTTTTCTGCACTCGCGATGAGATAGCGAACTTAGAGTCTGTTTTTAGCATCAAAATGGAAACGTTGGAAAGTTTCTTGCGGCGATATTTAGGGGTGTGAGTTAAATACTGCAAAAATTAGATATGAGCAAAAAGAAAACAAAGTTTTCGGATATTTGGGTAAACCAAACCGTTCTGGGTAAGCAGTTTGGGCTGTCTGCGATCGCAATGGGTAAACAACTCAAAGAGTTAGGATTGAGGTCAAAGGAAACCGGAACGCCCACCCAGGAAGCAATTGAAAATGGGTTTTGCCAGTCAACTCCGCTCAAGGATGGGACGCCATTTTTTATGTGGAACAAGGCTAAAGTAGCCGAGTTAATGCAAGCGCAAGGTCATGAAAAACTAGATGCTAAAGAAATTAAATACCGCGAATTAGCAGATGATTGGATGCGAGTTTATAAAAGGTTTCAGGAAGCTGTCAGCGGGATTGAGGACGAGATGTGTTACGAGGAAGCTCAAGATATCAAGAAACAAGCGAAACGCGCAGGATTGATAGAAAGGGTAAATGAAATTATGCGCGATCGCAAGTTTGATGGAGAATTGATCGCCTAAACTTCAAACCAAATTCAAGCTAAACCAACGCCATGCCAAGGCGAGTAAAATGGCAGCGATCGCACCAATCAAGGTATTCAAAATATTCACAACTTCATTGGTAAGCCAGGTGTATTTAGATTGCAGAGTTGCACCAATTACGCTTTCTAAATTAGTGGCAATAAAAGCTGCGATCGCGCACAAAACCACCCCGAATAAATCTATTAAACCAACGCCACAAGCAACGAAAGCGATCGCAAAGGATGCGACAATTCCAGCTAAAGTCCCTTCTAAACTCACAGCGCCTTCAGTTCCCCGCGCCACAGGTTGTAAAGTGGTAATCAGAAACGTGCGCTTGCCGTAAGCTTTCCCCACCTCAGAGGCGCTAGTATCGGAAAGCTTCGTACTGAAACTGGCAACATATCCCAACACGAGTAACTCGCGATAGGGAGAAGCGACAAAAATAGTCGCAATAGCACAGATCGTCCCAGCTAAAGCCGATCCCCAGACATTTTCTGGCCCTCTCATACCGGATCGCTTTTCAGCTATTCCTTCCGCTTCCTTTTGCGCCATCCCGATGCGCGTGACGCCGGAACCGACTAGAAAATAAAACATTACCACTAAATATCCTGGAAAGCCAAGCGTACCCCAGACGATGACACCTAAAACCCAAGCGTGGAGGTATCCGGCGGGGGTGAGGAGTTTTTTGGGTAGACTGAATGCGATCGCAAGCATTACTGTATTCAATCCTACAGCAACCAGCCAAGGATTTAGAGAATAGAAGGTAGAGAGCATTAATAACTAGCCTCCAATGATGAACCCAGTTCTATTTCATCTTGCCTTTCCCGTGACCGATATTGCCCAAACCAAGGAATTTTATGCCAAAGGTTTAGGCTGCCAAGTCGGGCGCGAAACTCCTTGTGCCCTTATTCTCAACCTTTATGGGCATCAAATTGTCGCCCACGTTACTAAAGAAGCGCTGATACCGCAAAAAACCATCTATCCCAGACACTTTGGCTTAATTTTTACCAGGGAAGCTGACTGGGAAGCGTTGCTTTTACAAGCAAAACAGAATAACTTGTGCTTTAGAGAGGAAGCCAAGCGGCGTTTTGTCGGACAATTAACCGAACATCGGACTTTCTTTTTAGAAGATCCGTTTTATAACTTGTTAGAGTTTAAATATTACTGTCACCCAGAAGCAATTTTTGGTGCTGAGGGTTATGCACAGGTAGGCGATGCCAGTTGAGGGGTTTTACTAGCATTCTTGTATGACTCACCAGATTTTTTTACCTAACAAATCAAACAAGCGCCAAGAGGCAATTTCTCTTGTTTGTCCCCCATGGGGGAGTTTCAACACATGGGGCTGACTGTTATATTCCTCTCCATTTATCTGTTCCCTTTCCCTGACAATAGGTTCTGTCAGTGCCATAGCGACTGCCTGTAAACTGCGATTGTCAGTTAGCATTAAAGGATGGGTTGCTGCCAATACTTGAACATCTTTTCCTACTGGCAGTTGGGAACTATTAGCAGGAACGATCATCAAATCCAAAGGCGTCCAGATCGAAGTAAAATTAAGCTTTTCCAGCATAGTCAGATCTAGATTTAAGTCCAACAGAAACTCACTGTCAGGACGCATCTGGATGCAGCCGGGGCGAGTTGAAGCATAAGCAGCAAAAGTACCGCGATGGGGAGAAGCAATGGTAATGAAGCGCTGCACGCGGTTAATGCCTCCCAATCGCTGTATGTAATAGCGACTGACAATACCTCCCATACTAAAACCAACAATATCGATCGGTTGTTCCGGGTGGAATTTATTGTTGATATAGTAAGACACTTGCCGCGCTAGATGGTCGAGTTTTGCATCCCCATTACAAGGAATTAAATCTAGGTCATATACATACCAGCCCAAATTTGTCAAGTAGGGAGCCATTTTGCAAAATACAGCCCCCGTATCGTTTAAACCGTGAACTAGCAATACTGGATTGCGGTTATGTTTTTCGGTCATATTAATGTAGAGTTCGATCGCTTAATTATAGGATAGGACGCGCGATCGCTCTTTTGAAGGGGGAGCAGACACCCGATGGAGCGTCACAAGTCGAGATTTTATCAACCCAGTTTGATTGCCATAGGCAATTTTGCCTCAAGCTGCGATCGCCTCCCAACAAAACGCCCCTTTCCTTTAATCGACTAACCCGACTATGGCTTCAAGCCCAGTCGGGTTAGTCGGTTAAATATTAAACCTGGCATCGAGCTATTTTCCCAGACAGTCACCCGCCTAGTATCTTCGCCGCTGCGGCGTTTCACCTCCGAGTTCGGGATGGATCGGTGTGGTTCCACCACGCTAACAACACCAGGAAAGCTTTTTAATTGCTAATAACAGATTTTTTATTTTAAATTGAAACTATTGATTCAATTTTAACATCTAAATCTGATTCCTGAGATTTTTAGAACCTGGCGATCGCATAGCAACTGTCAATCATGTTAGAGGTCAAGCCCTCGGTCGA
>DNGG01000307.1:0-1274 GCA_003486675.1 Cyanobacteria bacterium UBA11372
GGTAGTTCGGGTTGTTCTAACTCTACCAACCATTGCAGATTGGGACAGATCCAGGCAATTGGAGACGGGGGAGTATCGAGAATTTGGTTAATCGGTTCTGGCGGCGATCGCCACAATTGCTCAACGTCAGGAAAATCAACCATTTGGATTAGTGCGAAAGGAATATTAGACTATCTTATATACAGGAACTGGCAATGCGCCGCAAAAATTAGCAATTTGATATGGATCGATTTGAATTTCAACTGGCGATGCTGCAAAAAGGCGCTGAAGAACTAGAGAAAAAGATTGCAGCTTTTACGACTATTCTTTGGCAATTAAAAACGGCTGCAATTACTCTATGGGTGGCTTTAATTGGTTGGGCTTTTTCCCTCAAAGTTGATTTGATTATTCCGGTTGGCTATGTCATCGTGTTTGGCTTCTGGTTTTTAGAAGCGACCTACTGGAGGGTGCAATATTACTGCATCAATAGGGCGACGGCAATAACCCAATACCTCAACGATCGAGATGCATTAGATGAAAGTTTTAATAGCAAGTCAATCCCTGAAGGTCTTGTTTATCCGTTACAGGGCTTAAAGACAGTTAAGGGAGCTTCTTTATTTAAAGCTTTACGCGCTCCATCTATCTATATATTTTACACATTTCTGTTTGTTGTTAATTCGGTTATTTGGTTAATTGCCATCTATATTCTCTAGCTTGTAGGTGCGTTTAAAGGACAAATGGAAATTGCGATCCATCATTCCCCATACACCGTCACCACCACTTGCCGCTGACGGGATTTCACATCGCATTCCAGATGAAAAATTTGCTGCCACGTCCCCAATATTAATTTACCATTGCTGACGGGAACAGTTATCTCTGGCCCCAGCCAAGTTGCTTGCAAGTGGGAATGTCCGTTACCATCATGCCATGTTTGTTCGTGCAAATAATCCCGACTCGGTGGAATTAATTTATTCAAAATTGCCGGTAAATCTTTTTGCAATCCCGGTTCAAATTCAATCGCACCAATTGCCCCGGTACTGCCAACGTTAAAAATATTTACCATTCCCACAGAAATACCAGATTTTTTCACAATTTTGCTCACTTGTTCGGTAATATCGTGCATATCACCCTGTCCTTTCGTTGGGATGGTAATTTGTTCTTGATGTACCATTGTTTTTCAACAGTTGACAGTTGACAGTTGACAGTTGACAGTTGACAGATAACGATCAAAATTGATTGTAGGGACACGGCGCGAGAAAACCTTCCCGTGACAGCAAAGATTATTAATGCCGTGT
>DNGG01000307.1:1518-1689 GCA_003486675.1 Cyanobacteria bacterium UBA11372
CGTGTCCCTACCAGGATCGTTGATTTCGGGAAGTTGCGCTCTTGGCGTTTTCGTGGTTCATCATAATTTGGAATTGTTTGTAATCCGGTTGCATCTAAACGATCAAAATCGGTTGTAGGGACACGGCGCGAGAAAACCTTCTCGTAAGAGCAAAGATTATTAATGCCGTGT
>DNGG01000307.1:1938-3146 GCA_003486675.1 Cyanobacteria bacterium UBA11372
CGTGTCCCTACCAGGATCGTTGACTATTAACCGATAATACAACCACTTCGATCGGGAATATTCAAGGATAATTGAATAGACTCTCCTGCGTTGTTCCAAGAAACATCAGCACTGCCGTACAATAACTTGCTGGGTTTAGATTTTAAAGCTGTTACCTCAAAGCTGACATTTGCCGGTGCAGTTCCAATATTGACGGCAACAATTATTTCCTCATTGCCCAAAATGCGAGCGAAAACGTAAACTGTTCCCTCGGCATATAAGATTTCGTAGGAACCAGTGCGAAGGGCAGGATGTGCGTGCCTCAAAGCGATCAGTTTGCGGTGGTATTCTAGAACATCCAATTCCCAATGAGATTCTAAGGGAAAACCTCGCCGCGAGTCTGGATCTCGCCCGCCCGCTAAACCAACTTCATCGCCGTAATAAATACTAGGCGCGCCGGGAAATGTTAATAGTAATAACGTTGCCAGTTCAACGCTGGGTTTGTCGCCTCCGGCAATAGTTAGCAGTCGGGCGGTATCGTGACTTGCTAATAAATTGAGTTGGGTTAGTTGAATTTCCCAAGGATAAAGTTGCAGCAGGTGTTTGATTTTTTCGCCGTATTCCTTGGCGTAGAGGGGCGGGAAGGGTTGGTAAGAGGAACCTCGGACTTTTTCGATGTCTACGCGATCGCCTGCGGTAAACGCGATCGTAGGCGCGGCAAACAGGTAGTTCATCACCCCGTCAAACTGAGTGCCATCCAACCACTGACTGGCGTCTTCCCAGATTTCCCCCACAATATACGCATCCGGGTTGATCGCTTTGACGCGATCGCGAAATTCCTGCCAAAACCCAGGGGCTTTAATGTCACCCGGCACATCTAACCGCCACCCATCGATGCCGAAATGCATCCAATATTCGGCGATTTCCATAATATATTCCCGCACTTCTGGATTCTCGTGGTTAAATTCTGGTAATGCCCGCAAACCTGCCCAACCTGAATAATTAGCGGGATATTCACCATTATAAGGAGATAAAGGCCAACCATGAATTTTGAACCAATCTACCCAAGGCGAATTGGCGCCATTTTCCAGCACGTCGTGGAAAAAGAAAAATCCGCGACTGCTATGGTTAAATACTCCATCCAGGACGATTTTAATATTGCGTTCGTGGGCGGTTACTAGCAATTCCCGAAACGCGCCATTTTTCCCCAACATCGGGTCAACCTGATA
>DNGG01000692.1 GCA_003486675.1 Cyanobacteria bacterium UBA11372
GTCAATTACCCACCTGACAATGTGACTGAGCATGTTTTAGATTTTGGATTTTAGATTTTGGATCGACTGCACCCGCTTTTAGGATGGATAAACCTTCAACTCTGAGTTTCTCATACAAAAATGAAATCAGGATGAAATTGCTTAGGTGGGTAGTGTAATGATTTGGCTTGGGGGAGACAAGCAGGCTGGCACCCCCAAATCGCCAACTTCCCAAACGAGACACGATCACTCGTTGTACCAAGCTTTCCGCCACTGTTTCATTTGGTCAATTTCTTTTTGTTGCGAACTCACGATGTCTTGAGATAATTTCTTGATTTCGGGACGCTTAGATTTACTTAAAGCATCTTCTGCCATCACTAAAGCGCCCTCGTGGTGAGGTATCATCGCATTGATAAAGCGCTTGTCAAACTCTGCATTTGCTGCACCCAAGTTCATGCTCATCATCATGCTTTGCATCATCTCTTGAGTCATTGGCATCATCTGACCCATTTGAGGGTTA
Organism: Cyanobacteria bacterium UBA11372; assembly: GCA_003486675.1. Lineage (GTDB taxonomy): Bacteria > Cyanobacteriota > Cyanobacteriia > Cyanobacteriales > Aerosakkonemataceae > Microseira. Next base: position 500 of record DNGG01000692.1, read on the forward strand.
TGAGCCATTGGGGTACTAGAAGCTTGAGGATACCAAGTTTTTCGCCACTGTTTCATTTGATTAATTTCGCGATTTTGAGCGTTAATAATATCTTCAGCGAGTTTTTTCATTTCGGGGCGTTGGGATTTATTTAATACTTCTTTTGCCATATCTACTGCTCCTTGATGGTGCAACATCATTGCATCGATAAACCGCAAATCGTAATCGGTATCTGCTGGCCCCAAGTCCATAGACATGTTATGGTTCATGTGGCTGCTACGATCCATTGCATCGCTGTGGGTGGATGCGTTCTGTTTATTGCTGGTAACGCTGGCTGTAGTCGGGGTCGGACTAGAGGCTTGGTTTTGATTTTTTGCAGTTGTAGAACAAGCTGCTAGGGTGGTGACACCCATTAAGGTCAATGCTGCTAAACCAGTTTTGATGGAAATTAAGTTCATAGATTTTGGCTTGGGTTGCAACAAACGAGAGTAAGTTTCTGTTGATATTTTGAACTGTCCAGTTAACTGGAATGTCAACCCCCCGAAAGAAATAATATCGCTTCCGTTTGCGTAGCCACGTTAAGACCGCAGGTGAGCGGTTGAGCAAGATTTTTGCCCTCTCTCTACCCTACTAGGACTACCGCACGCGGAATTGATAAAACGGGTTGCAGTCCGCTTTTTATTGCCCTCTTCGTCTAGGATTTCACACCCAGATGAAATTAGGATGAAATTTATTGGTCAATGCTTTGAGATTATTTGCGCGTTTTTCCGTAGGAGGTTTGTAGGAAATATTTTTATTCAAACTAAAATAGTATTATACAGTTTGAGCCAAGATCTATTCATTAAAAGGTTTTATAGCGCGTGAGCCTTCGGATGAAACTTTGTAATAAATGCAACAGGCACATTTCATTGACATTTCATTCTGGTGTTGCAAGCTTGTAATTAGGCAAAGATGATTGTTAGCAAATTAAGACAGACGGGAATCTTTGCAGACAAGGTGCTATCTAGTTAACGGCGATCAACCATACTCGCACTCGAATGCTGAAATTAAGAGCAAACCGAGAGCTTACGCCACGACTAACTATCGTCGATTTTGAAGGATCTTTTTCAATGCTTCAAGTTTTAGAAACGGCTCTGAAATCGCCCCTAGCTGGCGATATCACCGAGGCAATTGGTCATGTTCCCATTGTTCGTCTCAATCGCTTAAACGAACTCTGTCAGCAGCATGAATTTTATCTCAAGTTAGAATCCTGCAATCCCGGTGGCAGCATTAAAGAAAAAAATGCTGTATATCTGGTTCAACACGCAGAACGTACTGGGTTACTCGCCCCCGGTGGCACAATTGTTGAATCGAGTTCTGGTAATTTCGGCATTGGTTTGGCAATGATTGGTGCAGCGCGAGGCTATCGCGTGATGATTGTCATCGATGCTAAAACTCCACCCCCAATTCGGCGAATGCTGGCTGCCTATGGAGCAGAATTGGTAGATGTCCCTCTGAGTGCGGCAGATGCCAATGGTTCGATGCAAGTGGCGAGGATGGAAAAAGCCAAAGAACTCGCCCAAACAATTCCTGGTGCGTGGTATCCTTGCCAGCACCGCAATCCCGAAAATCCGACTGCCCACGAGCAATTTACTGCCCGCGAAATTGAACAGGCTTTCCCCGTAGCACCTGATGTTATTGTTATTGGCGTGAGTACTGCGGGACAATTGGGGGGAATTAGCCGATTTTTTAAACAGCGCTATCCCCAAACTCGAATTGTCGGCGTAGATGTGGCAGGTTCGGCTATTTTTGGCACGCCGTCTCACCCCTATAAAATGACAGGATTGGGGTTATCTTTTGTCCCGCCTAATTTTGATCCAATGGTACTTGATGCAGCGTATTCTGTAAGCGATCGCATTGCTTTCTCTGTTTGTCATGCCTTGGCGCGTCGAGAAGGCTTGTTGTTAGGAGCATCCACAGGCGCTATCGTTGCTGCTGCCTTGGCTTACGGCAAGCAAAATCCGACTCCTCAACGCATGGTATTGTTGA
>DNGG01000539.1 GCA_003486675.1 Cyanobacteria bacterium UBA11372
CACACCTGCTCAAGAAGCTCCCCAATATTTTTACTTTGAAAGCTGTGAAATTATCAGACAATTTTTTGTGTGAAAATATTTGGGACATGCTCCAGGAGCGAACAATTTACTATCCGCAATTTTAATTGCAATTTATTCTCATCTCAGATGAAATTTTGCGGTAATTGTTGTTATTCTTGCTCGTTAATTAGGAAGCGTTAAAGTAGGGTGGGCATTACCGCCCTACTTTCGCGTTTGATTTGGAATGCGTGGATTACTGTATTTAAGGGTGACAAATTCAGAAGTTGTACGTCAAGCGTAGATTTACGAGGCCATAAGATTTCTCAAGTCCAGTACTATTACTGAAATACTGAGAGATTGCCTAAAAGTTCCTAGCCTTTACCCTGGCATTGCTACTTATAAATCGTCTGGTATTAGCAGAGCTTATATAGAAAATCACCGTATTTTTACTGAAAAAAGAGCCAAAGTATACTCTTTGCCTCCATGTTGCTAAATATAAATTTCTCATAAACTTCTTCCTCGTCTGGTAAAAGGGCGCAGGGAGACGAGAAATGGAGAGCGATACGTGCTAAGCACGCCCAGAGCCAACGCAGGCAAATCGCTCTTTACCATCTTCAGAAAATTTATGCAGGTAAATTAATTATATTTTCCTTTTTCCCTCGCGTTTTATGCAGTCTTGAAAAAGCGGATAATTTCGCGCACGTGGTCGAGAAATTGGCTGTCTGTGGTTAGTTGAGCGATCGCATGTTGTGCTTCGCGAGACAGGCGTTGATGATCCGCCTGATTTGCAGATCGCAATTCTTCCAGGGTAGTAGCGACGCGAGATAAATCGTTGCGAGTTGCTTGCAACAGGCGCTGTTGAGTTGCGACAATCGATTGCGGTTGATCTGGGTTAAGTTGCTCTTCCAGGCGCTTGACGGTTGATTCTAAACTGGTAAAGCGCGATCGCAACTCCAAAATATCTTCACGAGGATAGACGACTTGTTGGCGAATCGCTGCCAGTCTAACGGCTAAATACTCATAAGCGCGGTAAGCTGGACGCAAAAACGTTAACAATAAAGCCGCACCGGAACTAATATATCCGATGGGACTAATGCCCGTGGCGGCAAGGGAGTAAAATGCGATCGCAGAAATTATGTGGAGTGTAATCGCGATGGGGAGCGATCGCTTAGCCACCATTTTGGCGTAATTAACTTGTTTTTCATCCACAGAAATACCTTTTTCCGAAGATTGAGCGGCTTCTGCAATAACTTCTTTGGCTTCAAAATGGATATTCCACGGCACGGTTACAATAACTAATAGCCACTCAAAAATAGCGACAGCAATTACCCAGTCGAGAAAGCTACCAGTTGGCACGTGCAACCATTGTAAAATGCCATAAACCAGCAGCACAAAAAATACAACACCGATATTAATACTGATAATGCTGTAATACATTCGAGTCACCTTCAGATAAGTTTCGCTTCGATCCTGGCTGGGTTATGGGGCAATATTTGAAGAGTCTGTGACGGTTTTACAAGTTGCACATAATTTTTTGACTGCCAAAGAGAGGAAATTTATGAAACAATTTGATTACTCGTTGGATTTCAAGAATATCAATTTTCGAGAGCATCCGGAACTGTATCGAGTCGGAAAAGGGGAACAAGGAGTTTTGTTAGTCGAACCATATAAATCGGAAATTTTACCTTACTGGCGGTTTAAAACACCGGAAATAGCTAGAGAGTCGAGCGAAAAAATCTATCAGATATTTTTGGAATATTTGGAACGAGATGATTTTGTTGGGGCGGATATGGCGCGGAAGTTCTTGCAAATGGGTTACACGCGATCGCGCAGATATGCCAACCATAAAAGCGGTAGGAAATATAAAAGTAATCCTCAAAAAGAAACTACTGAAGCCGCGCAGAAGCAAGCGCGTAAACAGATTCTGCCTAATGAAGTTGACCCGGTAAAAGCCGAATCAGCAGCTATTTTCAAAGTTAAATGGACAGAAGCTAAGACAAATGATAAATATCAACAGCTTTTAGCGAAGCATCAACAGTTGTACGAGCAGGAATAGTTAATTGCTAATTGCTAATTGCTGATTGCTAAATAAATTTATCATAACATTCCATGAGCCATGAGCCATTAGCAATTAGCAATTAGCATTACCCGCACGAACTTAAGTTAATATATTTTTAGAATAATCTGTAAATACAACTATGCCAAAAAAGACGATTGGGCTGGACAATCAACTGTACAATTACCTGTTATCTAATTCATTGCGCGAACCAGAAGTTTTGCGCCAATTGCGACAAGAAACCGCAAATCATCCCTACGGGACGATGCAAATTTCCCCAGAACAAGGACAATTTATGGCACTGCTAGTGCAGCTATTAGGAGCGAAGAAAACTCTGGAAGTAGGTGTATTTACAGGTTATAGCTCGCTTTGCGTCGCCCTGGCATTACCAAAAGATGGAAAAGCGATCGCTTGCGATATCAGCGAAGAATATACTGCAATAGCGCGTCGTTATTGGCAAATAGCAGGAGTAGCAGACAAAATCGATCTGCGAATTGCACCTGCATTAGAAACCTTGGATAAATTATTGGCAGAAGGAGAGGCGGGTACGTTTGATTTTGCCTTTATTGATGCAGATAAGGAGAATTACGAGGCGTATTACGAGCGATCGCTACAACTAATTCGCAAGGGCGGTTTAATTGCCGTCGATAATGTTTTATGGGGTGGAAGAGTCGCAGATTCGCAAGTTCAGGATAGTAGTACTCAAGCAATTCGAGAATTCAATCAAAAATTACACCAGGATCAAAGAGTAAATTTGAGTATGGTTCCCATTGCCGATGGACTGACATTAGCACTGAAGCGATAAAAGTAAGATTGTAGAAACCGGGTTTTTTGGAAGAACCCGGTTTCTTTGCGATCGCGCGCAGTGCTAGATTGGTAAAAAAAGCGATATGCCTCCGGCACTCCGCTTTCGCACCCAATTTAGCCTTAAAATATCTGGAGGAAATATGATACCAGTCACCCAACAACGTTACTACTCGCCCGAAGAGTATTTAGAACTCGAAGAAACCGCAGAATTTAGAAGTGAATATCACGCAGGAGAAATCATTCCTATGACAGGTGGCACTCCCAATCACAATCTAATAGCAATTTATTTTACTACTGCAATCCTAGCTGCATTAAGAGGACAACCCTATCTAATCTTTATGAGCGATTTACGCTTGTGGATACCGCAGCGTAAAATATACACCTATCCCGATGTCATGGTAGTTCCCCGTCCATTAGAGTTAGTAGAAGGACGTAAAGACACGATTACCAATCCTCTGATGATTGCCGAAGTATTATCAAAATCAACAGAAAGTTATGACCGAGGTAAGAAATTCGAGCATTACCGAACTATTCCAACATTTCAAGAATACATTCTTATCGATCAATATAGAATGCACGTTGACCAATTCTCCAAGACGGAAGAGGGAAGATGGTTATTTTCTGAATATGACGGAGAAGGGGCGGTATTATCTTTAACCTGCGCACAATTGCAAATTTCCTTACCGGATATTTACCAAGAAATTGAATTTGAAGCTGAGGAAGAAGAGTAGCGATCGCTCGCTTTTCTTCTCTTCGCATTCTTTGCGTCTTTGCGGTTCAAAAAAAGAGCGATATGCCAAGGAATAGCTGCGCGATCGCATTCAATCTCCACGCCAGGTAAACATAATTTGCTCTTCCGCTTGCCTAGACTCAATATTAAACTTATCAAATACAACCTCTCGCCCCAAAAGCATCACATCTGCCGTATTATTTTGTAACCAGGCAACCGGAATTGTAAAAGTATGTCCATCAATCGTAATTTCAATTCTGCGTAAAACATACTCTACAGTTCCACCGATTGCCTGTCCTACTAATATTTCCTCTCCATCAGCCAAAGCATATCCTAAATCTTGGCCTGATTTTAGAGAAATGACGCTAAAATCTGCCCCTGAATCTACCACCATCGTTGCATCCATTTCCAACTCTTTATGCCTCAATTTAACTGGATATTCAGGCGACCATTCATGGCGGCTAACGGTGCGAAAGTAAATCGGTAAAATTACAATTGACCCGACAAAACCAGGTACTAAGTAAATTGAATAAAGCTCTCTTGAAGCTTTAGCTAACTGCAACACTTCACGTAAATTTTCACTATGAGCAATAATTCCATTGGCATTATAGACAACATATTGATGGGCATACTTTTGTAACTGGCGACGGTTATGATTTAGCCACTTGAGCATGGCGCGTCTTTCTTCTGGCGAAGGTGTTCTACTCATAAGTTTTGCTCAAGATCGAGGAATAGGAGCATCCCACTTCGATTATAGACAAGGTAAGAGCGAAAGCTATACTCACCCCACACTAATTGACATAATTCTGAAAATCTTCCCCCGCCTCGCGAATATCCGGAGCGTCATGCTGCAAAGCTCGTGCGAGCAAGCTTTTAAGTTAATTCCCTATCAATTTGAATATATAGCTCTAACAAACGTCCCCATTATTAATCAGCAGTCTTAGAACTCCCTGATGGTAAATATTTGACTTTAGCACTTACTAATAACCCAAGTTGCTAGTTATAAACTTCGGGGTTGCAAGCTTGCTAATATAGGATTTTTACTGGCATTAGCTATGAGCCATTAGCTATTAGCCGCTCTTTGAGAGATAACTAGCAACTTGAGTTAATAGGAGTTTAGACTAACTGCGCCGAGGGGCGCGGTTAGTTTAAACTCTAGTAATGAGGTTAATTTTACGAGCCAGCTTTTGCTGTTTCTGTGGATTCAGTTTTTTGCTTGGCTTCAGGTTGGGGAGATTGAATTTGGTTGAGGTGGATCGTATTCACTTGGTTAATAAAGGTTTCCACCGATTCCTGTACTTTTTGTTTGCGCAGGGCTTCATCTGGTAGATCGTAGAAGCGATAGGGCGAAACTCCTAGAATAAATTTTTCCTGTTCCGCCTCCAATAATTCGACAGTTGTGTTGGCTGCAAGCCAGGTTTTCTGAAATGGAAACGAGGTCGAAATACTCGTGACAATCGCTGCTATAGCCGGGAAAATGACGGGTAACCAACGGGTGAGACTTGAGCCGGTATCAAGCTTGTCCAAAACTACCAAGATGGGCGTCACTCCTGATAACACAACTGTAGAGAGTTGAAAGATATAGTAGATGTTTCTCGCATTGCGTCGCGTCAATTTGTAATCGTCAATCAGTTCCTGAGAATATTCAATTGCTCTACCTCGAATCAGATTGATCGGATCGTCGTCAACTCCAATAGCTTTGCCAAACATACAATTGTAAAGTTCGGCTTTTATTTGATTATCCAGTTGTTTTGCCGAGCGGTTGTATGTCTGCTGGAAACGCCGATTGAGAAGGATAACAAAGACGAGAACGATCAGAGCCGCGATCGTGTAGATGAGGATTGTTTGACTATCTTTGAACAAGACAGCGACTGCGATCGCACCAATACAACAGGCGATCAGCAGAAACTCTATGACGTTAAAAATTAGGGGAATCTTCACATCGGTTGTGCCCCAGGAACTGGAAGCTACTGAGTTACTGTTCAATTGAGTGGTCATCTTCAAATTACGACTGGTACAACACAAATTGCTACAAACAAAATCGATTAGGGGGCTTTAATTCTGGTAAGATCGACCCCCCATATAAAGAGCAGTAGCCAAAGCGATTCCTGGTAAAGCAATGACTACGGAAAAGGGAGACTGAAACCAACTCGGTTGCCGATATTGTGCTTGGCGATAGATGCAGGCAACGCTTGGAGTAGCCGAACTCAACAAAACGCTACTGGCGATCGCGTAGCGGAAGGGAGGCATATCGCAACGCTAGACACAATAGCCGCCGCCGACAATTTGGCTTTCATAGTCTTTCCTCTAACTTGGCTCGATTCTAAATGTTACTCTGTCCAGCGATTTTTTTCTAGACAAGGTGTTCTACTGATAAGTTTTGCTGAAGATAAAGGAATGGCAGCATCGCACTTCGATTATAGACAAGGGTAAGAGCGATCTCTTAACTCACCCTACACTAATCGAGATAATTCTGAAAATCTGCCCCAGCTTCGCGAATATCTGGATTTTCATGCTTCAATGCGCGTTTTGCAAGTCTTTCAGTTAAATCCCTATCAATTTGAATATATAGCTCCAACAAACGTCTATAATCCTCGTCTGTCCCATTTTTGAGCAAGGGTTCAGCACTCTTTTCAATGTTTTCCAAGATCCAGGTTTTAGGAAGCGAAAGAATAGCTTGTCTGCAAAGTTCAATATCCGAGTGAGAAACACTTGCCAAATCAACTAGCTCGTTAAACAAACTCTGACGTTCTTCAATTTTTAGATATTCTATCAGTCGCAGTGCTGTAGCTCTTTCGCCAACGGCGTGCAGAGCTTTTTTAATCGCTGATACTCTGTCTGAGCAATTATTGAGAAAGTCGTAACGACTGTTAAAGTAGTCATTTTCGCTTGTTACAACATTACGCCAAAGATTGCTTTCTATATCTGCTTGTTCTGTCTGAAGCATGGCTTTTGCTTTGAAAATATTAGAGAGTTCAACCATGTTGGCATATACCAGTCTTCTGTCCACAGAATATTATGCTTTTTGCTGTAACTGGTCAATCCAACTCTACGCCAATACCTTCTCATTAAAAGCTTTCCCTTGCTTTCAGAATATTTCGTCGTCAAATCATGTATTGGACAAGGATGACAGCCTACAACTTGTCCCCAGGCAAACATTTCTAAGAACACAGCCAAAGCTTTCAGTCCATAGCTATGTCCTCGGTACTTAGGCTCAATGAAAACTGTGTTTATATAATAAATATAGTCAGGAATACTCATAAAATCATCTTCTATATTGTTCTCTAATAGCAAGAAACTTGCAAAATAAGATAGATATTGAGATATATTATCTGCTACTATACATAAATCTCCATAGTCATACTTCAAATTGAATCTGTAGCTATTAATATAGCCTATAGATTCTGGAGCGTATTCTGTTTCATCATCTTCTTCCTCTGATAATTCATCAGAAAAATCGCCTTTTATTTCACTATAAAAGTTAGTAATTAATAAATCTTCGCAATCAAAGCCATAAATACCTTGATTGCAAAAAGAAGTTGTTGTCTCGACGATTAAATTCATAAGGCTTTTTTACTTAAATTATAGTGTTACGCTGCCCTCATTGGCAAAGGCTTTGAGTTTGGTTTGAACTACTCGTAACAAACTAATTATACGCTTGCTCTTTCCCCTCTCTTCCTTCGCGTCCTTCGCGCCTTCGCGGTTCAAAAAAAAGAGCGATCGCACACCAAGCGATCGCCCAAATAAACCTAATTCTGATAAGAACGACCACCCATATAAAGAGCAGTAGCCAAAGCGATTCCTGGTAAAGCAATGACTACAGACAAAGGAGATTGAAACCAACTCTTTTGCTGATAGCGATGCTTGTACGACATGCAAGCATCGCCAGGAGTAGCAGAACTCAACAACACGCTACTTGCGATCGCCACACTAGACACAATAGCCGCCGCCGACAATTTAGCTTTCATAGTGCTTCCTCCAACTTGAATCAATTCTAATCCCAAACACAAAAAAGGCGACCCCATGCGATCGCCCTTAATCATATTCTTCATCTCACCCCCCCCTCTCCTCGCAGGAGAGGGGGGGCAGGGGGGGAGAGGTCAAACCTTCGCCTCATCCCGCACCAACTTATCCCATCCCAAATCCTTCAGAGAATTATTCCGACGCAAAGGACGAGTCACCAATTCCAGAATATCCCGCGCATTAGTAAACCCGTGAATTTGAGCAAAAGTAAACTCAACCGACCATTTAGTATTAATCCCCCGCGCTTCCAAGGGATTCGCATGAGCCATCCCCGTAATCACCAAATCAACTTTCTGGTCGTAAATCCGCTGAATTTGATTGTAATTATCCGGCTTCTCCACAATCTTCGGCAACGGCACGCCCATTTCTTTGCAAGTCTTTTCCAGCAATTCCAACTCAGCCGCTTGATAGCGCTTATCCATGTAAGGAATGCCAATTTCAGGACAAGTCATACCGCAGCGAATTAAGAACCGTGCCAGGGAAATTTCCAGCAAATTATCGCCCATGAAAAACACAGACTTGCCGCGAATTAAACTAATGTAATCTTCCAAACTTTCCCAAATTTGTTTTTCCCGTTCATCCAAACCTTTCGGTTCAATTCCGAACACCGAACAGATTTTTTCAATCCAAGCGCGAGTACCATCGGGACCAATGGGGAACGGTGCGCCGATTAATTTGCACTTGCGACGACGCATTAAAGTTGTTGCAGTTCGCGACAAGAAAGGATTGACACCTGCGACATAATAGCCTTCTTCTAAAACCGGCAATTCAGTGTAGCGCTTCGAGGGTAACCAACCAGAAACTTTAATTCCTTGCTTCTTCAATTCCAAAGTTAATTGAGTTACCACCGGGTCGGGTAAAGAACCGAAAAGAACTAAAGGTGGATGGTTGACATATTCCGATTCTTCTGCTATTACTTCTTCTTTCTTTTTACCGAAGTTGAGCAGTCTTTGAATCGCGTTGCGTTCTTCTTTTTCGGCTTCCTTTTCTTTGCTGGGACAACGGGCAGCCATTGCGGCTAATACGGTATCTTCGCCTTGGGTGAAAGCGTAATCCAAACCGTTGGCGCGGGCGGTGACAATGGGAACTCCGATTTCGGCTTCTAGCTTCGGTGCTAAGCCTTCCAAATCCATTTTGATGATTTCTGTCGTGCAAGTGCCGATAAAAACGATGACGCTGGGATTGCGATCGCGTTTAATCTGCAAGCACAAGCGCTTCAATTCCTCATAATCATTTAATTGCGCCGAAATATCTCCCTCTTCCAACTCTGCCATCGCGTAGCGGGGTTCGGCGAAAATCATCACCCCCATCGCGTTTTGTAGGAAATAGCCGCAAGTCTTAGTACCAATCACCAGGAAAAAGCTATCTTCAATTTTCTGGTACAGCCACGCCACGCAGCTAATCGGGCAGAAAGTATGGTAATTCCCAGTTTCGCACTCAAAGTTAAGCGCTTGAGGTTCTTGAGCAACAGTCATTATTGTTAATCCTCTCTATAAATGGACGCAGAAATCCTGCGGGGACTTGCCCCGTTAGTTCAATTTGTATTAATTTGGGCGACCAGGAGTGTAAGTGCCGAGGTTGCCGAACCTTACAACTCCAACAGATTTTTTGGCGATACTGACGGCGGTTAATCGTTAATTGCTAACAAATTAGTTATTTCTTCCACGCATCATCATCGTCTTTCAAGTCCATCTCCCCAAGCTCCTCGAAAGTCATATCGCCAAAGGCATCCAAGTCATCATCATCTGATTCCTTGGACGATGCTTCCCCGAATCCCTCGAAGCTCATGTCATCCAAATCTGCCAGGGACTCATCCTTGGACTCAGAAGCAGTTTCGTCGTCGCCCCATGCATCCAGGGAGATGTCTTCCATATCGATCAGCGACGCTGCGGGAGATTCATCCGACGCTTCGGTGTCAAAATCATCGAGCGCCATGGCACCAAAGGCATCTTCTTCTTCTTCGCTCGATTCTTCCGAGGCTTCGGTGTCAAAATCATCGAGCGCCATGGCACAGATCGGAAGAGCGTCGTGTAGGGAAAGAGTGG
>DNGG01000434.1 GCA_003486675.1 Cyanobacteria bacterium UBA11372
CCGGTGTCGCATTTAGAACCATCGGAAATAAAGATTTCATCCGCATCGATATCGCAACCGCGAGAGTGGAAATCGAATTTAGCGATCGCTTCCCGTAACCAAGCATACCCTTGTTCCGGGCCATAGCCTTTGAAAGTTGCGCGATCGCCCATTTCCGTCACCGCGTCGATCATCGCCTTGCGACAAGCTTCTGGTAAAGGTTCGGTGACATCGCCAATCCCCAAGCGGATAATTTTCGCATCCGGATTCGCCTGTGCAAAGGCATTCACCCGCCTTGCAATTTCGGGAAACAGGTAGCCAGCTTTGAGTTTGAGGTAGTTATCGTTAATCGTTGCCATGTTCAATCGGGAAGTACGCCGTTAAATCAGCTTACTGCGAATCGCATCCCTTGGTGAAAGCGATATTTTCAGCCTCGACAGTAAAACATAGAAAGACTTACACTGGAACTACGCGCCACCCAATTGAATAAAGCGATCAATTCACAGTTTAAAACGGGGTGGCTTTGCGTTAAAGTTTTGATTTGGGTTGGAATTATCAGCGTGAAACAAGCGATCGCATTTAATTTATCATACAGGATAAAAACATGTTAAAATTATAGATTACACAGTAACAATCTATACAATTAATGGTGCGTTACGAAGAAACTTAACGCACCCTACTGGCGTGACTAACAAGGAAGTGAACGGGAAATGATGAATTATAAATCTTTGAATATATCTGTCAAAATGGCAATAATTATGGGGATTTTTTTGCCTCTTGCTGAAACCGTGAGACGAGTTAACCAACTTCTTGATGTGACTAAATTCTTCAACTGGTTTGACGATTATGTGCTTGGACTAACTCTTCTGACTGCTGCCTACTTAGTAAAAAAACGCAAAACTAATTCAATATCGTATTTAATTGCAGCCTGGGGAATTTGCGTCGGCGCTCTTTTTCTCAGTTTTTTAGGACAGTTTAAGTACTACCAGACAGCCACAGGCGATCCGGGCATATTTCCAACAACTCTGGTAGCAATTGTGAAAGGGATCATTTTGTTATATATGCTGATCGGGCTTCACCTGAGTATAAAATCAAATAATCAGACTGATGCCCCATGAATATGCCGAACAATTGACTGAATAAAACTGATTGGTAACAAGCAATCATCTCTATAGACGGGAGACTATAAAAAAAACAAATAATTTTAAAACTAGGATTTATACAGCGACAATGTACGCAATTAATGGTGCGTTACACTTCGTTAACGCACCCTACAAAAATATCGTTATCATTAGAGCTTCTTGAAGTATCTGGCAACCGGAAACAGCCCGAAGCCCAGCTTTTCATAGGTGCGACGTGCTGGCGCATGACCGGGATCGCCTCCGGTTTCGACCATCGCAATAGACATGCCAGCATCTTTCATCCAATTTAGAGCGAATTCCATCAAAGCTGTGCCAATGCCTTGACCTTGAAAATCTGGATCGATTGCAATCATGTAGATTTCACCCATGCTGCTTTCCGAGTGTAATTTCACGGCTACAAAGCCTACAGTTGAACCAGCAGCGATCGCTACCCAAACATTTGTGTCGTCCGCAGCACAGACATCCTCTACAGCTTTTTGCTGGCTCACGCGCCAATGATCGGGATAGAATGCTCGGTACACATCAGCGTCCATCGCGTTTTGAATCGAATCAAACACCGGAGTCCATGCCCGAAGCGAAAGACGAATGACTGCATCAAGTTGATCGGCGTTGTAAGGTTCAATTTGTATTTCCATATGAAAAGACTAAGTAAAGAGGGAGACTATAAAATAACAAATAATCTTAAAATTGCGACTTGTACAACAACAATGTACGCAATTAATGGTGCCGTACACCGCTGATAACGCACCCTACAAACTCTTGAAGCATCCAAAACATACTTTTAGGCGGTTGGGTGCAGCGATTTGTTAGTTCGTCGCTTTGGAGTTAATGACACCACCTGTCTTCCGCTTTCAGCTTGCTTTTTCCGCCAATCAGCAAACATCGCATCTAAGTCATAGTTGAAAGACTTAGCATGTTCTTCACGAATTCGATGGATTTCTTCTAAAATCTCGTCCTGCCACATGGCTTAGTTCCCCGCTAGCTCATAAGGTGTACAAATCGTCGGTAAAGAGTTATTTTCTCACTCTATGGTATTTTTACAGTTACAAGATTATCGCACAAATGGCGCTCATCTTCTTTCACACTTCCACTATTCCTTAAATAATCCCTCACCCAATCGCAACCCCGCGTTAATAACGCCTCGGAACCTAAATCTAAATTCAAATTCCACAGAATCACTTTACCAATCGAATCTGACGAAGCCAGAATTTTACCATCGGGACTGAAACTGACGCTTTTAACTCCAGAACCTTGACCTCCAAGAGTTTGCAATACTTCTCCCTCAAGGTTCCATAATTTAACTGTCATATCTTCGCTTGCAGTCGCAATAACTTTCCCATCATGACTAAAAATTACCGCATTCACGTCACCTTCATGACCGCGAAGCGTAGCTAATTCTTGTCCTTGAAGGTTCCAAAGTTTGACTGTTTTATCTTTACTAGCAGTCGCAATTATCTGACCATCAGGACTCGAAGCTACTGCTTGTATTCCCGCTTCATGTCCTCTCAAGGTTGCCAATTCTTCACCTTGCCGATTCCAAAGTTTAGCCGTTCCATCTTCGCTGGCAGTGGCGATAATTTGACCATCGGGACTAAAGCGAATGCTCCAAAGTCCTGCTTGATGTCCGCGCAATGTTAATAGTTCTTTCCCAGAAAGACTCCACAATTTAGCAGTTGTATCCCAACTCGCGCTAGCAATAATTTGACCGTCGGGACTAAAACTAACACTCCTAACATCCGCTTCATGTCCTTTAAAAGTTGCCAGTTCTTTACCTGCCAAATTCCAAAGTTTGACCGTTTTATCTCGACTCGCAGTTGCAATTAATTGTCCATCTGGACTAAATTGAAGACTTCTGACAGTATCTTGATGACCTCGCAATGCCGCCTGTTCTTGCCCTTGACGATTCCAAAGTTTGGCAGTCATATATCTACCAGTTGTACCGAGAGTTTGACCATCGGGACTGAAAACTACACCCCAAATCGCTTCCTCTCCTTCAGTATCGCTCCAAGTGACAGCTTTG
>DNGG01000030.1 GCA_003486675.1 Cyanobacteria bacterium UBA11372
AGTCATCTTACCGCTTTTTGTAACTCGAACGGGAAAATCATCTAATCTTACATTTTCTCCATTTTCCCATTTGGTTACATGGTCAGTCAGAATCCTTGTAGAACTTGTTTCCCCGCCGCCTTGAATTTCCAAAATGCAAGCATCACCATTTCTTTTATCCCTAAGAACAAAGTCTGCTCTTTGCCTTAGTCTTGTTGTGACTTCATACTTGTATTCAATATCTTTGGGTTCTATACCCTCATCAAATATTATTTGCGATATGGCAAATAATCTAGCACGCTGATAGGAAGTTGGATTCTCCATCACCGTAGATAAAAGTCTATGTTCGCATACAATTAGCGGAACGCCCCCACGACTTTCAACTACGCACATCGGTTTTTGCTCAAGCTCTCGATTTATTTTTTTACACATTGTGCCAATGTAGGGACACAATTTTTCAGCCGCTTGATAGTCTGAAGCGTTTAAACCATGAGCATTCATACCTAAAAATTCAATAATTTTTACCGCCATGACCTTTTCTCTTATCCAGATCTCCCTTACGAGTATACTTTTCCATCAATTGTCTGGTATGGAGATCCCAGCGTGAAATTTCGTCTTGAGCTTCTGTCATCATCATTCCTTAAATGCTAAAAGTAAAGAAAAGGACATTTATTAGGGGAAGTTAATCGTGTTCCAGTATAATCCACTGCATTGCTTGCCTAGTGCTGAAGATCTACCCGACTCTGACGATACACCTGTGGATAATGAACTGCAAGATTTAATTCCCTCTCTGCTAAAAGCAATCCTCGCTCTTGTATGGGCAAATCGGATGGATTGGTTTTTTGGTATTGATATGGGAATCCACTACGATTTGGAACAACCGGCGATTGTTCCAGATGGGTTTTTAAGTTTGGGAGTCGAGCGGTTTTTTGATGAAAATTTGCGCTTAAGTTATGTAATTTGGGAAGAAAAACAGGTTCCTATTTTGGTGCTAGAAGTTGTTTCGCAAACACGTCGAGGAGAATATACAACTAAGAAAAAACAATATGCAGAATTAAAGGTTTTGTACTATGTAGTTTACAATCCCTTGCGGCGCAGAAAATCAACCCTAGAAGTGTATCGCTTGACCGAGGGCGAATATGTATTGCAGCGAGGAAATCCGGTTTGGCTAGAAGAAATTGGTTTAGGAATTGGCTCTGAACGAGGAACTTATCAGGGAATTACGCGGGAGTGGCTTTACTGGTATGATGAGCAGGGGCAAAGATTGCTAACACCAGAAGAACGAATTCTAAAGTTAGAAGAAAAATTGCGATCGCTAGGCATAGACCCCAATTCTATCTCTTGAAAAGCTTGCCATAAACATTTTAAGAGTGCTAAGTTTAAAAGTTTGTATGCTGATTGATAGATAATATGAAGCGATCGCTCACCATTCTCCCGCTAATCTCAATTCTGCTACAACTGATCCCCGTCGCCATAGCCGCACCCCCCAGACAGCCGGATAAAACCGAAGAATGCGATATTCTCGTCGTTGGTGGAGGACTTTCTGGCTCTGCCGCCGCCTACGAAGCGTTACTCGCAGGGGGCACCGTTTGTCTCACCGAAATTACCGACTGGGTAGGCGGACAAATTTCTGCCCAGGGAACTTCCGCCCTCGATGAAAGAAAAACTCAACGCGATCGCTTATACTTCCCGCGCGGTTATCTAGACTTCCGCCAGCGTATCAAAGAACACTACGGTATCCTCAATCCGGGTAAGTGTTGGGTGAGCGAATCTTGCTTTCTCCCTCGCGATGGTCACAAGTTGTTGTATGAGGTATTAAAAGATGCCGAAGACAAGGGCGATGGGAAGTTGAAATGGCTTCCTTCTACCGTTATTAAGGAACTAGAATATAGCGCGGATGGGAAACAAATAACGGGAGCGATCGCCATTCAACATCGCCCAGCAAAAGGCACTCCTCCAATCAACACGGAAACTCTTTCTGCCAAGATAGAAGACGCCTATCGTTACGAAAATTCTGCTCGTTTCGATAAAACAATTATCCGCTTCGTTCCCCGTCAATCTCGCAAACAAACCAACAAGCCTAAACCAGCGGATTGGTATGTAATTGATGCCACCGAAACGGGAGAATTAATCGGACTTGCTGACGTTCCCTATCGTTTAGGAATCGATCCCCGTTCTTATTTAGAACCTTCTTCATCTAGCACCACAGGCGACGCTTATTGTACCCAAGGTTTTACTTACACTTTTGCCATGCAAGCAACGGCAGAACCCCAAAACCATAGATTGCCGCCATTTTATTCGCAATACGCACCTTATTACAGTTACGAATTACCGCGACTTGCCAGCTTTCCCCTTGTTTTTACTTACCGGCGCATCCATAGCGCAAAACCAGATCAAAAGTTACCCTCAGATCCCAAACAATTTCCCATCAATGTCGGCGATATCTCGATGCAAAACTGGACTTGGGGAAACGATTATCGTCCCGGAACATCCCAGGATAATTTAATTTATACCCGTGCCCAATTGCAATCTACAGGACAATTGCAACCAGGGGGATGGATGGGGGGATTGCGGACGGAAACTTTACGCCGGGGAGAAGAACACGCGATTGGATATT
Organism: Cyanobacteria bacterium UBA11372; assembly: GCA_003486675.1. GTDB lineage: Bacteria > Cyanobacteriota > Cyanobacteriia > Cyanobacteriales > Aerosakkonemataceae > Microseira. Next base: position 2,597 of record DNGG01000030.1, read on the forward strand.
TTTATTGGTTAGTGACAGGAACGACAGATTCTCAACTGGGGGATGGAGTCAAAAAACCCTATCCAAATCACCGCTTTCTTTCCGGATTTGATTCGCCAATGGGAACGGCGCACGGGTTGTCAAAATATCCTTACATGCGGGAAGGACGCCGCATAATTGGACGACCCAGCTATGGACAACCAGAAGGTTTTATGGTATGGGAAATTGATATTTCGCGCAACAATTTCCGCACAGATTTTTATCGCCAAGCTTTAGAGCCGGATGCGTATCGTCGCTTGTGGGCGTCGCTGTCGGGATTGAATGCAGCTGGGGTACTTGCGGGTATTGTATCGCCGGAACAGGTGGCGGCGCGATCGCGTGCATTTATTTTCCCCGATTCGGTCGGCATCGGACACTATGCCATCGACTTCCATCCTTGCATGACCAACAGTCCACCCGAAGCGCCTGGAAATACGGAAAAAGAAGGAACCCGAAAAGGACAAGGGGAAGCTTATCCGTTTCAAATACCCTTGCGGGCGCTAATTCCTCAAAAAATCGATAACATGCTAGTCGCAGGTAAAAGCATCGCCACCAGCCATACCGCCGCCGCCGCTTATCGGGTACACTCATTTGAATGGTCGGCAGGTGCAGCAGCCGGAACTGTAGCAGATTTTGCTTTAAAAAATGGCATTATGCCTTATCAATTAGTAGACGACCTTCCCCGCCCAGAGCCGCAATTAGAAGCATTGCAACGCCTATTGGCGAAAAACAACAACCCCGTTGCCTTTCCCAATACTTCCATCTTTAATAATGCTTGGCAAGATTGGCGGTAATTGGTAATTGGTAATTGGTAATTGGTAATTGGTCGTTGTTAAGGGATTCGCGGTAAACGCAGGTGGACTGCTGCATCCGGTGTTTTCTTTCCCATTACCCATTACCCATTACCTATTACCCATTACCGTATTCGGAAATCCCCCAACAGCAGAATTGTCAATTCATGTTAAAAAGCTCATAGAGCCGTTTTGCTTCTGTAATTTCAGTCTTTAGCCTATGTCGATAGTACTTTCAGCAGCCGTGCAAGCAATGGCGACAGCACCGACTGTCACGCCCCAGAAGTCATCCCAGGTTACCCGCAAGCCTTATCCTAATTACAAGGTCATCGTGCTGAACGATGATTTCAACACGTTTGGGCACGTCCACGACTGCTTGGTGAAGTATATTCCGAACATGACGAGCGATCGCGCGTGGGAACTCACCAACCAGATACACTATGAAGGTCAAGCTATTGTTTGGGTTGGCCCCCAAGAGCAAGCTGAATTTTACCATCAACAGCTTTCTCGTGCTGGTCTAACAATGGCACCTATAGAAGCTGCTTAAACCCATGAAAAATTCCGACCGTGGCAGGTTAGTTTGGAACCATTCTACCCACATTCACGGCTTAATCCCAGTTTTAGAACGCCTGCTTGGTTACCCCGGCATTCAAACCATCACCCCAGGCGTTCTCAGCCGCGTCAAAGGTCATTCGCCGCAATTGCAGTTGCGGGTTTCCGTACCGATTCGGGGAGGTTTTAAAGTGCTAGCCCGGTCAGGAAAAACCGTTCAAGAAGTCTTCATCCTCGCCACCCTATCTCAGATAGAATTAGAGGATGCGATCGCAACAGCCCTCGGCAAGACAAACAAAAATAATTGCTAATTGCTAATTGGTAATTGGTAATTGGTAATGGGTAATTGCTCATTCCTATGTTTGTTGGTAATTGCTAATGGGTAATTGCTAATGGGTAATTGCTGATTGCTATCTTGATTGATGTTGCCATTACCCATTACCCATTACCCATTACCAAAATCATTTTGCATACTGCTTGGAAATTCGATGCAGCGGCAGGGACAGGATGCAGCAGAAAGTCAGCAGGTAAGAAATAACCGCCGTTAACTTTAAACTCATCAGTAGAGTTTCCCAGTCTGGCAAGTCCAACTTTAAAATGCCTTTAGCGACGCAGTACACCAGCCAGTAAGTAAAGCACATTTCTATAAGACTGCGCTCGATTTCCTCAAACTCTTCCCCTTGAGTCCGCTTCGGATCGTATAGTAAAATTAGGCCAGCAATAGAGCCAACAAAAGAAATCAGCACCAAATAATCGTGCCAGTGCAAATTTGCTATCTGCATGTGCTTGCTTATCCCAAAATTTTCAATTGCAAATCAGTCTAAAGGATTATTGTTTGCGGATGTAGCGCTGTTTACAAAAATTTAAAACAAGTGTCGCTAAGCTACAAAGTAGCAATACCTCGCTTGAGGGCTGCTAAAGCAGCCTGCGTCCTGTCATTGAGTCCCAACTTGCTGAAAATATTGTTAAGGTGAAACTTGACAGTACTTTCGCTGATATCTGTTTCGCTCTCAAGCAGCGCCGATCGTCAGCAATTAAAACGCGAATTATATTTGACAGCCCTTGAAATCAACCATCGAGCTGAAGCGATCGTCGTTACAGGCAACCCTGATGGCAATTTTAGCGATCGCGCAGCTATCCCTTGGCATATCGCTGCATAAATCACCTTTGGCTCCACCCATTAGATAAGTAGACCTTGCCAAAAACTCTTGTGGGGTGGGCAGGAAAGCCTGCTTTTGGCAATACTTAGCCTACAAAGGAAACAGGACATGGGATTTGATTTTTTACCCAAAGCGTTGAAAACATCGAGAAAGGTTGCGATCGCTGCATAAATCAACTTTGGCTCCACCCATTAGATAAATAGACCTTGCCAAAAACTCTTGTAGGGTAGGCATCCTGCCTACCCTCGGCAATACTTAGCTTACCAAGGAAACAGGACATGGGATTTGGTTATTTGCCCAAAGCTTTGAAAACATCGAGATTACGTGCGATCGCACAAGCTGCAATCCTTGCGGTAGGCGCATTCACAGCCCTGGAAATCAACCATCGAGCCGAAGCGTTGGTATTTGCAGGCAACCCCAACGATCGCATAGTTAAACCCGGTACTGGCTATGACGGCGTTGTCAGTTTAGATATCGGTACAAATTTAGGAGCTTTTGGTTGTTCGGGTTCGCTGTTGCCTACAGGCTTGCATATTCTTACTGCTGCCCACTGTGTCAGTGACGACATAGGGTTTAATTTAATAGTCAACAATGCTAAGGCATTTTTTGATCTACCGGGAAGTACTGTTGGCATAGACGTTGCCAGAATTTTTATTCACCCAAATTGGGGCGGTTCCACTGATTTTGAAACTGTTGAAGCTGACATTGCCATTCTGGAACTAGCATCCATTGCACCTCAAGCAGCCGAACGGTACGACATTTACCGGAATACTGATGAAGTTGGTCAAGTCGGCGTTAAGGTTGGGTATGGTTTGTCCGGGCAAGGCAATCAAGGTTTTGACCCCGATAATTTCCCTATTGGAACCAAGCGCTTAGGTCAAAATAAATACGACGCTTTAGGGGAAGTATTAAATAGCGGAGTTCCCGGCTTAGGAAAGGTTCTATATAACACGGTTCCTGGCACAGCCTTGGCCTACGATTTTGATAATGGACTACCAAAAAATGATGCCTTTGCGTATTTAGGTATTCCCGATTTGGGGTTGGGGCTGCAAGAGGTTAGTGGAGCATATGGTGATTCAGGAGGGCCAACATTTATCAAGGGGTTAATAGCTGGAGTGACATCATTTGGGACGTGCTTAAATCACCCGAATAATGACTGCTCAATCCCTCCTGATATTGATAAAATCCCAGAAAATTCTACTTTTGGCGAGTTTGGTGGCGATACCCGCGTGTCAACCTATGCCAGCTATGTAGATGATGTTTTGGCAGGCAAGGTAACTCCCACCAAGCAAATTCCCGAACCTAATACTATCTTTGGGACTGTCTTTGCTTTGGGTGCTTTTGGGATTAGTTCGCGTTTCAAGAAGAAAGCCATTTCATCGTAGGTTGGGTTGAGTGAAGCGAAACCCAATGCAAAAGTTGGGTTTCGTACCTCTACAAATTGGTTAATTTTTCGGTTTGGCATAGGTGTCCAAGAAAGCGGGTTTCTCAGATATTTGGAGAATTAAGGCAAATGAAATACTTTCATAAAACTATTGCATCGGCAACTATCGCTATAACAGCTACTTTAAGTATCTGTTCGGTAAGCGCAGAAGCGGCTACATTCAACATTGGAAACAACTTTACAAGCGTCACCCAGAGTATCCCTTCTAGCATAAGTGGCGCGGTGGGAACTAATCAAATAGTTGAATTCACTAACGGTGCGTTTACTGTCTACGACAAAACAACTGGCACGCGCCTACAACAGCTAAGCGATATGCAGTTTTGGACAGGCATAGCTGGCATTGAAACAAATAGCTTGACCTATAAACCAAGAGTAGTGTATGACGTTGCCACTGGGCGCTGGTTTGCCGCAGAAATAGAAGGTTTTTGGACAGGTAACGTTACAACCAACAACTTCCTGCTGGCAGTATCTAATTCTTCCGATCCTAGTGCGGGTTGGACGGGTTTTAAAATTAATATGCCTGCGACGGTATCCAATTCTCCCGGTCAAACTATATCCAATTCTCCCGGTCAAACTCAAACTTTGAACTGGTGGGATTGGCCATTTGAAAGTGAGGAAACGATAGTTGAAATTGAGGACCCCCCTGAAATAACAAGTACGTTGGCAATTTATCCGACTTTAGGCTTGGATGCTGATGGGGTGTATCTGTCATCAAATCATCTAGATTATTTCGGTTCTGGTAAAAGCGTATCAATAGCGTCGATTCCAAAAGCTGACCTTTTATCGACTACACCAACTGTAGCCAATGCTAAGATTTTGGGGGATTTAGATAATTCCCAATATGGTTTTAGTATTCAGCCAGCGTTGGATTTTGGTGCTTCAGATAATCGTGCTGCCTTGCTAGGCATTAACCATCCTCTCGGAACTTTCTTTTTCGTTAAACCAGATGGAAACGGTAATTTGATCCAGCGTTCTAACATATTGAATTCTGGCAGCAATTCGGCAAGTATTTCCCCTGGGGTTGGTATTCAGGTGGATAACTATTCTTCTCCCCCCTGGGCAATTCAACCGAATTCTGTAGGCGTTTCCAGTAGTTTGCCAAAATCCTCGACTCCCTTCGTCAGTAGTTTGCCAACGATTGAGGTTCCAGATAATTCCCCGCCGCCTCCCTTATCGCGGATTGCCGATCTCGATACTCGTTTGAGTAGCAATGTTTTTGAAGTTGGTAATAGCCTTTGGGTAACTCACAACATCGCAGTTCAAGCGGGTGCTGGTCTTCTGCCGCGCAGTGGCATTCGTTGGTACGAAATCGATGAAAGAACTAATGCCGTACTTCAGTCTGGTACTATTAGCGATCGCGACTACGATTACTTCTTGCCTTCGATTGCTGCTAACCAATTTGGCGATGTTGTTATTGGTTTCAACCGTTCCGGTGGGATTAGTATCGACGGTACAGGAAAGAATGAATTTGTTAGCAGTTATGCTGTGTTGGGTCAAACAACAAATGGAGTCACAACATTCGGCAATCCCTTACTGTTGAAAGCGGGATTAGATAGGTATACTCCGGAGATAAATCCTGGTTTTGGTCTTCAACCTTGGGGCAGCTTCAGCGCTACTGTGGTCGATCCCAGCGATCCGTTTAGCTTCTGGACTTTCCAAGCTTTTGCTGATAAATCTAATCCCAATCTGGGCAGCAGATGGAGTAGCCAAATTACTCAAGTTAAAGTTTCACGCAGCGTACCAGAACCTGGTTCTGTGTTTGGTTTATTGGCGTTCGGTGTGTTGGGTATTGGTTCTGTTTTGAAGCGTAACGCAAAGAAACCGGGTTTCTCTGAAAAATCGTCGCTTTGAAACTAGATATCTCAGCAAGAAACAAATGTGATGACTGGCGATCGCTGCATAAATCCTCCCCAGTTCCACCCATAGATAAATAGAAGCAAGGTAATCCGAGTAAAAATCGGTTTTCAAGGAGCTTATACCATGATTCTACGTTATCGCTGCATAATTCCCCCCAGTTCCACCCATAGATAAATAGAACCAGGGTAGTCAGAATAAAAATAGGCTCAAACCCTTGTCCAGTCGTACTACACTGCCACTTTCCAGGTGAAAAAAATGGCATATAAACTTGTTGGCTACTATGAAAATTGGGCGCAATACCGTCCAGAGGGGAAAGGAAAGTTTTTACCAGATCAAATTGACCCCTCACTTTTAACCCACATCAATTTTGCCTTTGGATTCTTCGGCTTTATTACCAAGAGTGTCGATCCCAAAAATCCGCGTCTGACGGGTAATTATAAAATCGAACCCGTAGAATGGAACGACCAGACGGTATTGTATCCTGCCCTGCAAAAATTAAAGCAAAAAAATCCCAATCTCAAGACGTTACTGTCGATTGGCGGATGGAGTTTTAACGATCCTCAAGATACTAACGGCATCGGCACTTTTACTTATAAACTGTTTAGCCAAATGGCAAGTTCTGCTGCTGGGAGGAAAGAGTTTATTGACTCGGCGATCGCATACGCACATAAATACGGATTTGATGGTATCGATCTTGACTGGGAATATCCAGGCGATCGCGCCAGAGGTGGCACCGATAGCGACTTTGATAATTTCCTCGCGCTTCTGAAGGAATTTCGCAGCGCCATTAATAACGATAAAGGGCAAAAACTCCTATTAACAATAGCCTCACCCGCGATTAAAAAAGGAGAAGCAAAAACTTCAGAACAATTCTTTGCTTGGCTGGCCCAATGTGCCGGGTATCTCGATTGGCTAAATGTGATGTCCTACGACTATCACGGCGCATTTCCTGATGATAAAGTTACGGGGGTTAACGCACCCTTATTACAAGATTCTACTCCCGGAGGAACGTTTAGCGTCAGACATACCGTAGAAGCTTATCTGAATGGTGGTATTCCCAAGGAAAAAATGGTTTTAGGAATGCCTACTTACGGTCGAACTTTTAAAGTAACCAGCCCGCTTACCGATACCGATAATGGGCCTGGAAAGCCTTATAGCGGCCCAGGAGGTGCGGGAAAAGCGACTCAAACACCTGGATTTTTAGCTTATTACGAAATCCTTGAGCGTCTATCCAGCGGTGACTTGAAACAAGGATGGGATAACGCAACTCATACTCCCTACGCCTACAGTAAAAACGGCGAATGGGTGAGTTACGACGATTCGGAATCACTCGCTTATAAGGTCAGTTATTTAATCGAGAAAGACTTGGCAGGCGCGATGATTTGGGCTATTGACGACGACAAATTCTTTTAAAAAGTTTTTGCTGTAGAAGAATGGTTAGCACATTTAGTACAGAAGAGTTGAAAATATGACAGGCACAACTGATAATCTTATTTATCCTTCCCTGAAAAAAGTAAAAGGTATATTGGAAAACCCCCAAATAAGACCAGCATTGGAAGAAGGATCGTTTGTTGGAGATGACAAGTTTGGTAAAGCCAGTAAGTATGATACTGGTTTAGCACCTTCCATTGCATTGAATGATAGTAACGTGAGCGTCGAGGTTCACCAATCTGAGTGGCAGGATACTCTCTGGTATCACGTTGGTAAAATTGAAGGCAATAAAATTAATTGGGGTGGAAGCATCCAATACGACACAGGTATAAACCCTTCGGTTACTATCAATAATCAGCGGTTAGTCGTGGAGGTTCACCAGTCTGAGGGACTAAAGACTAACCTGTGGTATCACGTTGGTAGAGTCGAAGGTAACAAAATCAATTGGGGTGGAAGCATCCAATACGACAATGGAGCAAACCCCTCAGTTGCTATTACTGATGACGGATTGGTAGTGGAAGTTCACAAATCTGAGACGTGGAACACTCTCTGGTATCACGTTGGTAGAGTTGAAGGTAACAAAATCAATTGGGGTGGAAGCATTCAATACGACAGTGGAGTAAACCCCTCAGTTGCTATTACTGATGACGGATTGGTAGTGGAAGTTCACAAATCTGAGACATGGGACACTCTCTGGTATCACGTTGGTAGAGTCGAAGGTAACAAAATCAATTGGGGTGGAAGCATCCAATACGACAAGGGAATAAATCCTTCAATCGCTATTACTAATGATGGATTAGTAGTGGAGGTTCACCAATCTGAGAAAGATAGGACTCTATGGTGTCATATCGGCAGAGTTGAAGATAGCAAAATCAATTGGGGTGAAGGCAGGCAATACGCCAATGGTTCATCACCTAGAGTTGCTTGCAATGGGGAGTTGGCAGTAGAAACTCATATGGCAAACACAGACGAACACGAAGAACTTTAGATTGAGGATAATTTGTCATGGCAGATCTTGTCTATTCGATTTTTACGTTACCAAGTTTCCGTCCAGAATGGCGTGAAGCACGAGGTCAAAATTCATACTGCTATTACGCGATTGATAGCCTTGGTACACAAAGCCAAAGAATCTCAATTAACAAAACGATAACAGTTGATGCAGGTGCGCCCTTTCTTTGTGCAGTCCTGATTAAAAACAATTACTCAGTTGATTTTCCAACTGGTGCAATGCTGACAATAACTGGGCCAGATGGAACTGTCTATAATCGCGACTCTAATGGAGAAATGCTACTGACATTTGCGTCAGGTTCCTCGCTTCGTAGCCTCCTTGTCAAAAACCCTCTGCCTGGAGATTGGATGATTTCTTTAACGGTGTCTGAAGGTGTGGAATTCCATTTTGCAATTGAGACACTCCCATCTCAAGATGTCTACGATACAATCAACTCTACCCTAAGCTCTCTCAATTCAACTTCGTTAGTAAGTCAGCGGTTGCAGAAACGATCTAGTAATAGCGGCGATCTTATGGGATTAACAACCGGGTTTAAGGACGCAACTGACGGATTTCTTCCAATAGCAGTATTTGGGATTCAGTACGCTCCTAAGATCCCTCCGAACCTTGACCTTGAGAGCGATATAGGAAAAGGATTTTTATTAGCAGCAGATGCAACAGCTCATGCCATAGGACTAGGAAGCAGTCAGGGAGCAGCAGCAGGGACATCTCTGATTAAGCAGTCGAATAGCAAAAGACCCTTAGATGATGCAGAGGAGTTAGAAGCTGTAGCTAAAAAAGTTAAATCAGACGAAAAGAAAGAAAAATACGGTATAGAGATAGAGCTAAAAACTCTACGGATAGTTTCTTGGAATATGCGGAAAAAAACTAGCAATGCTAACAAGGCTCTGAACCATTTTTTTCAAAATGGATGTGGTATATTGTTTTTGCTAGAGCCACCATCTGACAACAATATATTTAGGCCCGGAAGAGGAAGATTAGGCGCTAATATAATTGGCGAAAACGATCAGACTCCCACTCCCAATCAAGGGAACAATGAACTACAAATTGTTGGCAGAAGGATTGATTGTGGTGGAATTGGAAATGAACACGAAACGGTTGTAGTGCTGTGGGATAATCGGTTTTGGGACATAACTTCATTATCGGACTTCAATAGGAGATTCCGCGAAGCTCAAGTTAATGCGGGTTATCGCGTCCCTATTACCGTAAACGTGAGATACCAAGATAAACCTCAGGTCAGCTTAAATGTTTCCTGCTGGCACGCCCCTGCCCCCGGTAATGACAGTATCAATACCGTCGCAACGAACTTTACAACAGTCTTGAACAGCAATGCAACTAAGGTTATGGCTTGGATGGGTGACTTTAACACCACGAACACCGACGGTTTTAGACCCACCAGTCGTTTCGATCTTGGCTTCATTCCGTACATTTTGGGTGGCCCTATTGACCCTCATAACAAAACTGTGATTAACAATGTAGGGACACTGACGAATCCCTATGACAAAGTTCTGGTTAATCCTTTCTTTGAAACTGACGGGACAATCTATGAATCAAAATTTGGGTATGTCCTCAATTTTTTCGTAGATGATAACTTGGATCTTTATGTTGTTTATTTTCAGAAGGCAGGCCGCTACTTCTACCCAGACCAAAATTCCAAAGGTGAGAAAGACCTTTTTGATATTCTTGGCGGCAATCTTTTCAATTTTTTTACTAACTACAGCGATCACTTGCCAGTTTACGCAGATTTCCTAATCGTAAAATTCAGGTTGGATTGGAAGTGAAAAGATAACAGCATTTACGCATTGTTGGTTGGTATTGCAACTACCATCCTACCTTAACTCTACCTATTTAATCTAAGCATCCAGCTGTACAAAGGAGAGAACCATGATTACTACCTCTGAAGAATCTTACACTGCCCAATGGGGAGAAACACTTTCAACGATCGCCGAGACAGTTTACGAAAATGAGGAGTTATCGACGCTAATTTACGACTTTAATCGCGATGCAATCGGAGATAACCCAGAACATATTGAACCGGGAACGAGACTTGTCATGCCTCTGCAAACGAGTCAAGACTTTACCACTCGCGTCATCGAACTGACTAACATAGAGCGCCGAAAAGCTGGTTTGCGCGATCTAAAATTTAATTCTCGGTTAGCAACTGCGGCATACAGAAACAGCCAAAATATGGCATTGCAAGACTATTTTAGTCACACGCAACCCAATGGTGGTACGATGGGCGATCGCATTAAAGCCACAGGCTATCAATATTCAAGAGCGGCGGAAAACATTTCTGGGGGTCAGTCTACACCAGAAGCCGCAGTACAAGCATGGATGAAAAGCCCCGGACATCGTGCCAATATCCTGAAACCCGAACTGCAAGAAATAGGCGTCGGTTACTATTTCCTAGCCAAAGATACAGGCAAAATTAAGTTCAAACACTACTGGACGCAAGTTTTTGCCACCCCGAGATAAATATCTTACTTTTCACGCTATGTGGAAAAAACCTAACCCCCCAACCCCCTTCCCTGCGAGGGAAGGG
>DNGG01000462.1 GCA_003486675.1 Cyanobacteria bacterium UBA11372
ATGGAGGGTGGCAAGCCGGTTGTGATCGCCAATGCCGAAGGAATGCGGACAACTCCCTCTGTAGTAGCTTTTAGCAAAGAAGGAGAACGCATCGTCGGACAAATGGCGCGGCGACAAGCTGTTCTAAACCCCCAAAATACCTTTTACGCCGTCAAGCGCTTCATTGGTCGCAAGTACGATGAAATCAACCCGGAATTAAAGCGAGTCCCCTACGGCATTCGCAAAGACGAACAAGGCAACCTGAAAATTAAGTGTCCCCGTCTGAATAAAGAATTTGCCACCGAAGAAATTTCGGCAATGGTGCTGCGGAAGTTGGCAGATGAAGCCAGTCGCTATCTAGGGCAGCCAGTAACCGGGGCGGTAATTACAGTTCCGGCTTATTTTAACGATTCCCAGCGACAAGCAACGCGGGATGCAGGGCGCATTGCCGGACTGGACGTGAAACGGATTTTAAACGAACCAACCGCCGCAGCGCTAGCCTACGGACTCGATCGCAAACAAAATCAAACGATTTTAGTCTTCGATTTAGGCGGCGGCACGTTTGACGTCTCGATTTTGGATGTGGGAGATGGGGTATTTGAAGTAAAAGCCACTAGCGGCGACACCCAGCTAGGCGGTAATGATTTCGATCGAAAAATCGTTGATTGGTTGGCAGATAAATTTCTAGAAGCAGCAGGAATAGATTTAAGGCGCAACCGTCAAGCTTTGCAAAGGCTGACCGAAGCCGCAGAAAAAGCCAAAATCGAACTTTCTGGCGTCACCAGTACTGACATTAATTTACCCTTTATCGCAGCCACCGAAGACGGCCCGGTTCACCTAGAATATCGCCTGACGCGGTCTGAATTTGAAACCATGTGCGACGACTTGGTTAGCCGCCTGCGCCGACCTGTAAAAAGAGCGCTGAGCGATGCTAATCTAAGTCCAGATCAAATTGATGAGGTCGTGTTGGTTGGCGGCTCAACCCGAATGCCAATGGTGCAAGACTTGGTTGGCAGTTTAATTGACATCGAGCCGAATCAAAATATTAACGCAGATGAAGTGGTCGCGGTGGGAGCAGCCATTCAAGCAGGCATTTTAGGAGGCGAACTCAAAGACGTGCTGCTGTTGGATGTTACACCCTTGTCCCTGGGTCTGGAAACCATCGGCGGCGTGATGAAAAAATTGATTCCCCGCAATACTACGATCCCGGTGCGGCGTTCGGATACCTTTTCGACCGCAGAAAACAATCAAACTCTGGTGGAAATTCACGTCCTCCAGGGGGAACGGGAAATGGCGAAGGATAATAAATCCTTGGGACGGGTGAAGCTACTGGGAATTCCCCCCGCACCGCGAGGCATCCCGCAAATTCAGGTAGCGTTTGATATCGATGCCAACGGGATTTTACAAGTAACCGCCCAAGATAGAAGTACGGGCAGGGAACAAACTATCACGATCCAAGGTGCTTCTACCTTAAGCGACGAAGAAGTTAACCGGATGCTGCGGGATGCAGAACAATATGCCGCACAAGACAGACTGACAAGAGAACGCATCGATAAGCGAAATCGTTCTGAATCGTTGATTTCCCAGGCAGAACGGCAACTTAAAGATGTAACCTACGATTATGGCTCGCAGTTTGCCAGCAGTTACCGCTACCGCATCGAAAGCGCGATTCGGGATTTGCGGGAAAGTTTGGCTAAAAGCGACGACAGGGGTATAGATCGGGCGCAGTCAGACTTGCAAGATGCGATCGCCGACTTAAATCGCGAAATCCGCGAACGCTTCAGCGAGGAAGACGACGACTTTTTTGGCTCAATTCGTCGCGTCTTCGCCGGAGATGATGATGACGATGATGACTACCGGGAAGACACTCGTTACTACCCTCGCGATCGCTCTGAGTCCCGTTCCTATTACAATAATCGCAACGAATCGCGCCCCTATGACAGCGATCGCTCTGAGTCGCGCCCCTATTACGATACCGGCTCAAGTCGTCGCCAGACTTCCGACAGCATCGGCTCAAGTCCAAAGCGCAAAAATTACCAAAACAATGATTGGGATGATGATGATGATGATGAATGGTTCTAATTGGTCATTGGTAATTGGTCATTGGTAATTGGTAGTTGAATAAAAGGGGTGACGCATTTCGGTATCAAGCCTTTTTACCGGAATGCCTCTCCCGTAAAGTATTAGGTAGTAGAAAACCCATTACCCATTACCCATTACCCATTACCCATTACCCATTACCAACTGACTAATGACTAAGACAATGCAAAACTATCGGGACTACTACGCAATTCTGGGTGTTGAGCGAGATGCTCCGGCAGAAGAAATTAAAAAAGTTTATCGCAAGCTAGCTCGGCAATATCACCCGGATATGAATCAGGGTGATAAAGAAGCCGAGGAAAAATTTAAAGATATTGGCGAAGCATATGCAGTCCTCTCTGACGCCGATAAGCGGGCAGAGTACGATCAATACAGCCGCTATTGGCACAAAAAAGGCTTCCCAGGCAAAGTTACGCGCCCCTCTAAACCGTGGGAAAATGGCAAAGAGCGATCTGGGGACAAATTCGATTACGGTCAGTTTGAAGACTTTGAGAGCTTTCTCGACCAACTGTTGGGACGGCGTAAAGAAAGTCGCGTCGCCACCCCAGCGGATGTCAATTCCCGCACATCGGTAAGCACAGCCGATCCGTTCCGTCCCGGTACAACCAAAGTAGCTTATACTGTATCCCCCCGTCCCGCCCCCAAAGATATTGAAGCTAGACTAACGATACCCCTGGAAAAAGCTTATGTGGGAGGAGCGCAACGCATTCGCCTGGAAGATGGGCGATCGATTGAAGTTAACATGCCTCCTGGTATGGTAAGCGATCAGCGCATCCGCCTGCGCGGTCAAGGAATTGAAGGGGGCGATCTATTCCTGAAAATTACCGTTTTACCCCATCCGTTTTTTAAGATCGAAGGTGCGGATATTGTTTGTTCTGTGCCGGTGACTCCCAGCGAAGCTGTTTTGGGCGGACAAATTGAAGTCCCCACCCTCGACGGACGAGTGAAAATATC
>DNGG01000676.1:0-120 GCA_003486675.1 Cyanobacteria bacterium UBA11372
GTAATTGGTAATTGGTAATTGTACTGATTGCAGCATCAATGAATCTAATTACCTATTACCAATGAACACCAGCAGGGAGCATGTCAACGCAAGCAATTAGCTCTTCTGTGTAGGTTGGGT
>DNGG01000676.1:397-10424 GCA_003486675.1 Cyanobacteria bacterium UBA11372
GTTTCGTGCCTCAACCCAACCTATTCGAGTTGACTGCCAATGAATCCAATTACCAATTACCAATTACCAATTACCAATTACCAATTACCAATTTAATCAGTTTGCTGTAGTCTTTTTTGTTGTAGCGTACTATGTTTGCGTCCATACGTGAAGTAGATCAGCAAACCAACTGCCAACCAAATTATCAATCGCAACCATGTATCGCCAGGGAGTGAAACCATTTGCAAGCCAGATATTAATGCACCTAAAATTGGCACTAATGGCACTAGCGGTGTTTTGAAAGGTCTGGGTAAATCCGGTTTGGTGCGGCGCAATACTAGAACGGCAATGCAAACTATTAAAAATGCCAGTAAAGTGCCGATTGAAACTAATTCTCCTAATATTGATATCGGCAACAATCCTGCTAGCAACATGGCGGCAACTCCCGACACAACGATCGAAATATAAGGTGTGCGGAATTGAGGATGAATGGCGGCAAATAAAGCGGGAAGCAATCCATCTTTTGCCATTGCATAAAATACTCTTGATTGCCCTAAAATAAATACTACTATTACCGAACTCATTCCCGCGATCGCACCAATTTTAACGATCGGCTTCAGCCAGCGCAATCCTTCTCCCACTGCATTTACTCCTACCGCAATCGGATCGGGAACGTTTAATTCTGTATAGGGTACAATTCCTGTCAAAACTAACACAACGGCAATATAAAGTATGGTGGCAATTAGTAAAGAACCCATAATCGCGATCGGCATATCTCGCTGGGGACTGCGTGCTTCTTGCGCCGCACAAGAAATCGCATCGAAACCTATGTATGTAAAGAAAACTACTCCCGCACCTCGTAAAACTCCACTCCACCCATAAATGCCAAATTCTCCTGTATTTTCGGGAATAAATGGCAGCCAGTTTTGTTGGTTAATGTAACCTAATCCGCCAAATATAAATAGTAAAATTACTATGGTTTTTACCAATACTATAATATTATTAACTGTCGTCGATTGCCGCAAACCGATAATTTGCAATATCGTCATTAAAGCAATAATAAACATAGCTGGTAAGTTAAACGGCGGATTGGCTAATTCCGCAGGAATGACAATTCCTACATCTTGTAGTAAACTAACCATATATCCCGACCAACCAATGGCAACTGTAGCACCGGAAAAGATATATTCTAAAATTAAATCCCAACCGACGATCCAAGCTATCAATTCTCCCAAAGTTGCATAAGCATAAGTGTAGGCACTGCCAGCGATCGGAATCAAGGAGGCAAATTCGGCATAACAAAGTCCGCACAAACCGCAGCCGATCGCCGCTAAAATAAATGATATAGTTATAGATGGCCCTGCATAGTTCGCCGCAGCTTGTCCGCTGAGGACAAAAATACCGGCACCGATTATACCGCCAATTCCAAGAGCGAGAAGAGCGACTAACCCAAGTGATTTATCTAGCCCTTGATCGCTGTCTAAGTCGTTGGCTTGCAATAATTCTTCTACTGATTTTTTGCTAAACAATCCTGGAGTCATTTTGTCAAAATCTTAATGCAGGTATTAGGGTATAATTTAGCACATATTTGTGTGTAAATTAAAGTTTAACTATAATTTTTGCACTGAAAGCAAAACTTGTAGTGCGATCGCGCTTTCGGTTGGGAGGCATATCGCTCTCTATAATTGAGGCGATTAAAAGGATTTGAACCGCAAAAGGCGCAGAGGAGGCAGAGAGGGAGTAGAGAGAGCGATCGCGTTGAATCTGGTATCTTTAATTACCCCCACCGCGCCACAAATACCGCAGCCGCCACTGTCCGCGCGATCGCATATGCGTTATACAATCTGTATGTGCTGTTCGTGGCTGGCGATCGCGCCAATCTCGATCTAAGGAAAAAG
Organism: Cyanobacteria bacterium UBA11372; assembly: GCA_003486675.1. Lineage (GTDB taxonomy): Bacteria > Cyanobacteriota > Cyanobacteriia > Cyanobacteriales > Aerosakkonemataceae > Microseira. Next base: position 2,275 of record DNGG01000676.1, read on the forward strand.
CAGTGAATCTCGATAAAATCCCTGAACTATATGATTACGCGCGTCGAGATTTATACGATATTCGGGTTTATTTGGCAAGATTGTTAGAAATTATTGCAATGCAGGCGTTTGAGGCTGTTATCTGTTCTGCTGTATTTATTGCTCTTGCGGTGATGCGTATGGTAGCTGAACAACATGGAATTGATTTTGAGTCTCAAAATCCGAAAACTTTAGCTCAAACATTCTTTGCTTATAATTTCTATAACCAGGAAGATTACGAAGTATTGGTGACGGGGATTGATTTGCGCGATCGCATGATATTTAACCAAGAAAAATTGACGATTGACCCCAAGTTAGCTTACCAAATGGTAGAGGTAGTGCAGCGCCTTTTTAGTCAAGTTAAAGAAGATGTGTAGAGTGCAATATGCCTATATCTTGTGGGGTGGGCATCTTGCCCGCCCTACCGCGCATCGCCAATTAAAATAAACGGCGACCAAAAGTAGGGATGGCGATTAATTTGACTCAGTTTCGCTTTTTGCAGCGCTTCGCCTTTGCTCATTCCCTGCTTTAGATTCTGATAAAATTGAGTCATCAATTCTTTGGTTGCTTCATCGTCAGCATTCCAAAGACTTGCCATCACTCCCTTAGCACCAGCGCGTTCAAAAACATAGGCAACTCCGGCAATTTCTTCGCCGTTTGAATTAGCTTGCATTGCAGTTTCACAGGCGCTGAGGGTGAGGAGTTGGGTGTTTTGCAATCCCAATAAAGCGGCGTCGGCAATGTTGAATTGTTTATCGGCAAATAGTATGGTATTCGCTTCCATACCCAATGTTTTGCAGCCTTCGGGTTGGAAACAGCCGTGAGTTGCTAGGTGCAGGAAGGGAAAGCGGGGTGCTTGGAGTTTGAATTTTTCGAGGGTGGCGTCGTTGCGGAGAAAATATTCGCTACCGGGGAATAGTTGAGCGATATTTTTGACTTCTTCTTCAGTTCCGGGCAAATTTCGCGCTTGGCTGGTGTCGGGATTTGCTAATGCTAAAATACCCGGTTGTAGAGATGTTTCTACAGATTGTAAGGCACGACTGGAAAGGCGAGTCAGATAGTTGACGGGATATTTTTGGATAAGGAATTGGTCGGTTTGTTCGTCGTATAGGGTTTCAAAGGGGATGTAGCGCAGTTTTCCTGTGGCAATGATGCTCACTTGTTTGGGGGAGAAGGCTTTGATTTTATCTTCAACTGGACGAATTAGAATGTCGTAAAGTTTGCTCCCGGTTTCGATGTAGCTAGCATCCTTTTCGTTTTGCAGTTGTTCGCGGTATTGGGTGAAGAGTCGATCGAATTCGGCAGGGTCAATTGGTTTTTTAATGATGCTCAGTTGGTCTTTAGTTAAGACAAATATGGCTATGGTATTTGGTACGTTTTTTACATTGGTCAGCAAGACTGGTTGAATTACGACGGTTCCTGCTGGAATACTGGCTCTTAGTTGGGCAATATCTGTGCGCTTGGTTTCAAATAGTTCGGCGACTTCAGGAAAGCGGCGAGAAATCTCTTCTGCTTGTCGATTGGTTTCTTCATCTAATGCCCGAAATTGTTGGGATAGTTGCTCTGAAAAGTTGTTTTGCAGTTGTTGTTGTAAGAATTGCCGTTGTTGATTTTTTTGATTCCATTCGTCAATTGCTTGTTGCGCTTGTGGATCGGTAACTTTGGCGTCAATTAGGCGGGTGAAGTCTGCTAGGTCTGCTGTGGTGGTGAGGTTGAGCCATTCAAAGGCTTTTTCTGGTTGGTTTTGGTCGATGAGGAGAGAAATGAGAGCGATCGTATTTTCTGATTCAGCCTCCAAGAACTTTTGTCGATGTTCCCGCTGTAAACCACCCCGCATTTCTAGAGTAATTTTGACCGATTGTTCCCAAGAAGTGATAGCTTCATCCGGTCGCTTCGTATCTCTGTGGACAAAAGCGATATTACTCAGAGCCTTGGCTTCGTTGGCACGATCGCCCACTTCCCGGAGAATCAGCAAAGTTTGGTTGTAGTACCCCAATGCTTTCTGCGGTTGTCCGATGCTATCGTAGACTAAACCGATATTATTCAGCGTTGTGGCTTCCCCAGAGCGATCGCCCACTTCGCGGCGAATCGGCAAAGCTTGGTTGTAGTATTCCAAGGCTTTCTGCGGTTGTCCGATGCCATTGTAGACCAAACCGATATTATTCAGCGTTGTGGCAACGCCAGAGCGATCGCCTACCTCCCGAAGAATCGGCAAAGCTTGGTTGTAGTATGCCAAGGCTGTCTGCGGTTGTCCGATGGCAAGATAGACCGCACCAATATTATTCAGCGTTAAGGCTTCCCAAGAGCGATCATTAATTTCCCTGAAAATCGGCAAAGCTTGGTTGTAGTAATCCAAAGCTTGTTGACTCTGACCAATTTTGTTGTTGTTAAGGCCAATCCCAAGGAGTGCAGCTGCTTCTAGTTCTCTAACTTTAAGCTGTCGCGAAATTGTTAGAAGCTGCTGCCATGTTTCTATTGCTTGTCGGGGTTGTCCTTGCTGTGTCTGTTGCCCCGCTAGCTGTATAAGTCGCTTTAACTCTTCTACCTGCGAATTTTGACTTTGCCCCCAACTCGGTTGAACCATCAGCGGAACCGTCGCAGGAATCAAACAGATACCCAAAGCTAAAACACTGCTGATAATTCGCTTCATTGAAATCAACCCACAGATAATATTTAAAGCAATTTGCGATTTGTATTTCAAAAATTTATCGCTAAGGACTATAAGGTGTTGCCTTAATCGTCATTTTTCCGGAAGATTCAAACGAAATTTCATCCACCACATACGGAGTCGTTGCTGCCACGTTCCGAATATCCTCCAACTCATCCCCACTAACTACAGTCCTTAGCCTCACTATCGCCTGCCCCTGGTTAGCGTCTCGCAGTTCAAAGGCATTCAGGGGAACGCTTCGCCAGATTTGTTGCCCTGTTGTCGTCGCTACCCTCTCCTGACCTCGAATCCTTCTAGCGCCACCTGCTGAGGGAATCCACACGTCACCTGTGAATGTTACGCTTTTGATTTGAGCGATCGCCAAGGATTGAGAAAAGCCATTTTCTGCCGAAAGCGTTAACTTTCGCCCCTGCGAATCGAACCCACTCACCCGACCACTCATCGAATCCCTTGCTGTCCGCACCAATGCCGACTGCGGCAAGGATATGGTAATCGTATCTTCCGCCCTAGCAGCAGGTGCTTGGGCTATATTTCGCTGCTTTATTTGTGTCTGTGCATACCCCGCCAGTCCAGGTATAAAAACCAGAAGTGCAACCACCAGCACCTTAAAAAATACTTTCATCGTTTCCCCAGCGCTCTGTCTCGATCTACACTAAACTGCTTGCATTTTTCGGTCAGATTAAAATCTGGCGGGCAAGATGCCCACCCCACAAGAGTTTTTTTGCTTTGTGGGGTTGAGGTCAGAATCAAATCTGACGGGCAAGATGCCCATCCCACAAGAGTTTTTTTGGTTTGTGGGGTAGGCGTCTCGCCTGCCCCATTGCCTCAAATACTTTTGCAAGAGGTTTACTCTTCAAATATAGTCTAAGTAATATTTAAGACAGCCTGTGTCCCAAGCTACCCCACCACCCCCACCTGCTGACGAACCTAATATCTTAGGAAAAATTATCGGTTTGCTTGGCTTGCTAGCCGTGTTTCTCTACTTCACTGGCTGGGTTTATCGCTGGGCATATTTCAGCTTTTTTCAGTTAGAAGTCGCGACTCTCGACTTACCCGTCGAGTCATTTTTTATCGCCTCTTTCCAGGCACTTGTGGGGAATATTTGGGCAATTTTCCGCACAGCGATCGCATTCATCCTCACCGCCATTTTGATCCACTTAACCCTATGGCTAATCCCGAAACTTGCCAATGCGATCGCCAGACAATTAGACAGGATGCGATCGCAGATTGTTACACGCCTCACCAACAGGCGTCAGCGGTTTTGGGCGCGACAGATCGAATCTTTAGCAAATTTTAGATCGATGAATTTGAGTGCGGTTAAGTATTTGCGATCGCTCATCCAAGAAACAGTAGTCGTCGTATGGACATTGATTGCCTTATTTTACCTAGCTCAATGGCAAGCAGATGCAGATGCATTGCTAGATGCCGTCAATTCCACCTCTAGTTTACCCGTCGTCACTTTAATCAATTCTGATGCTGAAAACAAAACAGCACTAGGACGCAAACTCGATAACCCCCTAATTAATCCTTCTCCTACAAACTTCCGCATTATTGGCGACAAAAAGCGCTACGAGTCGCTTTTAGGAAAAGAAATTAACGATCCAAATAACACCAGAGTTTGGCGCTTACTAATTGCTCGCAATAATTATGTTTATATCTTTCCAGCTTTGCCAGAAAAAACTGCTAATTTACGTCCGCCAGTTGTAGCAATTCATGAAAGCGATGGTGGCGAACCCCTGTTGATTCTCAGCCCGCAAGCTGCCCCAAAGCGATCGCGTTGAATCTGGTATCTTTAATTACCCCCACCTCGCCAGAAATACCGCAACCGCCACTGTCCGCGCGATCGCACAAAACTGACTCGGTAATCTCTGGTTTCATAATATACAAACCTGTTTTGCACCCAACCCCGCTTGCCATCGTTGAGAATCACGGGCGTCCAGCCTTCCACCCCGTTGATTGACTCTTGCTGCCTTACGGGTAAATTCGTAAATGTTTCGGTATCAAATTGTACTAGCTCTTTAGAAAGGACGACGATGATATCGCTGCGGGTATTGGGTTGCGATCGCACGTTGACGTTTTCTCCTAAAATTCCCACTTGCGCTTGTCCTGCGGCGTTACTGATGGGGTTAAGCGCCATATCCGGACATACCCAAACATCGGAATCTGCGTCTTTTTCAGCGACGTTGGCGTTGCCTTCTATCGTACAACCAGCGCCAACCGCTTTTTCCATCGCTTGCCAGAAATTAGATTCAGAATCATCAATTTTATAAGTTTCTATATCAATTGTACCGCTGCGACTCCATTGGGTTTGGGGAGTGGAAATGGCGCGAATAAAATTAGCATCGCGCCGTTTTACCGACTCTAAAAAACGCTGGCGAAACTGGGAAAATTCGCTATTTTTTTGTCTTTTTTGCAGCGTTATTGGTGCTTCTAAGCTGGAATTTTGCGCCCCACTTCCACCCTGGAATAAAACTAATGGATTTGGATTGATGACTCCAGATTGTCTGCGGTTGAGATAAGCAACTGTTGCCAGGGTTGATCCAGTCACCGCCCCAAGTACAATCATTATAACCATCAGAATTTGTGCGGGTTTCATAGGAGCTAGGGGCTAGGGGTTAGGGGTTAGGTGCTAGGGGTTAGGGGTTAGGGATATCAAAAAATTCAAATTTCAGATTAATTGTTAAATCTGAAATCTGAAATGTTAAATCTTAAATCTACAATTCCCTAGCGAGAATAGCTTGGTTCGTTACCGGGTTTCCATTTAATATTGCAACCTATGCTGGGTTTTTGTTCTTGGGTAATTGGTTGATCGACTAAAACTGTTTCTATTGCCAAGCGCAAGTGTTTACCAGTCACGGGTATGCCGTTGCTGGGACGACTGTCATCTAATTGCCCGCGATAGACTAATTTGCGTTCGGCATTAAATAGGAAGAAGTCGGGAGTACAAGCGGCGGTGTAAGCTTTAGCAGTTTCTTGGGTTTCGTCGTAGCAGAAGGGAAAGGTAAACCCTAATTCTTCTGCCATTTGTTTGAGCTTCTCCGGTGCATCTTCTGGATATTGATCGGCGTTATTGGCGCTAATGGCGACGATACCGAAGTTTTTTTCTTTGTAGTCTTTTCCCAATTGTGCGAGATCCGTTTGGATGTGTTTCACAAACGGACAATGGCGGCAGATGAACATTACCAGCAATGCTTTTTTACCGGCAAAGGTATCTAAGGAAATCGTTTTGCCCGAAACAACATCGGGTAGCTGGAATTCGGGAGCTTTAGTATTCAATTCCAACATCGTAGAAGCAGTTAATGCCATTGGGATTTTTCCTTTTAATCGACGGGGAAGAGGACGCGGCGACGCGGCGACGCGGCGACGCGGGGAATGATGAAGGTGGGGAATATGGGGAAGATGATGAAGATGATGAAGATGGGGAAGTAATTACTTCTACTTTCTTCTCTTCCTCTCTCCCCGTCTTTGCATCTGCGCGTCTTTGTGTCTCCCTCATCTCCCTCACCTCCAGTTGCAAAACTGGCAAGGATAGCCAACCGATTAATATCAGCTTGGGCTAGTCTAAGATCGGCTATACTTTCTGTTTGATTGAGCCAAAGCCGATGACGCGCGTTTATTGCAGCAAAGGACACGAAAACGCTCCTGATAATCTTTATTGTCAATGGTGCGGTGAGAAGTTGAGTCAACATCAACCTGCTGGCAAGGGGATTTATCCGGGGATGCTGTTGGGCGATCGCTATCGCATCGTGCGCCTGCTGGGGCAAGGTGGTTTTGGACGCACCTATCTAGCTGAAGATATTAACCGATTTTCTGAACCCTGCGTATTAAAGGAATTTGCTCCCCAAGTGCGGGGTACCTACGCGCTGCAAAAAGCCGAACAATTGTTTGAGCGCGAGGCTGGTACGCTCTATAAGCTGCAAAACCCACAAATTCCCCGTTTTCGCGAATTATTCCGCGTCAAGCTGCAAGATGAAGGGCATTTATTCCTGGTACAAGACTATGTAGAGGGGCAAACTTATCGAGGATTGTTAGAGACGCGGAAACGGCAAGGACAGCGGTTTAATGAGGCAGAGGTACAACAGCTATTGGTGCAAATTCTGCCAGTTTTGGATTACATCCACTCGATGGGTGTGATTCACCGGGATATCTCGCCGGATAATCTAATTTTGCGGAATTCTGACTCGATGCCGATATTGATCGATTTTGGTGGCGTCAAGCAAGTCGCCGCCGAGGCAGAATCTCAGTTTACTCAAGCTGAACCAGGACAGGTTCCCTCGTTTGCCACCAGATTGGGTAAAGTTGGCTATGCACCAAACGAGCAAATGCAAATGGGGATGGTTTCTCCTCACAGCGACTTGTATGCTTTAGCGGCAACGGCGTTGGTGTTGCTGACGGGGAAAGAACCCCAGCAGTTGATCGACCAAAATTCGATGAGTTGGAATTGGCGGCGGGAAATTAACCTGAGTCCGAATTTCAGTGCGGTTTTGGATAAAATGCTGAGTTATCGACCGGGCGATCGCTTTCAATCCGTTCGCGAAGTCATGCAAGCATTAGGCGGTACTATCCCTCCCGTTGCTACTTTACCTCCCACCCAGCCTCCTTTACCCCCCACGCCGCCGCCTCAACAGCAACCAACGGGTGTTACCCTGCCTTTAGCACCAGCAAATAAATCGATACCAAATCATCCTCCTGTTATTCCCTCGCCGCCTGTTACTCCCTCGAATAATTCGGGTAGGGGTTGGGATTCTTTACTATTAACTAATATCTTTGTTATCGCGATCGCAGTTGCTGGTGTTGCCGGTATTGGTTGGGTTGTAAACGGCCTCGTTCGCAATATAGCATCTCGCCCCCAACCTACAGTAAAACCAGTTCCTACTAAAACCCCAGATCCAGAACCCGCACCAGATCCGCAGTTTTCGCCAGCAGAACAAGCACGCAAAGAACGGTTGCGCGAGATCCGTCGTCAGCTGGGGATTGATTATAACTTTTATGTTTCTTTGGTAAATGAAGCATTTTGGGACAGAAATCCCAATTTACGCCGACGCACCCTCAGCGATGAACCCAGAGACGAAGCTTTGCGGGAAAGATGGGATGCGATCGCTTCTGATTTACTCGATCAACTAAGATTTTTGAGTAACTCGGCACGTCAGCGTTTGGGATTTTACACGCAAGCAGATCGCGATCGCTTTAAAGCAGATGTCAACGAATTGCGGCTTTCCAGTCGCGCCCTCAATGATATAGTTGATGGGGAATTCTTTTATCGGTTTCCAGAACAGCAAGGGAAAGATTTCCTCGCTAAACCGATCGGTCAAGTTTGGAGTGCGATCGCTGACGATAAAGTTAACGCGATCAAATCCCAAACCGCCCTCAAACGAATTGTATTCGACCCAGGTGCAACTGGAAAACAAGTCAGCGGTACCCTTGAACCTGGAAAAGGCATTGCTTACATCGCCGGTCTTGCAGC
>DNGG01000676.1:10665-14790 GCA_003486675.1 Cyanobacteria bacterium UBA11372
GGTCAACAAATGCGGGTAAATTTAGATGCTGACCGCACTATTTTATTTTCCGTCTATCCGCCTACTAGCAATCAAAAAGCACTCCTCGAAGATTCTACTAGACGAAGTTGGTCGGGAGAGTTGGCGCAAAATGGTTTTTATGAATTTGTAATTGTTTCTAAAGCATCTAAACCGATTAATTATCGACTCAATCTTACGGCAGAAAATCCCGCACCTCCTCCAACACCGGAACCACCTACCCCGCCAAAACCTAAACCAATTCCCTCGCCTAGCGTTGACGAATCACCTACCCCGCCACCAACTACACCACCTATCTCACCACCAACTGAACCAACTACCTCACCACCAACTGAACCACCTACCCCGTCTCCAACTGAACCAACTACCTCACCACCAACTGACGAAACACCAGCAACTGACGAAACACCAACTAAAGATGTACCACCGGACTCTTCCTCGCCTGCACCTAACACCACTGAACCTGCGCCGAAGCAATAAAAATTGGCAAGGGAGCGAGCGATCGCTCTCGTGCATTGCGAAAAAAGTACAATCTAAGAATAGAGGCAAGTTTAATTATGTTTGATCGCATTACTTTTAATCCAAAAATTATGGGAGGACGAGCTTGTATTCGAGGAATGCGAATCACCGTTTCTCTAGTGGTCAGTTTAGTTGCAAATGGCATGACTGTGGAGGAAATTTTAAAAGCTTATCCCTATTTAGAACCAGAAGATATTAAAGCGAGTTTGCAGTATGCTGCTTTTTTAGCTAATGACGAAGTTCGCCCCTTTGCCTCAATTCAAGCATGAAATTTATAGCGGGAAAATTAATCAAGGGTGTTGACGACGCCCAGAAGTAGAAACTTGCTTTTTCCCATATTATTAAATTTTATTTATTTTTTATACATAATTTTAATATCCATATATAATTCCATCATTTAAAAGCCGCTGAAGCACAGCGCCAAGGTGAGACCGTTTTCCCATAACAACCAATAAAAACTGGGGATTGGATATGACTAGCAATTTAGCACAGCCCGAAGTGACGCCCAGCAGATATGTTACGTGCAATCTTTGCGGCAGCGATGATTATACAGTTTTGTTTGAGTCTGGAGTGGCCCAAATTAATCAAATAGTTAAGTGTAACTGCTGCGGGTTGATGTATGCTAACCCTAGAGCGAAAGAACCAGATTGCGTAGAGATAGAACAGTACGATGCAGACTTTGTTCTCTCTAGCATTCGCGGTATATTTAGCCAGAGAACGGAAAAAGAAGCACTCCAGGTTAGAGATTACGAAAAAACCAAAGCTTATCTCAACAAACATTATCCTCAAAAAGGTAAGTTAGTTGAAATTGGCAGCGGTTTGGGTTATTTATTAAACTTCTTTAAGCAAGATGGGTGGGATGTGCTGGGAGTTGAACCGAATGTAGGTATGTGCAAATATGCCGAAATAGAATTGGGTTTAAAAACTATCCCAACAATTCTAGAAAAAGCTGAACTCCCCGATGAGTCAGCAGACGCGGTTTTAATGATGCACGTAATCGAACACGTACCCGATCCTTTGGAGACGCTAAAAGAAGTTTATCGCATCTTGAAACCAGGTGGGATTTTCGTTTTGGAGACTCCGCGTTACGATACGTTGATGTTCAAATTGTTGGGGAAAAGGGAAAGAAGTTTAAGTTGCGAGGGACATATCTACTTTTTTACCACCAACACGCTAAAAACAATGGCAAGTAAGGCAGGGTTTACAGTGGAAAAGGTGGATTATGTCGGGCGATCGCTTACCGTAAATCGGTTATTCTATAATGTGGGCGTTATCAGCAAGAGCGAGATTGTGAAGCGATCGCTAGAATGGATATCCAAAAGGCTCAAATTAAATAAAATTTGGCTCGAAATAAACCTGCGGGATATGCAGCGCTTTTATTTGAAAAAAGATTAGCACAAAATATAACATCGATAATGAAACTTTTTGAACTTTCCTGATAGTTGTAGGTTGGGTTGAGGGACGAAACCCAACTTATTAGCCCACAAAAGGTTGGCTTACCCTTGGCTCAACCCGTTGAATTATTGTTGCGTGGGGACACGGCATCAGAGATATCTCTGACAAACAGATAACATCAATCGTGCCGTGTTTTGGCTTTCGATTATGAGTAATCAACCGGAAATAATATTACGCAAGTGTCAAAATAATTAGCTTTGACGACAGACGAGATTTTTCAACGAGGTAGGTAGCTCGGCTAGTATAACTTTTATCCAGCGATCGCTCTCAGCAAAAAAAGCTTGTATAGTGAAATCGCACTTGCTTAAGCGAGGCAGAGCCTCCGGTCTAAGGCTAAATTGGGATGGTCGTGCGTCAGACATGATTTTGATAAAAAATTTTCCCCGACAGGATTCTTTTCCGGATCGGAAATTTTTCTGTTGAATATGCTTATAACAACAGAAGTTACCTCGCTTTAACAGGATTCCAGTTATTTCAGGCGTTGCATATACTCCCAGCTCTCCTTTCTAAGGGGGGCAAAAGCCCTATGCCTTAGAGCTTGAATTTGACATAACTATTCATGAGGAAGAATGGGGATAATTTTCTTTTATCTCGTTCATCCTTGCGATCGCGTTTACGTCGAACTCAAGTTTAGCAAAGAGGATGCATAAGTGATATTCCAAACAAGATGGGAATTAATATGCTCAAAAATACGGATCGGGATCTATCAAAGCTCAATGGAGATAAGAAAAATAACTCTGGACAATATGAAGTTCGTTTACGAAGATACAAAAGTGAAAGAAAACCTGTTTGTATACGAATTTATGGCACTCGCAGTTTTAAAAATAGTGATTTTAAAAATATCATTTTGATCCGGGATTTTCCTCCTGACAAGCTAATCACCCTTCTTCACAGTCGGTCGTCTCACCGTCAAACATCATAATCAATAGATTTTTTTCAACATTTAAGGTTTTTGTTCGCTAACAAAAAGTGTATATTGGGAGATACCTTGCAACATAAAGCTGGATAGGTAGTAACACTCAGTTAACTAAAGTTTGGATATCAGGAGATAAGTAACCGTGGCAGAATTTGAAGAAGTTCATCTGCAAAGCTTGTCGAATTTGGATGATGATACGCTGGAAGCTCTGCTAGGCAACCAGGTTCAAGAGCAAGAACAAGAAGCGCGAGTTCGAGCGCAAGTGCAAGCGATAGAGGATGAAGTAGCTGGGCGTGGAGCCAGAGGAGCAGGTGCAGATCCAGATTTTCCAGAGTCTATGATATGTACAAGTGTGCCATTTACAACAGCAATCAATCCCAAATTCTTAAATGTTGTTGGTCAGGGTTTTTTTAATGAGATTAGTCCGCAAGCATACAAACTTCTATGCACGCCATTGGGAGGTGAAGGGTCGGATCAAACAATGCAAGACCTGGTGAAGTTGCTGGATGAGGATTTCGAGAAGAATGTTGCCAAAGCTGCTGGAATGTTAGCTCCGGTTCTCACAGCAAGCTTGCCATTAACACCAGCTATTGCCGCGTTGGTTGCAACGCTGATTATCAAGCGAGTGTCTAAGGGAGTCTCCAAGTTTACTTGTGATGCATGGCAGAAAACCTTGCCATCTTCTGAAATTTCTGAAACTTCCACCAATTCTGAAGGGACGGCTAGTAACTCAAGTGGCTAGTTATAACTATTGTGGGTTGCTCCTATTGCTAATCACTCATTGATCGTTGCTGATGGGAATATTTTTTGGCTCTACCATTAGCCATTAGCTATTAGCCTGTCTTCAACCCTAAAAATATAACTAGCAAATTACGTTAGTACCTAAAAGATGCGATGCGATCGCTCTCAGCAAAAAGAGTTTGTAGCGTGAAATCGCACTTACTTAAGCGAGGCAGAGCCTCTACGATCTCGTTCCCAGGCTCCAGCCTGGGAACGAGTATCGGGAGGCTCTGCCTCCAGTCTAAGGCTCTTTTACCTGGAGTGGGGTGGGCGTCTCGCCCGCCCGGTGTCCAGTTTATTTATATTCCGCTAGTTAATTTATCCGGATACTGGGTTTTAATTTTTGTAAGTATCAGCACCAGTGTTAATTTTGGCTCGCTCAAAGCTCCCAAAACCAATCGAAAGTCTTGATGGACTTGAAGCATGGTTTTGAACTT
>DNGG01000676.1:14918-17056 GCA_003486675.1 Cyanobacteria bacterium UBA11372
TTGTAAGTATCAGCACCAGTGTTAATTTTGGCTCGCTCAAAGCTCCCAAAACCAATCGAAAGTCTTGATGGACTTGAAGCATGGTTTTGAACTTGGTTAAGGGGGCAATCTTTGCTATGGAAAGCAGCAGGTTTTATCAGGGTTTGTGCAATTACCAATCAAACTGTTGGTAACTCCAACAATTACCCTATTTGTAACTTGGGAAAAAATATATGACAAAACCACCTCAAGGTCAGCCAACAAGAATTCAATTGAGAACAACACTTGAAAAAATTCAAAAACTCCAAATAGTAGTAATAGTTTGGTTGCTCATCACAGCAGCGTTAGAAATAATAGAATCTGTGAACAATATAGTTCAGTTTCGTGAATCTGTATGTCGTACTAATCTTTCTTCGCCTTTGTGCCCGCAAGAGAAACTCGATCCGCAATGGATAGGGACAAAAATAGAAGATGTGTACATTAAAAAACTGCAAAATTATGAACCTGAAACAACTTTAGTCGTGACTGATAAGCCTCCAGATAAAACAGAGTCAAAAGATATTTCTATTCTCAGAAACGTCGATCAGGAGCTAGCAAAAATAAATGTGGTAAAAAAAACAAACTCTGGGCAATATGAAGCTATTCTTAGAAAAGCCAAGAATAAAGGCACACCGCTGTGTTTACAAATTTATGGCAAGCGCAAATTTGCCACCAGTGAGTTCAAGAATATCATTGATATAGAAGAAGAGTTTCCTGATAGCAAAACCTACGATAGCCGTAAACCAGAGGAAATGGATAAAAAATGTAAAGAAAAATACGACAAAATAGGGCCAAAGAATTCAACTAACTAAAAAAGTTGGGGATGAACAGTTACTTGTTCACCCCCAATAGATCGGATTAAATTGCGACTAGCTACTAAGCTTCATCGAGTGCCGCAATTCCAGGTAATACCTTACCTTCGAGTAATTCCAGACTCGCGCCGCCGCCAGTAGAAATGTGGCTCATTTGATCTGCCACGCCGACTTTTTCGACTGCTGCTACTGAGTCGCCACCGCCGATGATGGTGTCGGTGCCGGTTTTGGTAAGATCGGCTAAAGTGCGCGCGATCGCTTCCGTACCCACGGCAAATTTATCAAACTCGAATACCCCCATCGGGCCATTCCACAACACCGACTTGCAATCAGCCAGCGCTTCTTGGAACATTTTCACCGATTCGGGGCCGATATCCAACCCCATCCAACCATCGGGGATATTTTCAATGCTGACAGTTTGAGCATTAGCATCGGGAGAAAAATTATCTGCCACTACCACATCGGTAGGCAACAACAATTGTACGCCCCGTTCTTTGGCCTTCGCGTCCAAAGATTTCGCCAATTCCAGCTTGTCTTCTTCCACCAAAGACTTACCAACGCTCAAACCGCGTGCTTTGTAGAAGGTGAAGATCATGCCGCCACCCAGGAGCAGCTTATCGCATTTTTCCAACAAAGTTTCAATCACGCCAATCTTGCTGGAAACTTTGGAACCGCCGATAATTGCCGCTAAAGGACGCTTGGGATTTTCAATTGCATTTTGCAGATATTGCAGTTCCTTCTCGATCAGGTATCCTGCTACGGAAGGGCTGAGATACTTGGTTACGCCTTCGGTGGAAGCGTGGGCGCGGTGTGCCGTACCAAAAGCATCGTTGACGTATAAATCTGCATTCGCAGCTAACTGCTTGGCGAATTCGGGGTCATTTTTCTCTTCTTCTTTGTGGAAGCGAACGTTTTCCAACAATAAAACTTGACCGTCTTGCATTGCCGCTACCGCAGCAGCAACTTCATCGCCGATGCAATCGCTGGGTTTTGCCACTTCTTGCCCCAATAATTCCGACAGCCGCTTGGCTACGGGGGTGAGGCGATATTTCTCATCCACACCTTTGGGACGCCCGAAGTGGGATGACAGGATGACCTTAGCACCCTTCGAGGTTAAATCCTGAATCGTTGGCAGCGCTGCCCGAATGCGGGTATCGTCGGTGATGTTACCCGCGTCATCTAGGGGCACGTTAAAATCTGCCCGCACCAATACCCGTTTACCAGATACGTCTGACGACGACAAATTTGCTACAGTTTTTTTGGACACGTAACAGCCTCCTAAATGCTTTTTTCAACGAATCAACGGGT
>DNGG01000216.1:0-159 GCA_003486675.1 Cyanobacteria bacterium UBA11372
TGGAATTAAAATCGGGCGATCGCGTTATCGTCATGCAACCCAATACCGCAGGTAACTTGAGCGAACCCCACACCCCTGTCTACGTTTACTGGCGTCCTAAAGACTGTCTGGCTTTAATTCAAGAATAAATCGGGAAAATAAAGTTCAAGGTAAAAATTA
>DNGG01000216.1:366-12712 GCA_003486675.1 Cyanobacteria bacterium UBA11372
AATAAAGTTCAAGGTAAAAATTAAAAGCAAATGCTGTAATTTTTACTGTTGACTTTAAAACTATGACTAAATCGCATCTATTCAAATCAAACCTTTCGCGGCGTCGATTCTTACAAACGTCGGCGGCGGCGCTTTCTGGACTGGCGCTTTCCGGGTGCGGATGGACGCTAGCCCAAGTAAGAGCTGAAGCCCCCGTCCAAGATAAATCTAATCGGCTATTTATCTATACTTGGGCTGGCTATACCGACGAAAATCTGCTCGATAGCTTTACCGCCGCCACAGGGGTCAAAGTGATAGCCGACGTGTTCGATTCTAACGAGACGATGCTCAACAAAGTTCAGGCAGGAGGGGGTAATGCCTACAGCATTATCTATCCCTCTGACTACGCGGTTGAGAAAATGCAAGAATTAGGCTTGCTAATCGAGCTAGAACGCGATCGCCTCAACGGATTGGAAAATATCCTGCCCCAGTTCCGCAATTCCGCCTACGACCCCAACAATCGCCACAGCGTACCCGTAGCTTGGGGAACAACCGGGCTGATTTACAATAGCAAAAAACTGCAACAGCCTCCCGAAGATTGGGATTATCTGTGGAAAAATCAACAGCAACTTTACCGGCGGATAACCCTGATCAACGATGTGCGAGAAGTGATGGGGGCAGTATTGCGGATGCTGGGTTATTCTTATAACTCGACCAACCCGCAGGAGTTGAAACAAGCTTACGAGAAATTAAAGGCACTCAAAGGGGCGATCGCTTCCTTCACCACCGATGCCTGGAAAGAACAAATTTTGGCAGGCGACTTGCTCATAGCAATGTGTTATTCCGCCGACGCCGCCGACGCCATCTCAGAAAACTCTGACTTGCGCTACGTCATTCCCAAAAGCGGCACCTCCCTGTGGACGGATACGATGGTGATACCCAAATTCGCCCCCAACATCGATGCGGCTTATGCTTGGATCAACTTTATGTTACAACCCACCGTCGCAGCTTCGGTTACCGAACGGCTCAACTTTGCCACTCCCAATAAAATCGCGATTAAACAATTGCCAACTAAAATTAGCGACAATCCCAGTATCTTCGCCCCTGAAGCCACTTTGGAAAAAAGCGAAAGAATTTCTCCTTTGGATAAAAAAATTAGCGAAGAGTATGACCGCTATTGGACTCAGCTAACTAGCGGATAGGTAGAAAAAATCTAAAATCTAACATCTAAAATCTGCAATTCCAACTGTGTCTACAAACGCTTCTTCTCCCCCGCCTACTTCTATGCCTGCCGAGCCACCGGATGGTGGAATCAAACGGCAACAGCAGCCCTGGTTAGAACCTTTAATATTACTTGGTCCGGCAGGAATTTGGTGGTTGCTGTTGCTGGTAGTACCGGCGCTGGTAATTTTTTGGTTGAGTTTAGTGCCAAAAATTCGACCAGGCGGTTACGTGTTGCCGGTGTGGGAACTGTTCAACCCATCATCGCTGTTTAACTACGCCCAGGCGTTTGAACCGCTGTACTTAACCGTAATCGGGCGATCGCTCTTTTTCGCCTTCGGGACTACGATCGTTTGTCTGCTGCTGGGATTTCCTGTCGCCTATTGGATTGGGGTAATGAGTCCCCCTAAATGGCGCAATTTGCTGCTGTTGGGGTTTGTGTTGCCCTTGTGGACTTCGTCGCTGTTGCGAAGCTACGCTTGGATTACGATTCTGCGGTCTAGCGGCGTGATGAATTCGCTCCTTACTGCCTTCAATCCGCTGCTGGCTGCTCTAAGATTACCAGAAATCCCGCGCCTGGAATTGCTCAACGATTGGCCTGCCGTATTAATTGGCATGAGTTACGGCTATTTACCTTATATGGTGTTGATATTATACGCCTCGTTGGAAAAACTGGATAAACGACTGTTGGAAGCATCGGCAGACTTGGGAGCAAATCCAGTACAAACGTTTTGGAAAGTAACCGTACCTCAAACTAGAGAGGGAATTGCCGCCGGATCTTTGCTAGTGTTAATTTCAGGATTGGGAGATTTCGTCGATCCGGAATTGCTGGGAGGCGCATCCAGCATGACCGTATCCCGGTTAATTTATAACCAGTTTTTGGGCGCAACTCAGAACTGGGGGTTTGGCTCGGCATTGAGTATGATATTTATTTTGGCAGTTAGTCTGGCGATCGCGCTGTTAATTAAATTCGGCGATGGCAAACCCCAACGCTAGGGAATTTTAGATTTTAGATTTTAGATTTTAGATTTAAGTTAAATCTGCAATCTGCAATTTGAAATCTGCAATCAAACTAAAAAATACCAATAAAACGCATGTGAATATAACACACCAAAAAGACAATACCGTGAAAAAACCCAAGTTAGAGGCCAAACGCCGTCCTGGTTGGCAGGCGATTTTCTCCCTGCTGATGTTTTTTTACATGTACTTGCCGATCCTAGTTCTGGCGGTTTACAGCTTTAATAAATCCCGCTTTAGCGCCAGTTGGGAGGGATTTACCCTCGAATGGTATCAAAAACTCTTCAGCGATGGTCGAATTCTGGCGGCGCTGCAAAATAGTTTAATCGTTGCTTTTGCGGCTGTGGGCATCTCCGCCGTGTTCGGCACCTTGATGGCAGTGGGATTGGCAAGGTATCGGTTTACGGGTAAAGGATTATATCAGGGGGTTTCTTACCTGCCGATTATTATTCCAGATATTGCGATCGCAGTCGCTACCCTGGTGTTTTTGGCAGTGGTGCAAGTCCAGCTCAGCCTCTGGACTATCGTTGCAGCTCATATCGTCTTTTGCCTTGCTTACGTAGGACTTGGCGTTTCCACCCGCTTGGCAGATTTAAACCCCCACTTAGAAGAAGCCGCCTTAGACTTAGGCGCAACGCCATTTCAAGCGTTTATCAAAGTCCTGCTACCCCAACTGATGCCCGGTATTATTTCCGGTTGTCTGATCGCGTTTGTCCTCAGCTTGGATGACTTTCTGATCGCCACCTTCACCGCCGGTAGCGGCGCAACTACCCTGCCGATGGAAATCTTCAGTCGCATACGTACTGGTGTAAAACCTGATATTAATGCCCTCAGTGTATTTTTGATAATAGTGTCAGGTGCAGTAGCATTTATAGCCGAATTTATCCGCTATCGCAGTGAAGGGGAAAGTAGGAAATGATACGGGAAAGATAGGGGATGGGTGATGGGATTTTTCACCAGCAAGAACGGGGCCCAGGCCAAACCCAGGATCGAGCTTGATTTTTTCACCAATTTAAACAGAGTTCCGGAATGATTACAAAAAATAAAATTATTCCTACAGAATTTTGTAGCAAGTTACCACCACATAGATTAGGCTGTGTGTAACCTCATAGAGTCTACTGAAATCGATCGGGAAAATATCATTCAGATAGAAAAAAATCCAGATGACAGAAAACATTTTTGAACTTAAAGAGACGATCGAGTCTTGGGATGATGACTATTACCATCCCATTGCTGAGGGTTATTACGATCGAGCCATTCCCACAATGCTGCGGCTGATGGAAGTGCAACCTGGGGCAACTGTACTCGACGGGGGGTGCGGTCCGGGAGTACACAGCATTCGAGTTGCTAAAGAAGGCTACCGAGTCTGTGCCATTGACTTTTCTCAGGCAATGCTCCAAGAGGCAAAAGCACGTGTAGAACGTGCTGGTATGAGCCACGCAGTTGAATTTAAACAAGAAGATCTGACCAATCTAAGTTTTGAAGATGGTTCATTCCAGTACGTATTTTCCTGGGGCGTAATTATTCATATCCGAGAAATAGAAAAGGCGCTGGATAACCTAGCACGGATTGTGGCACCAGGCGGTAAGCTGGCGCTGTACGTAACAAATAAGACAGCTTTGGATCGCAAGATTGAGTTTGTGGCTCGCTTCCTGCTGCGCAAACCACTATCTGGACTATCTGGACTCGAAAGCTTGTCAATGGGGGATGGCATCTGGTACGAGATGCATGGCGAAAAGCTTTGGGTGTGGCAAATCGACAGTGAGGCGCTGACAAAGTATCTCGAAGCACGCGGATTTCGACTAAAGCACCGCCTGATCGGGGAATTCACTGAGATCCAGCGCCGGGTGAGCGGGAAACCGAGGGAATTACTGCTGCACTTGAACAACCTCTGCTATAGTCTGAAAATTACTCCGGCGATCGCAGTCACTAACCTGTTTGTGTTTGAGAAGATTAGTTGAACGATTTGCGTCAGTCCCCACCCTCTTACAGCGTGGGGAAGAATAGCTGTCAAAAAAGAGGTTAGATGCCCTCTTTTTTGACCATTTATGGGTGGGCTGCGGATATCTTCGCAGAAACTTAACAGTCAACCCGAAGTTTGTGATGTTATACTGCGGTCGAAACCTAAATTCTGTGCATGTTACTATTTCGGGGTGCGTTGCCAGGATTTGATCGACGGTTGAAGGGTGCAACTGTCCAAGAAAAAATCGCTGCTATGAAAGAAGCTGTAAACAGGGGTCAAGAAGGCTTGGACTTGGCGATCGCTGGCTTAAAAGACGCATCATTACAGGTACAGCAAGCAGCGTATGAATTGCTGCGCTCAAACAGCAGCAGCCAATCAGCCAAAATAGCGTTACTCGAGTATAACCCCTATGCATTTTTTGAATGCTTGTACGAAATCGAGGTGCGTTTAAACACGATTAATCCCACCGCTATCAGTCCTAATGGAAAAATTATAGCCAGTGGCAGCGGCAGCAACATCAAACTCTGGAAGTCGGATACAGGGCAACTGCTACGCACCCTTAGCGCACATTCCAAGCCAGTGAATGCGATCGCCTTTAGTCTGGATGGAAAGATTTTAGCAAGTGGCAGCGATGACCGCACGATCAAAGTCTTCAACCTGCATACCGGGGAACTGCTGCGTACTATTACAGGACATGCTTACCCAGTAACTGCCGTCGCCATTAGTCCCGATGGAAACACGCTTGCTAGTGGCAATTGCCGGACAATAAAACTGTGGAATTTGCATACCGGGAAACAGCTACACACTCTCGAGGAAGATTCGGGATGGATTAATTTTGTTAACTTTAGCCACGATGGAAAAAAAATTGTTATTCGCAGTAGTAACTGTATTAAAGTTTGGGGCGAGAGGTAGAATTTTGGATTTGGCATTTTAGCCGAGGTAAAAATTTTAGCTATTAACGCAAGTTGCTAGTTATCTTTTTAGGGCTGAAGACAGGCTAATGGTAGAGCCGAAAAATATTCCCATCAGCAATGAGCAAGCTTGCGATTAGCAATGAGAGCAACCCACGATAGTTATAAATAGCAAGTTGAGTTATTAGCAATTTAAGCAAGATCGCAGCAGTCTGGTTAGGTAAAAACTGCTACATTGTAACATAAAATACCAAAAAAATCATGGGAATAGAACTTGACAAATGCCAAAATTAATAGCATATTGTCCTTTAAAGCTTAGCTATTTTGGGTTGAGGATGTCTGGGAAACTGTCTGGGAAACTGTCTGGGAAACAAGTTTAATCGCCCAATCAATAATGCAAGAGGTAAGCACCATGACTAACCCCTCAGTTAATCATACATTGGAACTGAAAATAACTCGCGATCGCGCTCAAGAAGCTCCGCGTAAAAGGTTTGAAGGTTTTGACTTTTTACGTGCCATCTTTTCAATCGCCATAGTAGCGCTAAAAACCAACCTGTTCTTGCTGGCAGAAATCCTGGTTTCAAGCAGTCTTGCCTATGCTTTGATGTCCCAAATAGGCTATATGGCGGTGCCAGTTTTTCTGCAAATATCCCTATTTTTATTTTATCTTAAGAGCAAAAAAACCGGATTCTCCTACTTTATTCAAAAACGGCTACCCAAGCTGATTTCACTTTATCTTTTTTGGCTAATATCCCTAGTTTTATTTGATATTTTCGTTGCCGGAGAGTGGGCAACAATCAAAGCTCGTCTGTCATCATTCAGAAAAGTTGTTGAATTCATAGTGAGTGGCAATCAATCGCCCTTTTTCTTCTTCTTTTCGTTAATTTTTTTGAGTACATTGGCTGCAATGTTAAGTACTATATTTAAAAGATTAGGAAAACCATCGACGAAAATAGCCATTAGTTACGGCTTGCTTTTAATCTCATGTATTTTAGTCTTAAGTTTTCCAGTAGCCGATCTGATCGTTAGCCAATCTCCTAGCAATTCCGATCCAGCATTTTTACGTATCATATCTAATATGGCTGGCTGGGATTACAACCCCATTAGTTTCCTACCTTATCTTTTTACCGCGTTGATCGCGACGCAAGAATTTAATGATGGTAAGCTGAACCGTTTGAATTTGTGGTTAAAAGTGAAGTTATTGGTTCTACTTTCTTTGTTCGTCATGTTCGCTGTCTTAGAATTCAATTTATTTGAAAAACTGCTGCATTATTCCAGACTTTCTCTGATTTGTGGCTCCTGGCTTCTCCTGGATATCGCCATACTATCAACCCGCAAAGTTCCTGGGATAGTTAAGTTTATCTCAACCTGCTCTTTGGGAATCTATGGCTTCCATGTTTTCTTCACTCGTATTCCCGATTTAGAGCATACAATTTTTATAAATCAATTCTGGCAAATCGTTCCAGGATTAGAGATTATAGCTGTTTTTTTAGTGACTTTAATCGGTGCTATTGCTCTAACTTTATTGTTTCAAAGAATCAGGTTGTTGAAAAACTTTGTTTGAATCAAAAACAACAATTTTGACAATTTAATATTTCGTTTGTACGGCAAATTTAAGTGCTTTTATGACAGGGGTAGTCTGGAGTTATGTTTGTTGTAATACCGCTAGTTAGTTTAGGGCTTCTGGTATTAATCCTCTCCTGTAAAAAAGATAGTTGTTGGCGTAGTGCAATATTGCAAGCAGCGATGATATGGGGAGTTTTATTAACAGCTATTACTGAAATTCTGAGCTTTTTCAAGTTGCTGTCATTTGGATGGGTGTTGGGGCTATGGCTATTGTGCAGTATTGGGTTGGGGCTGCTCTACCACAATATTGTTAAAAAGAGAAAGCGACACAACATTGTAGGGGCAGAGCATCCAAAAACCTTTGAGCTGGCGACAAGACTTACTGATGCCGTGCCCCTACCCCCCATTGATTCGGCTGAAAATGGCTATATTTGGCGTGAGCCGCGTCTTCGGATGCTGTTGTTAGGAATAGTTTTGATCGTTACTACCGTAGGCTTGATTGCCCTGGTGGCTCCCCCTAATACCAATGACTCGATGGGATATCATATGCCCCGCGTTATGCATTGGATACAAAACCAGAGTGTAGCTGCCTACCCAACAAATTACACAGCGCAGTTGTTTCTGTCTCCCTGGTCAGCGTTTGCCATACTGCACTTCCAGATACTGAGTGGTAGCGATCGCTTTGTAAATCTTGTGCAGTGGTTGAGTATGGTCGGTAGCATTGCGGGAATTTCACTCGTTGCAAAGCAGATGGGAGCAAATATTTATGGTCAAACTTTTGCTGCTATTTTCTGTGCCACCCTCCCAATGGGAATTCTCCAAGGATCGAGCACTCAAAATGATTATGTCGTTGCTTTTTGGCTAATTTGCTTGGTCTACTATATTTTGCTGGCAGTGCAGGATCAAACGGGAAAGACCTATTTCTGGCAAATCGGTATTAGCTTAGGACTTGCTATATTCACAAAACCGACTGCTTATCTCTACTCATCAGCATTTTTGCTCTGGCTTGTTATATCAAAAGTCAAACAACTGGGATGGCAAAAAATATGGAAGCCTGCTTCTGGTGCAGCAATCCTGGCACTTTTGATTAACCTTCTTCATTTTAGTCGGAATCTAGAATTATTTCATCATCCACTTGGCACATCACCAGATTATATTATTTACACAAATCGGGCATTTAGCATTCCGTTATTTTTGTCAAATATTACCAGGAATCTTGCCCTACATTTTTCTACTCCTTCCCCTTCGATTAATCGGTTTTTCATCAATGTTTTGACTTTAATCCACTCAACTTTTAATGTGGATATTAACGATCCTCGGACAAGTTCTAGTAATTTCCAGCTTAACACATTGATTAATCATGAAGATTTAGCTGGCAATGGGTTGCATCTTTTGTTAATAGTTGTATCCCTTGCTTTCCTCAGCTTGAAATGGAAAAAGAAGTTTTCTAATTCTCCTGTACTGAACTATATATTGTGTATTGTCGCTGGATTTATTCTATTTTGTCTGATTCTTGCCTGGACACCATTCCATACTCGACTTCATCTGGGCATGTTTGTTCTATCTTCTGCTTTCGTCGGTTGCGTTATATCAAAAGTCTGGCGCCCAAAGTTAGTAATTACTTCTGCATTTATTCTGCTTATTTTGTCACTACCCTTACTTTTATTTAATGAAAATAGACCGATTATTGCTAACAGCAATTTTATCAAAGCTGGTCAGGTTGAAAATATATTCAATACAGACAGAATTACTCTTTACTTCATGGGGCGACGCTATTTTAAAGAGCCGACGATCGAAGCAGCTAATTTTATCAAGTCCCAGCAATGTTCAGAGGTAGGAATATCTTTTGACAAGTTGGACATTTATGAATATCCTCTGTGGGTTCTATTGCGAGAAAATACCAATAAAAATTACCGAATTCAACATGTGGCTGTAAACAATGTATCAAGTGTGAAATCTAAGTTATATCCTTTCAGTGATTTTAATCCCTGTATTATCTTTGACACGAGTGGTAGCGTATTTGAAAGGATGCCTGGTGAGCAAAGTAAGTACGTCAAGAAATGGTCTCTCTTTCCAGCTAGTGTGTTTATCAAAACAAAAGACGGAAATTGATAGATATCTAGGTTTTGAAAAAGACAGGACTTACGCACGACGAACCTAGAAACTGGGTTTCTGCGTCGATCTGTAGTTTCTTGCGCGACGATTTTTCGTAGAAACAAAGGTGATTTGCGTAAGTCCTGAAAGAAATACCCAAAACAAAACAGGGGTGGAAACCCAACCCCTGTATTAATATTTAACTCAAGTTGCTAGTTATAAATTGTGCCAGTGCTAATGGCTAATAGCTAATTGGTAATTGGATTAAAATGCGATGCACTATTGACAATTACCGATTACCCATTACCTATTACCAGTGTCCTTGGATGTAACTAGCAACTTGGGTTATTTACAGTTTGATTGTCGCTAGATCAGTTTTAAATCTGCATACTCGGCAATCATGTCATCGGAACTGAGGGTATCGCCTTCAGCTTGAGGTGTCCAGAGAACTTCAATTGCCAAAAGTTGCTCGCTAGGAATTGCACCAAACTGACGCAATGCTTGACGCAAATCGTCGGAACTATTAATTTTTGGCAGTTGCAGTTTGCTCAGGGTTGCTGCTAGCAAGGTAACGACGATATATTCACCTGTTTCTGCATTCAGTTGTGCCAATTCGCCAGATGTTTCGCCAGCGGGTAAAGCTGTTTTAGCCTCGGTTTGTCTGAGCAGGTTATTGACATTTGACAGAGTTTCTGCTGTAAATTTACTCCGTTCTGCCAGAGAGTAGCGGTTAAATGCAGCTTCTGCGGCTTCTAATCGCGCTTGCTGATTATCTGCACCGGCATAAACCCAATATTCGGGGTGACGCAATAGTGCGAGGGTGGTTTCTTGCAATACTTCGGCGCGTCCTTGGGGAGAATTGGTATCGGCAGTTTCGGCGATTTTATTCAGTTCTGGTTGTAAACTGCGGGCATTTGCTAACAAACCGACTTGCAGTTTAGCGACAGAAACAGTGGGATTGCTGGTATAAATTTGCTCATCGGTTTCTGCCCCACCGATGCGACGGAAACTTTGGAACAGGAAATTGGCGATCGCAATAAAAATCAGCAGGGTAAATAACCCGCCAAACCCGCCGCCAATGCCAAAAAATGGTATCAGGAACGGAAATCCAATTCCACCACCGTAAGGATAATATCCGCCACCAGGAGGCGCATAGGTGCGGCTGGGAGGTGCGTAGGTGCGCGAAGGTGCCCTAAAAGAACCGCCTCCAATTCGACCACCAGTGCGAGCAGCTAACGCTCCATCAGCGTGCCCCAGTGCCAAGGTTAGCACCAGTCCACCAACGAGTAGCGGTTTAAAAAGCGGTTTGATCTTTGAAAGCAGTTTCTCGTACATAAAACTATGCTCGTTCAGACTATGTGAAACTGATAGCGCAACATCTCTGGTTTACGCCAACTTTTGTTAACGCTTCTTCATATATTTCTAATATAAGGATTCCTGTCTGGGCGGGATAGTCGGTTTGGGGTGGATAGCTGGGTAGATAACCGTACCTAATTTTAGATTTTGGATTTGAGATTTAAGATTTCAGCCCCATCCAAAATCTAAAATCTCAAATCTAAAATCTCAAATCCCACTAGCCGCCGCCGACAATGGTGACAACTTCGATTTTGTCGCCTTCCTGTACTTGGGTTTGCGACCAAAATTGGCGGTGGAGGATTTCGCCGTTGTATTCTACTGCTACTAGGCGGGGATTAAAACCGAACTGCTCTAAAAATTGCGGCAGAAGGGTGTGGGGCGAACAGGTACGGGGTTCGCCGTTTACCCAAAGGGTAATTTGATTAGACATTGGACTGAGGAAGGTGTGCTTGATAAGCGCGCATGGTTTTCATGCGAGTAAGTTGGGAGAGCATGTACTGGGTGACTAAAGTTGGCTGCTCTGCCTGCATAATAGCTCTGACGACGGCGATGCGCTCTGCACCCGCCATCAGGACATCGTTTAAGTTAGTCGGCTCGATGCCGCCAATGGCAAACCAGGGAATCGAGGCGTGCTGGGCGGCATAGCGGACATATTCTAGTCCTGCCGGAGTTTTACCTTGTTTGGTAGGGGTTTCGTAAACTGGACCAACGCCGATATAGTCTGCACCTTCTGCGATCGCTCGTTGCATTTCATTCATATTAGTGGTAGAACGACCGATCAAGCGATGGGGACCGAGCATTTGTCGGGCGAAGGCGATGGGAATATCTTGCTGTCCGAGATGGACGCCATCGGCATCAACTGCTAAAGCTAGATCTACGCGATCGTTCATAATAAACAAAGCTTCGTAGCGGTGGCAAAGCTGGCACAGTTTGCGCGCAATCTCGATTTGAACGCTATCCTCTGCGTTTTTATCCCGGTACTGTAAGAGAGTCAGTCCCCCTTGTAAAGCTGCTTCCACAACCTCAAACACATCTTCTGAGGGAGATGTGACCAGATATAGGTGAGATTTGAGCAGTTTTTGGTGACGTTCGTAACCCAGTAAATTGCTTTCTAGGGTATAAACCTCGTAGCGCATCCGCTTAAACGCTGCGCCCATATCCGGGTGATAAAGCTTGCCGTATTCTTCCAATACCCGCAGCGCTTCTTCTACCCGGGACAAATTCGCCTGCAACAGATGCCCAATGCTGCTGCGTTGTTCTTCTTGGGGATGGGTGAGTTCGGTTCCCACATCCCCCAAGGTATCTCTAGCGGCGCGCAATTCCGGCGTATGCCATCTAGCCAACTCTTGGCGCATTTGCTTGCACGCTTCGCTCAGGTGCGAACTATTGAGGCCAAAACGACACCATTCCTCTACTATTCGCAAGCCTTCACGGGCGCGATCTAAGTTAGCATCCAAAATGCGGCAAACAGCAGGCTGCATTTGTGGGGGCAAGTCTGAGAAAGGCCGGTTTTGGCTGAGTTGATTGCCCATTGGGAACACTCCGTTAATTTTTCAATCCTATCAGTCCGATTCGCCGATACTTGCAAAAATAGTTATTTAGGTTTTGGCAGCGAAACAGGCTTTATTCTGCCATTAAACCGTGGGTTAGAATCCTCTTTTTAATGGTTAAATTTGGTTTATCGGATGCGCGAAGCGAGCCTACCTATGACCACTCCTCACAGCACTCAAACGAATTTTGCCACAAGTCTACTCGTCTGTTTGGGACTGGCAACCGCATTGACACTATTACTTGACAATAAGCCAGCACAATCATATAATAATGCGTCACTAATTTCCCAGAATTCTCCGGCGACTCAGGCAACTGCACAAACGACCCAGTTATATGTCAATCCAGCCACGGGTAACGATGGGAGTGGCAACGGTAGCGAGCAAGCGCCTTTCAAAACGATTACCCACGCGCTGCGGATGGCGACGCCGGGGACGGTGATTGAGCTTGCTCCCGGCACTTATAGCGCCGAAACGGGGGAATCTTTTCCCATTGAGTTAAAACCGGGGGTAATTATTCAAGGCGACCCCGCTAGCAAAGGCCGCAATATTACGATTAGGGGGGGCGGGATGTTTCTCAGTCGCACCTTCGCGAGGCAAAATATCGCGATTTTAGGTGCGGAGGGAGCCGGTTTGGCGGGGGTGACGGTAACGAATCCCAACCGCCGGGGCTATGGTTTGTGGATTGAATC
>DNGG01000217.1 GCA_003486675.1 Cyanobacteria bacterium UBA11372
ATTGGCGACCAATTCTACCCTTGTCTCAATTACGTCCTCTCCAAAAAGGATGCCGTGTTAATTGGTGGCAATATGGAAGGTGAAACGCCAGCAGAATTAGTCGAAGAATTTCAATTATCTATCCAACAGCACCACCGACTTAAAGCTAAAGAAGGTAAAAGAACCACCAAAAAAATGGTTTATCACGCTTCTTTGAGCGTGCCAACTGGACAAAAGCTTTCTGACAAGACCTGGCAATCTATCAGTGCCGATTACCTACTGGACATGGGGTTTGACGACAATCAATATGTGCTGGTACGTCACGGGGATACGCAGCACGACCACTGTCATATTGTTGCCTGTCGTCTGAAATTAAACGGTAGTGTTGTCAATACTTCTTGGAACTTCTATCGCGCTCAAAAAGTACTGCGCCAATTAGAAATTGCTTATCACTTAGACCCTGTGCCTAGTAGTTGGGAAATAGAACGAACTGCACCCAGCACCGGACAAATGCGACGGATGATGAAGGAACAAGTGCGATACGAACAAGGCTTGCGTTTGCTACCTCCAATTGAACCTGTAAATCGGCGACTGCAACATATAATTGATCGGGAAAGCGCCAAGCAGCCTACTTTAACTCAACTGGTGAAAAGACTTAGAAACTCTGGGGTTGAGGTGTTACCGAAAATTAGCGAAACTGGGATAATTCAAGGACTAACCTTTGAATTAGAAGGAATTAGATTTCCCGGCTACAAGTTAGGACGAGCTTATTCTTTACCAGGACTGCAAAAATATCGGGGAATCCATTTTGAACCAGAACTAGACATAGTTGCGTTGCAATTAACAAATAGGGGGACTGATAACACACACACATCTACAGAATTCATCGACGAGTTTGAAGTCCAGCAGCAGCGAACCCAAATAGTAGCGCCTATCGTAGCTGCTTATTTGGCTAGTTTGAATTGTACCCGGATGAGGGGTAACCATTATTCTGCTTATTGGGAACAGCGTCAATTGGTGCTAGTTCGCTATAGTGATGGGACACAGTTGATGAGAGCTACGTATGTGGAAGGGGAATGGGAATCAGTAGAGATTTCGCAACTGAGCGCAGAAGATGTCAAGCACTTTGAGCAATTTATTCCCATCATCGGGCAGATCGAGGAATTGGAGCAATGCGCTTGCGATCGCCAACAAAGCGTTGAAATTGATTAGTTAATACTGACGAACAACCATGACACAAGAATACATTTTTGAACAAAGCAGTGGCAACGTATTCGCTGAGTTTCAACGGTTTAGCGAGGGCAAACTACTGATTTTCCTCAAGCGACTCGATACAGAAATTACTTTGCATCTTCGCCCTCGTAATGGGGGAAATCAATCGGCTGAAACTGTGATATTGCTCTAGGGGTTGATGAAAGCGGATGGTAATGTCGTTCGTGAGTGTATCCGCATCTTGGTAAATGCGATCGCTCGATAGTTTGAGTAGCGATCGCATCCACAAATCGCGAGACTAATTTAACTTTTGCTGCTTGGTAGATTTAACTGGAGTATGAGGAAGCGATCGCCTTGCCATCGCTGCCTTTCGATCGGATTGCTGGCGATCGCGCAAACACCGATTTGTCGGTTCTTCCTTGTCTGCTTCACTCGGCTCTTCTGTCTGCAAGGCAGTCAGAATTTGAAAGCACAGTCGCAGCAGGAAAAGCAAAAATCCTGCTTGGGGATTGAGCCAGGTGGCAACACCGACTACGGCAAACTCGATTACTGTGAGCAATTTCTTTTTGTTGGACAGTTTCATGAGGAGTAGCTTGAAATCAACTCCTCCAGCATCGTCAGAGCTTGCATGATAAGTTGTGCATGATTTTCGTGAGTTGCATGAGTTAAAACTAGAATAGAAAAATATTCAAGATTTTCAGTTTTCCTATGGCTGGGCGATCGCTCCGAGCATCCGCAACAGGTATTCAAATCATCCGCAAAGCTATTAAGCACAATGATTGGAAACAAGATGAACTTAAGGACGAGCTTGGACTCAAAACCCGTCAGCCGATTACCCGACTCTTAGCAGGGGAACCCATTGAACGCTCAACATTTGAGGAGTTGTGTCATCTGCTGGATCTAGAGGTTAAAGATGTGGCTGTCCCTGAAACAGAACAACCTGAACAACCCAGGGATATTGATGCGTTAGTTCAACAAGTGCAATCGCGCCTACTACCTTTCATCACTGCCTCAGATAGCCCCATTGGCACAATGAGAATGTTGTCGGTGAATCGACCTGTGCCAGTGGATAAAATTTACATTGACCTGAATGTGTTAGAACAATTGAGTTGTTCATCTCATTTTTCTGACTGGCGGCAGAAGTTTGACCCAGACAATCGTCATGACTTTGATCGCTTGGGTTTGGGTAGGGTCAGAGATCGACGAGTGGAGGCGCTTTCAGCCGTCAAAGATTACCCAAAATTGATGGTGTTGGGTAAACCGGGAGCGGGAAAGACAACGTTGCTCAAATCGTTGGCAGTGGAGTGCATTCAGCCAGAGACAAAGTTATTTGCAGATCTAGTACCGCTGTTTGTGACGTTGCGGGAGTTTGCGAAAGAGGCAAGCAAAACGCAGTCGTGGAAGTTGCTGGATTATTTGACATGGTTATTAGCAGAGTGATGGAACGGATGCGATCGCGCCAGTGCAGAACAGATTTTAACGCAGGGGCGATCGTTGGTCTTGCTGGATGGTTTGGATGAAGTACGTCCAAATGATTTAGAGAATGTGCTTGATGCAGTGCGAGAGTTTGGATACCGCGTCAACAGATTGGTCATTACCTGCCGCACCCAAAGCCAGCAATATATGGACGGTTTTACCGATGTGGAAGTAGCTGACTTTACACCGCAACAGGTTGATCGATTTGTGGATAACTGGTTCACAATTGTGGATTCAGGTTCTCAAGTATCGCTTGCTCCCCAGTTACAGCAGCAACTTCGACAAACAGAGAACCAAGCCATTGCGGAACTTGCCGTTACACCTGTCTTGCTGAATTTGATTTGTGTAGTGTTTCAGGATCGGCAAGGCAACCTACCCGAAAAACGCTTTCAACTTTATGACCATGCAATGCGTCTGTTATTAGAGCGATTGAAAAGACAACCCATTGATGAGACATTAGACTTTGCTGCCAAAGAGAAGTTTTTAGCAGAACTAGCATTCATGCTATTTCAGAACAATGACTATTTCCCAGAAGAACAAACTCTAGCAGAATTTATTGAAAGGTACTTTGGATATGACCGCTTTGCCGCTAGAAAAATTCTGGAAATATTTGAAACAGAAACCGGACTGCTAATCGAACGTTCCGCAGGCTATTGGTCATTTTCTCATTTGACATTTCATGAATATTTCACTGTGAGTAAGATTCTTGAGTGGGAAGATTCAGATATCAGACAACACTTGAAACGCTATATCTTAGAAAAACGTTGGCATAACGTATTTTATCTGATTTCGGAGCGAACTAAGTTATGAATATGAATAATGATGAATATCTGCTATCGATGAAGCAAGCAATTGATGAATCGATTAAAGAAGATGAGAAAATTCAACAATTTCTAGTATGGTTGCATCAAAAAACAGCCTCACTTTGTTCTCCTTATCAAGAAGCTGCCTTGAGAGCATTTTATTGTGATGTCGTTGAAGGGACAAGTATTAATAGTGAAATATCTCGTCGAATGCTCGACAGTAATTTGGCTAAAGATATCGATGATTTTAGAGAAATAGCCAATCAATTTATTTATTTATGGGATAATGACAATCCTGTTGAAAGATGGGTTTACGAGATGGAGTCAAGGGAGCCAGCCTACAGCCGTTTTCCTGAGATTAATTTTAAGAGATTGATAGATAGGGTTGACACATCACCT
The DNA here is from genome assembly GCA_003486675.1 of Cyanobacteria bacterium UBA11372. GTDB lineage: Bacteria > Cyanobacteriota > Cyanobacteriia > Cyanobacteriales > Aerosakkonemataceae > Microseira. Next base: position 3,870 of record DNGG01000217.1, read on the forward strand.
AATGTAGATATAGTGATAGATAGAAATCTTGCTCTTGCTTGTAAGTGGGAAACGGGGAGGAAAATATATTTAAGTCAAGCGATTGCTTTGCTAATTAGAGAAGCTGATGGTATTTTCAATAAAGAACTTAGGGATTTTATGATGCAGCTTGATATGCTTAATTATCGAAAAAAATTTAATACAATTAAGTATGAAATAAGACTAGACCAATGGAGTAAAAGGCTAAGTTCATGCTTATCTCAATATCGGAATCTAAAGCTTGATTGGCAGTTTAGTGATGAACAAAAGCAACTGCTGAATAAATACTATGCCGCTAATAAGCTATTAGTAGATTTACTTCAAGAAAATCATGCCAGCCCAGAAGTGCAAAAGGAAATTCAAGATACGTTGTTATTGCCTATTGTTGAAATCGAAAGGCGTAAAAGTGGTATTACTAAAAAATTACTCTCAATAAAGATCGATTTTTATACAAAAACTCTGTTGTACTCTTCCTTATTAATAGCTTTAATCTTGTACATAGTTTTCATTACTGTCTTTAAGCACTATATATGGATTTTATAAATTGATTTGTTAATCGATCGCCCGCTTATTACAATCAAAGCAATTCCTATCCTCACATCACCGAAGTATGCAAATTATCTTAGAAGCCCCCCGATACCTTTGGCAAAAAAATGCGACAATTGGACGATCACCTTTTTGATAGGTTGGCTTGTTGATGAGGCGATCGCAACAGAAAGTGACTAGTGACTCCTAAAAATCCCACTCTTCAAACAAGTCTGCAACAGCCATCGAAAACCCTGGAACTACCACTTCACCGTCTAACATGTCTTGAGGACGAAGGAAGCGATCTGGTTCGGGAGAATGGTAAACCAACAGGTATTTTTCATCAGGATGAATCACCCACACTAAACGAGTGTCATTCTCAAAATATTCCACAATTTTTTCGTGAAGTTCCTCAACCGTATTGTTAGGTGAAAGAATTTCAACAGCTAGATCGGGGGAACCTTGAAAGAAACCGCGTGGGGGACGCTTTAAACCCTTGAGTCGTTCTTTAGCCACAAAAGAAACAGGACTGCGATCGCTTATTCCCATTCTTCAAAGTGAAAGCTGTACTGGAATCGCAGACAATTCCCAATTTATGCTCTCGCACGTAGATTGCCAGAAAGCCACCTAACAATGAGCCAATTCCACCATGTTCCATTCCTGAATTGCCCATATCCACAAGTTCTCCATTCACCAACTCATAGCGATATCCGTCTTCGGACAAAGCCATAAATTCCTCATCCGTCCAAACCTTTTTCTCGGTGGAGATTGTCACAATTCAAGCCTCCTGAGATGTTTCCGCATCGCTGCTTCTAGTTTGGCACTAAAAACGCCAGAACGCTCGCCGGATACAATAAAAATAATCTATTGAGGGTAATCCTTCTCTCAAAGGTCGCTACCTAACGGCAGCACCAAGAAGCTAACCTTTAACAAACACTGATTCAGAGGTCAATTTGGCTACCATTAAACTGCAACGACACAATATTTTGCAGTTCTTCTTCAGTCCAGCGCACGCTAGGCGATTTCCATAACTCCATCGCCAAATCGCATATTTCTGACTCTGTTGGCATGTCTTCCTCAATTAGTTGAATCAGTCTATCAACCGCTATTTGCGTATCGCGAGAAAGAAACAAAAGTCCCTGCCAGGGATGGCGGTTTTTGATTTCGATCTGGAGCAGCTTCGATAGGGTTGGTGTTTCATAAGGTGGCAAGCGATACCATCCAGTTTCAGGGTCTAAATATTCAGCTGCAATATCTGAGAGCTGATCCGACGTAAAAGGCCGATTTGTCAGGGGATGCGTGACAAACTCGAGGGCAGCAATTCCCATCACCAAATTGTGGGCTACTTTGTGCTTGCCCGATTCGATGTGGCTAATGGTCACGTCAGTGACGTTGCACTCCGGCATGGAACGAGTGAGCGACAGCGCTTGCATTAAGTCTCGGACATATCTTTGGCTCCAACCTCGCTCGTTACGCGCTTTCCTAATTGCCCTTCCTAAAACCTTTAACCCGTTGTCCGTCCAAAATTTCTCCAAAACCCATATTCTCCCTTGCGACCTCCTTTACTATTTCAGCCAGAAAATTGGCGCTAAACCCCATCCTCCGTAGAAATGGCTTGATGAACGGTACTGCAAAGTTAACTTTGCACAAATTTGACAGAATTTACCCTTTGCAAAGCTAACTTTGCAAAGGGTACTATGACTTTCATCAGTTACAACTGACCCGGTTTGAGATCGCCCAAAATTTCGTGCTGTGAGGTAGTCGGCTGCTCTACTCGCACAGCACAATCATCAAGCTTAGTAAAATGACTTCGCACAATTTTATTGCGCCCATCTGGGTTACATGTCCTCACGAGGGACTGAGGATAAGAATCGCGATCGCATCCGAATTGTCAGGAACGATCGCCGATGAAGAGCAACTCCAAACCCTTAGTCGATTCCAAAGATTTGGCAGTACTCCCGCCAACGGCGAATATATCGAGGGAGTTGCCGTAGTTACTTCCTCTGTAGGTTTAGCGATTGGCATTCACCGTCGGCTATATGTTAATTGGATTGCCCCTGCACTTGACCCAGCGCTGAACTTTAGTCGCTATTTTGTCTCTGTGTTAGCACTACCAGTTGTGATGACTGAACCTTACCCAAAGTTGTCCAGTCAGTATCCGGCTGCTGTCAATCTTTTAGAAACGCAGCGCTTTGCTACGCCATCCAACTTGGAATTCTGTATCGACTCGCAAGTGTAGCTTGAACGCAGTTCGATATGTGCTTACAAATTTTTTATTTTGGAGAATTTCATGACATATAAACATCAACTGCACCCCTGGTGTATTATTCAGCCCCTGGCTAATTTGCAACGCAAAGTCGTGGCACGTTTTCGCCGCCGCAGCGATGCAGAAGCCCATTTACAAGCGATGCGTCGTTTAGCTCCAGGTGCAACTTATCTGATTGTTTTCGATGTACAAATTGAGCCACAAAACTCGATGCTGGAGCAGCAATGATCGCGTATAACTCTGGGCCTATTGCAAAAACTTTAACTGCGCGATCACCAGCGTTAATCAACAGCACCCTATAGTATAGGATCTAATGGAATCAGAGTCATCGCAAGTTTCTCTTCTTCAAAAAAAAACCTTGACCAACTATTCTGGGTTAAACCATTGATAACAAACAAGCTGAATATCTTCTTCCTTAATCATTTCCAATGGCTTTAATTCTTCTTGGTCAAGCTCGTAGTATTGGTCTTGTTCAACAAATAACTCATCAAGAGAGAAAACGAGTGCGTTTAAGTCTTTAGATGAAACGTATTTTTCCCAGATTCCCTTGATGTCGCGCTCGTATATGCGAAGGTTAACTGTGACGATCGCTTTTAACACCCGTTCTTTAGCTTCTTGGTAGGTTGGCTCTTCTGGGGTGGGGCTAACCTGCGTCAATGCGTAGTGAACTTTTTCTAAAAGCTTGGTCAGTTTAGGCTTTAATTGCCTGCTATTTTGCTGTTTTTTAAAGTATGCCATCAAGTTACATACAGCTTCATCCAGAACCTCAAATATGCTGTTATCAAATTTCACGGGTAGCAGTTGTTCAGGCGGTGGGAAGTCCTCAGCTTTGCACTTTAGCCAGTTGAAGATTTTGCGCTTGTCACCAATCAGTTTATTAGGTTCTGTCGAAATCGCACCATTGACACGAGGATAAAAGTGCCAAAAGTGTTT
>DNGG01000650.1:0-614 GCA_003486675.1 Cyanobacteria bacterium UBA11372
TAAGGCACATCAGGGGAGTCTAAATGTGCAAAGTGAATTTGGCAACGGTAGTATATTCACCCTGCAATTACCTTTGACTGTCACTCTAAAAAGATGCTCCATCAAATTCTGATCGAGTTGACAATCCCCTCCCTTTCCCAGAAACACTGGGAATTGAGACAACTTTCGACCCTTGAAGATAGGTCATGCAATTCGTTTCTGTTAAACCCATATCTTCTCTATCAAATGATAGATATACTCTCTATATAACGAGAGAAAATTATATATATAAAAATACTGGCTTAACCGCCTTGGCAGTTGCTATACTTATACTATGTCCAGCCAGCAGTATGGAACAGCTAGTTTTGATGTCGGGGTGGTTTGTAAATACAAAAAAGGTAAGCGACGACAAAAGGGAGTAAAACTATTTGCTTACGTTGTTTATAAATCCACTTCATCTCTGGCATCTATTCATGATAATTACCGTCTGCGTTTTGGGATAGAGAGCAGCTATCGGATGAAAAATATCTGCTGCATTAAAACTACTATTAAAAGTCATATTATTCGCTTCTTGTTCGTTACTCTTGCTTTTTTAATTATCAATATTTGGATTTACAGCGGTTCCCGCTGTAATG
>DNGG01000650.1:864-2958 GCA_003486675.1 Cyanobacteria bacterium UBA11372
TACTGTACCTCATAAGAGCGGGAACCGCTGTATTTATTATGGCAACAACTAGACGCGATCGATTGTAACACCACCAAGGCATTATAACTATCTCCCCGTTCGATCAATTCTTCTGCTTGCTGGATTAATGGCAAAATATCATCTGTAATTGGGTCTTCTTCCCATCCCTCCTCTAAACGACGCAAGCCATCCCGTAAAATCTGCTGCACTTGGCGTCGGAACGGAGTTGGATCGATGGTTGTGCGATCGGACGATGGGGAAGGCTGTTTTGAAGGGGTGGGAGTTGCAATTAGGTTAACGTGGCGTTCGATAGTTTCAATTAGTTCTGGGTAATCCTCTACTAAATTTTGCACTAACCGTTGGGTTTGCAGATGATCCAGACGATCTAACAACCTTTCTAGAGGAAGACGCTGCTCGATTTTTTCTGGCTGATGCAGACAGACGAGTGCGGCAGCGACAATATGCTTGCACCATCCTCCATAATTGTAGGCGCAGGTGCAGTCAGCGAAGGTGAATCCTGCGGTGTCGAATTGGAAGGTGACGCGATAGGGGTGAACTTCGCTGCCTTCTACTTCAGCTTGTAATGTGTTGCCGCGCTGAGTTAGGGTGGCAACAGCATGGGAGCGGTAGTAAGCTTCACCGCGCTCAAAGGATTGGCTTGTGGCGTGGTGGCGAATCGTGGCTTCGTTGAGGTTGGGAATTGGCATTTGATGCTCTCCCAGCTGGTTAGCGGCGTCGATTATAGATTACAACATGTCGGTTCCTGCTGCTGGCAAACATAATTTATGTCATTTCAAAGCATAGAAGTGGAAAAGCAAAACACGATCGGGGATGAAGCAACCAGATTAGCCTTGAAAACTGAACTGTTGCAGCGAGTGGAAGCATTAGGCACAAATCATGCCCTATTTCCATCGCCAGCACCGCCAATCGATCAAATTGTCCAACAGTTAGAAAGCCTTAATCCCATTCCACGCCCGCTAAGTCCTAACCATCTCCCCTCGCTGCTTGGTGACTGGCAATTAGTCTACGCCTCCAAGGGAACGGTCGTCACGCGATCGCTCGCATCGATACCAAATATGTGGGGAGGAATCCAAATCAAACAGGTGTGGCAAAGCTTAGTTACAGGCGAGCCAGGTAAAATTAATGCATCTAACGGTGCTTTGATTGACTTGCCATTACTAGGTGAGTGGCAGTTACAGGCTGATGGAACTTGGAAATGGAGAGATTCGGAGCAGATTGCCAAGGTAACTTTTAGTACATTTTCTATCCGAGCCACCAAACCTTTTAGTCTGGAAAGCTGGAATTTACCCGAATTAAAAATCCCAGTATTGGAATTCCTCCGAAAAGAAGCTTTGTGGACGACTTCCTACTTAGACGCAGAAATTAGAATCGGGCGAGGAGCAACGGGTAATCTATTTGTATTTCGTCGCGATCGCCAGCTGGTGAATTAAAAACGACACACTGCATTGGCTCTTGTGGCAGCGAAGTGGGAAAAGTTTGTGCAAAAATCCGCCTCACAAGGCGGATTTTTAACCATCGACTGACACAGGCAGATTGAATTTTTTAACGTTGTAGCAGGGGAGCGCAAGCTTTGAGCGAACAGATGACCTCATGAGTCCACCTTTTCCGATTATCGTAGTTCCAACAGATGCAGCCGTTGCCACCGAGGCGATGGGAACCAAATTCAAATTTTGGTTCCACCACCCGGAATTGGGCTATTGCCTATACAAACAAGCCCGACCCAACACCGGGGAAGATTGGGCAGAAAAGATAGCATCCCAGTTGTGCGACTTACTCGGATTACCCCATGCCCAAATTGAACTAGCCACTTGGAATCACAATCGCGGCACGGTTTCTCCTTCCTTTGTACCCGATGCTGGCAATCTAATTCAGGGAAATGAGATTCTTGGCCCAATGGTGCCAGACTACCCACAATTCCAAACCTTTAACGTATCGCAACACACCCTCGATATCGTGCTAACAGCCATCAGCAATAAGGTGGTGCAACTGCCCCTTTCCTGGATACCTCCACAGGGCATCACAATAGCAGTGGAAACTTTCGTAGGCTACTTACTATTGGATGCGTGGATTGGT
>DNGG01000650.1:3189-3680 GCA_003486675.1 Cyanobacteria bacterium UBA11372
ACTGGGCATTTATTGAAACCCCTATAACCTCATCCACATCGCCAGCAACGCTAAATTTAGCCCCCACCTACGACCACGCCTCCAGCTTGGGACGGGAATTGTTAGATATCAAGCGGCAAGAAAAGCTTAACAATCGTTCCGTCTCGGCCTACGCAGAAAAATGCAGATCCGCACTATATGTTCAAGTAGGAGACAGAAAAGCCCTCAAACCTTTGGATGCCTTTCGATTAGCTGCACAACGTTATCCTGTTGCTGCTGGGGTATGGCTAGAACACCTCGCTGGCGTATCTATGACAGATACACAGGCGCTGTTTAACCGAATTCCCAACGAATTTATTTCAGAAGTAGCGATCGCCTTTGCTCAACAAATCCTAGAAATAAACCAACAACGACTGCTTGACCTGCAAAAATAACTACCATGAAGACAATATTTTTAGCTTGGCAAAACCCACTGGATCGCACTTGGTTTCCTATTGGGCGGTTAACCTTTG
>DNGG01000082.1 GCA_003486675.1 Cyanobacteria bacterium UBA11372
ATCCACTCGTGATAAACAGCCTGGAAGCTCAACCAAGTGGCGGTTATTGCTTGTATTCCGTTAACGACCATTGTTAATTTTTTCTCGCTAATTGGATATCGATCGAGGCGGCGAGAGCCAACCTCCAGGATTTATTTAACACAAAACTTAGGCATAGGAAGGCGATTTCACAGGAATTTTCGGCAATCGCTGCTAATTGGGTTGGACTTGCATGACCACGAGAGTCATATCATCTCCGTTACGGTTTCCAGGGCCGATAAATTTCAGGACTTCGTCAAACAAGTAGTCTAGAATAGTTTGCGCTCCCGTACAACGCTGACAAGCTCGCTGGAAGGCGGCGATCAGGTTTTCTTCGTCGAAGCGATCGCCGCTGGTATTCGCCGCTTCGGTCAACCCATCTGTGTAGTAAATTAACGTATCGCCGGGAGCGAGTTGCACTTGCGCATCCTCGTATTGCGAGTCTACATCCAAGCCGATCAACATCCCTGCCGTATCCAAGCGCATCACCTTGCGAGTTGCTGCCTGCCACAAAAATGGAGGATTGTGGGCGGCGTTGCTGTAATACAGGATACGGCTATTCAAATCGTACTCGGAATAAAACAAAGTTACGAAGCGATGGGAATTTTCCAAATCGGCGTACATTACCTGGTTCAAATGTTGCAGAATCCTAGCAGGGGAGTGACCGTTAAGCACTTCTGCCCTCAGCATTCCCCGCGTCATCGTCATGATCAAACCCGCCGGGACGCCTTTGCCCATCACGTCGCCGATCGCGATCCCCCAACGTTTCTTTTGGATTTTACAATTTGGATTTTGGCTCGTTAAGAGACTCCAACTTGGTAATGCGGATGAAAGTTTTTGCTCGTTGCCCCTGGTTTTGGAGTCTTCTGCTTGTAGAGTTCGCTGCCAATCCGGGTGGGTGGGGATAAAGTCGTAGTAGTCTCCGCCAACGCGATTGGCGGGTTTGCAGCGAGCGGCTAGTTCGATCCCTGGTATTGTAGGACACTGGTGAGGCAGCAGACGCTGTTGAATTTCGGCGCCAATTTCCAGTTCCCGATCGAGGCGTTCTTTTTTGCGTAGTTCCACCGTCAGTTCGTCGTTAGCGATCGCCACTGCTGTTTGATCCGCTACTAACCTGACTAACTTTTGTCGCGTTTCCGTCCAAGTGTACTCCGGATCTCGGCTAAAGACATACAACCGCCCCCGTTCGTCCTGTTTAACCAAAATTGGCGTACCAAATAACTGAATTTCTCGCCCTAATAATTGGCTAACCTGCTCATCCAGCCTCGCCAGTTTTTTCTCCTGTGGTTGTGCTTCGGTTATATCTAATTCTGGAGAATTTTCTAGTAGCGACGGGGATTTTTTCCCGCCAGTATCTGCAATTTGACGAGTTGCTGTTTCGATAGCATTCCGAATCTGCGTACCCTGAACGCTATCCTGGCAGTGCAATTGCTCTAGTTTTACTTGACCGTTGGGTTTTAACAATACCAACGCACTCGCGTCACCATCGGTTACTCGCGTTGCCATCAGCGGTATCAACTCTAAAAACTGGTTCAGATTGTTGAAACTTCGCAGGGCAAATCCCAAAGAACTCAACAAATCCTGAATTTTATTTTGTTCCCGATGTAACCGCGCCACCAGTTGTTTGAGGGCAAAAACTGGCGTTACTTCAGCAGCGGCGTCGCTGTTTGAGTCAGATGAGTAAGACGAGGAGCGATGAAGGGGCACAGCAGTCACTAATAGCAGTGAAAAGTGGTTAATCTAGCATAAATGCAATTGGCTTCTGATAGCAGGGCAATTAATCCTCCATGTGCAAGACAAAACTTACTCAAATCAAGTATTGCGCTTAATTCGACGGAAAGGTTCCTGCTTCAACCTTTGGGAGTCGGCTCCAACAGTCCCCAGGCGTAAATTCCGCGCTTGCCGCACGTACTCGATCTCTGCCAGTCAGAACAGCTAAAACTTGCCCTTTGCTTTGGACACCAAACAAGCGTGGTATCGTTGCTTTGGATAATTGCTAGCTGTTAGTCGGTTAAGCCACCAACTAAGCCTAGCAGTTTTTGACAGCTTTTAAAGAAAAGAATCTTATCAGCTTTTTACCCCATTGTCAAAAGAACCGTTCTGCTGCCGTGGCGCAATAGACGAGCGCCCGAAGTATATTTCGGGCGCTCGTCTATTTGTTTTAAGTAGTCATGGGAGAATATTAACTGCGTCGCTGCGTCAATTTTAAATATTCAAATTACCCGCTCAGCAAGGCTTCGACAAACTCGTAACTGGAAAAGGGGCGTAAATCCTCAATTCCTTCACCAGCACCGATAAAGCGGATGGGCAAACCCAGTTGTTGCACTACTGCTAAGGCAACGCCGCCTTTAGCAGTTCCATCCAGTTTGGTTAACACGACGCCGCTGAGTTGGGCGGCTTCTGAAAAGACTTGGGCTTGGCGCAATCCATTTTGGCCGAGTGTAGCATCTAGCACCAGGAGCGATTCCACGATCGCGCCTTCTGCTTTTTTATCGATAATGCGGCGCACCTTGCTTAGTTCGTCCATCAGGTTTTTCTTGTTCTGGAGACGCCCAGCGGTATCGACCAAAAGCAATTCGGTTTCCCGCGCTTTAGCTGCGGCGATCGCATCAAATACCACCGCCGCCGGATCGGTATTCTGTCCCGGATTGGCAATTACTTCAACGCCGCTGCGCTGTCCCCAAAC
>DNGG01000501.1:0-121 GCA_003486675.1 Cyanobacteria bacterium UBA11372
AATGCTGTCCTAGATGGAAATTATCCAGACAGTTGTTTCGCTGTCATGAAAAGCAAACCCTCAAGTCCAATCAAAACAACCACCGCTGGAAAATTATGGTGGACAGTTTGCCAACTGTCAC
>DNGG01000501.1:467-2610 GCA_003486675.1 Cyanobacteria bacterium UBA11372
ACGAGCTTGCAATCCGCTGTAATCAGAAACCGGGTTTTTTGATCCCATTTATCCTATTTTTTTAGCTACCGAAACTCAAAAAACCCGGTTTGTTGCTTAAACTTTTGACCGATCCGTCAAAATTTCGTAACCTGTTTCAGTCACCAACACGGTATGTTCAAACTGGGCAGATAGAGAATTGTCTACCGTCACTGCCGTCCAACGATCGGATAAAATGCGCGTGTGCCTGGAACCGGCGTTTAAAATCGGTTCAATTGCCAGAGTCATCCCGGCGCGCAGCTTGACGTTAGGCATTTCGCGGGTGCGGAAGTTAAATACCGAAGGTTCTTCGTGCAAATTGCGCCCAACTCCATGCCCGGTAAAATCTTCTACCACGGTAAAGCCGTTAGCTTTGACGTGATCTTCTATTGCACCGGCAAGATCGAGTAAATAGTTTCCTGCTTTAACTTGTTCGATGCCTTTATAAAGCGCTTCTTCGGCGACGCGAATTAATCTAGCTGCTTCCGGCGTTACCTCTCCCACAGGGATCGTAATGCAAGAGTCCCCGTGAAAGCCTTGGTAGTATGCGCCCGTATCTACTTTTAAAACATCGCCAGCGCGAATTACTTTTTTGGGGCTGGGAATGCCGTGTACGACTTCGTTGTTAATGCTGGAGCAAATCGAGCCGGGGAAACCGTGGTAACCTTTGAAACTAGGGGTAGCGCCCATTTGGCGGATGCGTTTTTCTGCATGGGCATCCAAGTCGGCGGTTGTCATCCCCGGTTGTACCATCTGGGAAATTTCTTTTAGCACCGTCGCCACGATCTTCGCCGCCTCGCGCATCACTTCTATTTCTCGCTGGGACTTGATTTCAACGCCTCTGCGTTTTTGTTGGCTGCGGGGGGGTTGGACGGGTTGGGTGAGTAAATTGCTCAGAATGTTCATGCTCTTACCAGATGGTGAGGTTTAGGGGTTCAACTATTTTAGGAGGCTACCGGGCGCGATCGCTTCTCTGCTGGAGAATCCCTCGGTAGTCTCCTTTATCAGTAACTTTTCTCAGGTATTTCTATCCTAAATTAACTTTATATAAATTTGCGTTACACTCTTTCACATAAAGGGTTGTTAGCTTTTTGTGCTTTACCAGTATAATTTACCCCTTTCGCCAATAATGAGGTATAATTTTATACACTTTTATTCGCCAATGCCTCTGCTCGGACACCTGATATATTATGACAATTTAGTTACTTTTTTAGGAATAGGACATGAGCGGATTTGACCGACAGTTGTGGAATCGATTTTGGGCGATCGCAAAGCCTTATTGGTTTTCAGAAGAAAAACGGGGAGCTAGAGGACTGCTAGCGGTTTTGCTACTGTTATCGCTATCTGTTAGCGGACTCAACGTTATCATTAGTTACGTAGGCCGAGACTTTATGACGGCGCTTTCCAAGAAGGATGCCGAGCAATATTTTCGGCTTTTATGGATCTATGGCAGCGTTTTTGTTGTCGGTACGCCCATCGTTGTTTTCTATCGATATATTAGAGAATTACTAGGGTTATACTGGCGGCAGTGGCTAACCAATAGTTTTCTGGATAAATATTTTCAAAACCGCGCTTATTACGAAATTAATTTGCGGGATAAGATAGACAACCCAGATCAGCGGGTTTCTGAAGATATTAGGTCGTTTACAACGGACAGTTTGTTTTTTCTGTTAATTATTCTTAGCTCGATAATTAACCTCTTCGCCTTCACGGGAATTCTTTGGTCAATTTCGCCTTTACTTGCGGGTATCCTCGTAGCATACGCTGTTGTTGGGACAGCGGTTACGGTGCTTTTTGGTAAGCGATTGATTGGTCTGAACTTCCAGCAACTCAAAAAAGAAGCTGATTTCCGCTATGGCATGGTTCACATCCGGGATAATGCTGAATCAATCGCATTTTATCGCGGAGAAAACCAAGAATCGGGAGAAGTGAAGCGGCGCTTTGTTGATGTGATTCGTAATTACAATTTACTCGTGGAATGGCAAAGAAATTTGGGATTTTTTACCCAAGGATACGATTATATTATTATCATACTGCCTGCGTTAGTAATTGCGCCGCGCTATTTTGCAGGACAGGTAGAGTTTGGGGTAATTAGTCAAGCCAGTTTTGCATTTAGCATGGTTTT
>DNGG01000302.1 GCA_003486675.1 Cyanobacteria bacterium UBA11372
GTGTAAAGAATTTGATTTTTCTTACCAACTGCTTTTACCCCGGCTTTTTCTATATTTTTCATCGTGTCTTCAAAGCCAGCAGGCGAGAAATCAAAAGAATGATTGTTGGCAACGCTTAAAACATTAAATCCAACTTCTTTAAACAGGGCGGCATAACTGGGAGGATTGCGAAAAGCAAATACCATCGCCCGACTGGTATCTTTTGCAGGTCGAGGATAGTTGGTCATCGTACTTTCAAAATTGCCAAATAAGATATCAGCGCCTTGGAGCGCGGGTTTGATATTTTGAAACAGTTGTCTTTTATTTCCGGGTAGGCGATTGTTGGGATAATTAGTTCCAGGAACGATATCGCCGACGGCTTTAATTACGATCGATGTCGCCGCCGCTGGGGTAGTGGGTGCTAAATTGGCAGCGGGTTTATTAGTCGGTGAAGGTTTAGGAGTGGATTGACTCGTTGCTGGTACGGAATTATCCTGGGTATTGGTTGCAACGTTGATCCGAGAGCTAATCGCAGCACCCAAAGCTGCCACGGCTACCCAGATCGTACCGCCCATTACGAGTAAGGGTATTCTTTTTTTCGGTTTTGTTTTAAGCTTTTTAGGGCGACTCTTTGGCTCGGGAAGCGTTGCCGGAATGGGAGGGCGAGTGGGAGTGGGTGCATTGCGAGTACGTTTCCTTAACTCAAACGCCTCAGTCCAAGCAGGCTTTCTTTTGTCAATGCGTTTACCGTAAACTCGGACAGAGTCATATCCTCCCGGTTTCAAACGCTTCATGCCATCGGCGACGAAGCGGACACAGCTGGATCGATCGGGTACTCGTTGCCCTTCCAGTACAATATGCAGGCAGCTACCCTTGCTCTTGGCGATCGCTCTCATGCCATTGTTGCACAATACCTCGTTAATTAAGGCCGCGATCGCACTGGCATCTCCCCGCTTTGCCTTTTCTAGAACGGTTTCCTCAGCCAATAGTTGCTGTACCACAATCCGTGTCCTCACACCAACAGACAAACTCCCCATATAATACGGCTGAAAATAGCTGAGATTAGCAGCAAAATTTTGGGAATCATTAAAGAGTTCTAAGGAGAGCATGACTAAATAGCCAAAAATTTAACTAAACTTAACCATACCGACTCGCAATGAGGAGGTATTTTTGTGGTAAGTTAGACGGATTGCCGAAAACCAAGGCACAAAAACCGCGAAACCTTTTTCGCACAACCTCAATTTTTTCTTGATCTTCCGAGTACGCGAGGCTTGAGCGGAATTGACGCCTGTGGACAAGCAGGAGCAGACTCCCTTGGTAGAAGCTCTAAGCAGACCCTCCAAAAGTTATTTTGGTTGAATGGTAAACTTCGATCAAGTTTAGCCAAGTTCTGTAGAGCAGTTATACAAATGTCTGATTCAACGTCAATAAGGGTACCTCGTCGGTTGTTAGTGACTGGGGGTGCAGGTTTTATTGGTGCCAATTACGTCCTGTACTGGTGCGATCGCTACCCAGATGACCGCATTATCGTCCTCGACGCCCTCACCTATGCGGGAAATCGTCGGACTCTGGAATCTTTGGAGGGAAAAGAGAATTTCCGATTTGTCCAGGGAGATATATGCGATCGCGCCAGTATCGATAGTCTGCTAGAAGAAGAAGATGTGGATGCGATCGCCCACTTCGCCGCCGAATCCCACGTAGACCGTTCTATTTTAGGCCCAGGAGCCTTCGTTCAAACCAATGTCGTCGGTACTTTCACCCTCTTAGAAGCCTTCCGCCAACGCTGGCTAGCCAAAGGAAAACCCGATACCTACCGCTTCCACCACGTCTCTACAGACGAAGTATACGGCAGTCTAGGCCCTACCGACCCGGCTTTTACCGAAACTACCCCTTATTCTCCCAACAGTCCCTACTCGGCGTCTAAAGCGGGTAGCGACCACCTAGTCAGAGCCTACCATCACACCTATGGCTTACCCACGCTGCTGACAAATTGCTCTAACAATTATGGCCCTTATCAGTTTCCCGAAAAACTAATTCCCTTGATGTGCATCAACGCCTTAATTGGCAAGCAATTACCCGTTTACGGCGACGGACAAAACGTGCGCGATTGGCTTTTTGTCATCGATCATTGCACCGCTTTAGATGTCGTTCTGCATCGGGGAACACCGGGAGAAACTTATAACATCGGCGGCAATAACGAAGTCAAAAATATTGACTTAGTACAAACTTTATGCAAGCTAATGGATGAATTAGCACCCGATTTGCCCACCCGTCCTTGCAGTGAATTAATTACCTTTGTCAAAGATCGACCGGGACACGATCGCAGGTACGCAATTAATAGCAGCAAATTGCAAACAGAATTAGGTTGGAGTCCTTCTGTTACCGTCGAACAAGGTTTGCGACAAACCGTTGAATGGTATTTGACTAACCGCAGTTGGTGGGAACCGTTGCTATCCCAAGAGTATCAAGCTTATTATCGGAAGGTTTATGCATAAAGCATAGATTTTGCCAATTTTACATAGGGTGCTAGTTCTATTACCCGCCAGCGATTCAAATCGCTGGCTAATAGCTTAAGTCCACTTAAGTGGACTAACATTTTTATTCATTTCTGTTTGAGAGGACTTTGGCTACTAGCCAGGGAATTAATTCCCTGGCGGGTTAGTGGGTAGTTGAGTGCGATAATTTAACAGAGTTATAGATCGTGCAGGTATAACTTAAGCAATGAGTAAACTGATAGCCTTTGGTTGGTATGGGGGCAAATTTAGCCATTTAGATTGGCTATTGCCCCTTTTACCTCAAACTAAACATTACTGCGAACCATTTGGCGGTTCGGCAGCAGTTTTGCTTAACCGAGAACCATCACCAGTCGAAACATATAACGACATTGATGGAGAAGTTGTCAACTTTTTTCGCGTTTTGCGGAATCAAAAAGATGCTCTAATTGAAGCCATTGGACTTACACCATTTTCCCGCGAAGAATTTGAACTTGCTATCTCTGATAACAATCAAGAATTATCAGATTTGGAAAGAGCAAGACGTTTTTTTGTTCGTGCTAGACAAGTCAGAACAGGATTAGCCCAAACAGCAAGTACGGGGAGATGGGCGCATTGTTTACTCACGAGTCGTGCCGGGATGGCAGGTGCAGTTTCTAGATGGCTGGGAAGTGTGGAAGGTTTGGGAGAAATTGCCCAAAGATTGTTAAGAGTTCAAATAGAACATGCCCCAGCAATTGAGGTTATAAAACGCTATGACAGCGAGGAAACTCTTTTTTATTTAGATCCGCCTTATCCTCACGATTCTCGCGGCGACAGCAAAGCTTATGCTTATGAAATGACCGATCAAGAACATATAGAATTGGCTAAAATTCTCCATAGCGTTAAAGGCAAAGTTGCTTTATCTAGCTA
>DNGG01000390.1:0-4332 GCA_003486675.1 Cyanobacteria bacterium UBA11372
ATGACGCGAATTCCCCGCGCGTGGCACTCGTCAATTAATTCTTTTAATTCTGCCGTTGTGCCATAGCTGGTTTCGGTGGCAAAAAAATAGCGGGGGTTATATCCCCAGCTATAATCACCCGGATATTCTTTGACTGGCAACAGTTCAATAGCGTTGATGCCGAGTTCGCAGATATAGTCTAATTTCTCGATGACGTGCTTGTATGTGCCACGGGGGTTAGGGTCATTTTCACCGCCAGTAAAGTCGGCTACGTGCAATTCATAAATGACTAATTCATGGTCTGGGGGTAGTGGTTTATCGTCGTGTTTCCAAACGTAGGTATCGACAATTTTTTTGCCGTCTTTGATTCTAACTGTGCCGACGCCTTTGCTTTCGTCTACGTCTGTGGCATAGGGGTCGATCGCATCTACCCATTGGTCTGGTTCAAAAAACCAGGATAATGATTGAACTTTAAATTTATAATCGTAAACTCCATCTTCTAATTCGACCTCTGTGCGGAAATAACCATCTTTCCCTTTTTTCATCGGGATTTCTTTCCATTCAGAGAAAGATCCCATTAAGGCGGCTCCTTTGTTATAGGGAGCAAATAAGGCAAATTCGATGGTACTTGTCTTACTAGGTGTTTTGCTTGTTTGAGTAGGTGTTTTGCTTGTCTTGTTAGCTGTGGGTGACATCTGATTTTTAGATATAGTAGGCCGACAACAGTATTTTCTGCTTTTTAACTCGACTGTAGTATCGGTCACAAGAAGTAATCTTTTTGTGGCTTGCCTCTTTCTTAAGGAATAAATGGCATTAGGATACACGAACCGTAGGATAGATGACGGGTAACCAAGCTGAAATGGTAAGTTATTAGATTTGCTCGCTAATCGTCATGCAGCAATACATTCACTGGATCTGCGATATTCAATCCTGACCATTTGGTGAGATAAATAATATTTTTATCATCATATTTTCTGCACATTTAAATACAAAAAAATATATTAATATCGATTTAATTTATAAAAAATTAGAAACAAAAATATAATAAATGCAATTTGGGGAAAAGTAATAAATCTATCCGGAAACCTGCACTGCTGCTATGAAGGTATTACTGATTTAACTGCGCGATAGGAAGCGATCGCAAAGCACGAATCGCATCACCAATCCCCGATGCGCGATTAGTGATTTTCACTACCAGTACATACCGGCTGATGGATTGGTCGCAGCAAGTGAGATCTGCACAAAATCTGCACAATTTTTGTATACCAATAAACAGAGTTATGATTTAGCACATTGCCAACCCTGCTACATACAAGTGAAGAAAGGAGAAAACATGGATTTTTTAAACCCCATCGCTGTTTGGACTAATCCCAAGGACTGCAACTCATCCGTCGTGCTGCATAAGTTGGGTAATGGCACTTATGCAACTCATGTGTACCATCGCCATTTGAACCAACTCAGCTTTGGACATTACCACGGCAAAGACTTACGCTCGGCATGGTACGATTACCAGGCGCGAACTAAAGCCGTAATCTGAGAGCAAAAGCATTACTGGCTGCTGAGCCAGGTAATCGCACTTCTGATCCAATCTTCAGGATTTGTGCTTTTGGCGACTACAGCATCTTGGCTCACAGCTTGTATTGCTTGTGCCACCTCGCCGCTGCTATATCCAAGTGCTAGCAGCGTCATTTCTACATCTTCTAAAATCGCTGGTGCTGGTTGACCAGATTTTAGGGTATCGAGTTTATTAAAGTTACGCCATTCGGCTAGCTTGGTTTTCAATTCTAAGGCAATGCGTTCTGCTGTTTTGGCACCGACACCGGGAGTTTTAGTTAAGGCGCGGGTGTTGCCGGTGACAATAGCTTGAACTAATTCTGGCAGACTCAGGGTGTCTAGAAGCGCGATCGCTAATGCTGCACCAATTCCGCTGACACTAATCAAACGGCGAAATAAATCCCTCTGGGCTGCACTGCCAAAGCCGTATAGCACCATTTGATCTTCTTTAACTTGCAAGTGGGTGAAAACTTGCGTTGACTCTCCTACCCCCGGTAATTGCTGCACTAAACGCGGGGGTATTTGCAGTTCATAACCGATTTGATTCACTTCCAATACCAGGGTGACGCGATGGTTGCTGGTGGTGTGGATAGCTGCTACTGTTCCTTTGAGATAGCTGAACATGAGATGATTTCAGATTTAAGATGTAAGATTGCAGATTTAAGAATAATTGCAGATTGATAATTTAAGATTTCAGATCAAATTTCCAACTCAAATCTCAAATTAATTCAATCTGAAATCTCAAATCTCAAATCTGAAATTCCCCCGTTCAATCTTTGCCGAGAAAACTGAAGTAGTACAAACCCTCCAAAATCCCCGCCCCACAATGAGCATTAGCTAAGTATATATGATCGGCAGGGTTGATTTCGTACCATTGCAAAAGTTCTGGCTGGGCATTTCCTACAATAATGCCTCGTTCTTTACCCATATTAAACAAGGCGATGTCGTTGCCGGAATCGCCGCAGGCAACGGTTTGGCTGGCGTCAAATTGCCATTTGTGGCGCAAAAACTCCATTGCCAAACCTTTGTTGCCGCGTTTGGGTAGAATATCCAAGTCTTTGTTGCTACTGTACACTAACCGGGTGTTTAAACCGCGTTCTTGCAACAGTGTCTCTAGTCTTGGTAAGACTTCTATAGCGGCTTCTTCGGTGAGAAAATAGCTGACTTTGAAGGGACGCTGTTCGGTGTCGGGTTGGGGAACTAAATCGGCAAAATGCGCCCCGGTGGCGGCTACCAAATCGCGATCCCATCCTGGGGAGAGTTGTTCTGACCAACTGGGATCGGGAACTGGCTGATTGGGATTATAGTAAATTTCGGTACCGACTGAGGTGACGAGGGCATCGGGTGGAAGCAGGTGCTTTTCGGTGGCAAGTTCGCGATAGAGGGTAAGCGATCGCCCGGTAATATAAACAATTTTGGTATCGTACCTTTGTCGCGAGTCGTGCAGATACTGGTTTAGTTCTCTTAGGGCTGCGTCATCGCCCACTAAAGTATTATCCAAGTCTGTTACAAATAAAAATTTAGCCACTGCAACCTCTTTGAATGAAAGGAGTTTTGATTGAGCAAGGGCGATCGGTAATCGGTAATCGGCGATTGGTAATTGGTTTTTCTCATCACCTATGAGCCATAACCGACGACGGATCGCCCATTACTTAATCTAAAATCTAAAATCCAAAATTGGTTTAGGGCTTACGGGCGACGATCCTAGAAACCGGGTTTCTGCGTAGATCTTTTTTTGCCAAACCGATGATTTTTCCTAGAAACCCAGTTTCTTTGCCTAAATCCTTTGCTTCTCAAGGTTACCAATCTAAGGGGGGAAAGGGGGGATTTGGGAAAAAGGGGGAAAAGGAAAAAGCATTCGTTTGCCCCTCGAAGCACCAGCGACTCTTTTCTCCTCTGTTTCCCTTTGTCTTCCCAAATCCCCCTTTTTCCCTCTTTCCCCTTTTCCGTGCTTTAGTTGCGTCGGCGCGACTGCCCTCTAACCTGTTGCACTACATTCCTGGCATCGTTGTAAGCAGTTGTATTGCCTTGTTTTTGATACACATCGGCGGCGCGCTGGAAATCTTGAATCGCTTCTTGCCTGGAACCGAGTTTTAAATAGGAAACGCCCCGGTTAAAGTAGGCATCCCCGTATTCGCTGTCAATCCCAATTGCCCGCGTGTAATCTTGAATCGCTTCCCGATGTTTGTTTAAGTTGTTATAAACGAGTCCCCGATTGTAGTAAGCTCTGGCGTAGTTAGGCTCAAGGCGTATCGCCTCGTTATACTCTGCAAGCGCCTTTTCCTGTTGCTTCAGATCGGCGTAAGCATTACCCCGGTTGATGTAAGCTTGGGCGTTATTGGGGTTGAGTCTAATTGCCTCGGTGCTGTCGGCGATCGCTCCTGGATAATCTTTTTGGAAATAGCGGGCAACTCCGCGAGAGTGGTATGCTTCCGCCATATCTGGCTTGAGTTTAATTGCTTCGCTGCTGTCGGCGATCGCTTGAGTATAATTCTTCAGTTCATTGTGGGCAATTGCCCGTTGCACGTAGGCTCCTGCCATATCTGGCTTGATTTTAATTGCTTCGGTACAGTCGGCGATCGCTTTTTGATAGTCCTTGAGTGAATGGTAAGCGATCGCTCGTTGCAGGTAGGCATCTGCCATATCTGGCTGGAGTTTAATCGCTTCGGTGTAATCTGCGATCGCTCCATTAAAATTACCCTGCTTAGCCTTTTCTAACCCCCGATTGTAGATCTCCATCGCCGTCGTTTGCGTTTCGGTTGGGGTGGCTGGCGTAGGTTGCTCTGCGGCTGGGGTGGG
>DNGG01000390.1:4682-7758 GCA_003486675.1 Cyanobacteria bacterium UBA11372
GTGGGCTGTTCTTCTGTTGCTTGCGTTGGTGTATTAGCCGAGTTTGGTTGCTCTGCGGCTGGGGTGGGCTGTTCTTCTGTGGCTTGGGTTGGCGTATCAGCTGGTTTCGGTTTATCTGCGGCTGGTGCAGGTCGATTTTCTGGTTGCCTTGGTTGTGCCTGCCTAGTTGCCGGTTTGGGTTTTGTTTGGGCTGTTGGCGTTGTACCTGTTTGGGGGCGAGTTGACTCAGCAAAAGCAGCCGCATCGATGCTACCCAGTGCGGCGGTGAATCCCAAAATGGCGATACTCATGTGAAGGCGTTTCATAAGCTTGACCAATCGACTTTTTGGTGGAATTGAGAGCAACAGCTTTCAGAACAATTTTCGTTATCGCCCAACTAGGATATCAGATGAGGGAGATATCGAATATTAAGAAGATGAGGAAAATATAGCGGATTGCAGCCGTATGAGGTACACCAACAGCAGTGTGCGGGCACCCTTAAGGGTGCCCGCACACTGCTGTTGCCAAAAGGCTTTCCCTCACTCGAAAAGCAATCCCCCTTAATCTCCCTGGTTTGGCAACCAGAGATTTACGAATAAACCCGGTTTCTAAGCTCGTAGTGCGTAAGTCCTGTTGGTAAAACCTAACTCTACTTTCCCCCGACCTGCGACTGCGCCTAAACTATTTTTGTTCCCTCTTTCTCCCCGTTAATGTTCTCTTGGTTACCACAACTCAATCCGCAAGTTCGGATTCTCGCCTGGGGTCGCTTCCTCTCGGAAATTGGCACGGGTTTTACTTTGTTTTATGCCCCCATCTTTTTTGTCAACCAAGTAGGACTCTCTGCTACTGAAGTTGGTTTGGCATTGGGTAGCGCTTCTATTTCTGGTATTCTCGGACGCATTCTCGGCGGTTTGTTTTCTGACTCTCCCAAGTGGGGACGGCGCCCGACGCTGTTACTTTCATCTGCTATTTCTGCCGTTGCTTCGTTGGTGTTGGCGATTACCGTCAATTTTTCTACCTTGGTTTTGGGAAATTTACTGAGCGGTTTTGGCATAGGGTTATATTGGCCTGCTACGGAAGCGATGGTTGCCGATTTAACTGAAGGAGAACAGCGCCGCGAAGCTTATGCGGTGACGCGATTGGCAGATAATCTGGGATTGGGAATTGGGGTGATTTTAGCAGGTGCGTTAATTGGGAGTTCGGGAACTTATCGCTTGTTGTTTGTGATTGATGCGATTTCGTTTGTAGTATTCTTTGCTGTAGTTTATTTAGCCATTCAAGAAACCTATCGACCATCCCCAAGCCGGGAAGAAAGAGAAGGTAATAACTCTTCTATGCAAGGTTGGGTGGCGGCACTGGGCGATCGCCGTCTAGTTGTTTTCGTTTTGGTTAATGTTATCTTTACTACCTACGTTTCGCAAATCCAGAGTACTTTACCGCTTTATTTCAGTAAGACGGGTTTTTCTGCGATCGCAATTAGCGGGCTTTTTAGCTGGCAAATGATTGTAGCAATTTTGGGTTTAATGCCTGCCTCTCGTGTTTTGAGGCGATTCAGTCACCCGCAAGCGTTATGCGTATCTGCCTTGTTGTGGGCGATGGGATTTATTTTAATTTGGGTGACGGGGGTAGCTGAATTTGGACATTTAGCATGGGCGATTTTAGGCATGGGCTTGTTCGCAGTTGCTACTGTATCTTACACCCCTTCCGCTTCTTCCCTCGTCGCCGATATCGCACCATCCAATCTGCGCGGCGTCTATCTTTCGATTAATTCCCTCTGTTGGGCGGCTGGCTACGCTATTGGCCCTACTTTGGGCGGCTACGCGATGGATCAAAACCGTTCAATTGTTTATGGTTTCTGGGTATTTTTAGCCTTGAGCGTAATCGTCACAATTGGAATTTTGCAATATCTCGACCGAATTTTGTTAAAGCACAATTAAACCCACAAACCAGACAAGTCTAAATCGGGTTTCTAGCTACTGAATCGAAGTGTATAGTAGGGGCGGGTTTTACGAGAGATATTTGAAGGCTACGCAAGGAGTAAATAAACCCGCCCCGGACTTGCTGGACTTTAAAGAAACGAGCTAATGGCTAATGGTACCGAAAAATATTCCCATTACCAATTAGCAATTAGCAATTAGCAATTAGCCATTGTTACTTAAAAAACTTATTTGCAGGGCGGCGTTCTTGTAATTTGCGATAAACTGCTTTCACGTCAACTTGATGATGGGCTAAAGCGACCAAGGTGTGATAAAACAAGTCTGCGACTTCGCCTGCGATCGCATCTTGATCGTCATCCTTAAACGCCATGACCACTTCGGCGGTTTCTTCGCCAATTTTTTTCAATATCTTGTTATCGCCGCCCTCAAATAACTTGCAGGTATAAGAACTTTCTGTAGGGTTATCCCGCCGATCGCAAATTACTTCAAACACCTGAGACAATGTATCCGCTGGCGGTGCTATCTTTTGTCCATCTACTTGATGAAAGCAACTGCGTTCCCCCGTATGACAAGCAATATCGCCGATTTGCTCAACTGTTATCAGTAGTGCATCGCTATCGCAGTCGTAACGGATACTTTTTACGTTCTGTACGTGTCCGGATGTTTCCCCTTTAGGCCATAATTCGGCACGGGAACGACTCCAAAACCAAGTGCGTCCTGTTTCTAAAGTTTTGCCGAGCGACTCGCGGTTCATCCAAGCCATCATCAATACCGTACCATCCAGATAATCTTGGACAATTGCCGGGACGAGTCCCCGTTCGTCGTAGCGAATTTGGTCGAGGGGAATGGCAGAGCTTAAAGGCGTTGGTTCCGCAGCGGACATAAATTCAATGGCGACAGCAGCGTTTTAATCTTACCAGAAACTACAAGATGCATCCCTGATTCAACGTCTGGTCGCGAAACTTGCTGTCACTTTTTATTAAAAAATATTAAGCAACTTGTGGTTTTGTAACGGAATCGAGGGTAATGACGCTGTTGAGGCTGACAGTCTGAATGCGGACAGCACAAGCGGCGACCTTGTGAGCTTTAGACTCATCGCCGTACCATTGGAGGGCGCAGTTAAAAGCAGCGCGGTAGAGGTCTTGAGCGGATTCAGAAAG
>DNGG01000390.1:7941-8123 GCA_003486675.1 Cyanobacteria bacterium UBA11372
AGGTCTTGAGCGGATTCAGAAAGCAGACTTCGCACTTCTGTGGGTAAATCTTGGTTAGTTTTGTATAGGCGCATAGTAACTGAACTCTAGATAGGATAACTAAACAGTCTATTATGGTAAATCGCAGCTTCCGACTATCCTCAGACAGACCTTTTAACCACAAACAAAGCGCGCAAGGATAA
>DNGG01000100.1 GCA_003486675.1 Cyanobacteria bacterium UBA11372
GCGATCGCCCAAATTTTTGCTCGCAAATACAATAAAATTATACTAACTGCCAGTTTCAGCAGAGGAATTTTAGCATCCACCGTGAAAATTGCCCAAGAGGTATTGCTAATTAGTAAAGGTAGCTTTGAGGAGTCCCAAGATTGGGTAATTATTAAAAACGAGATTCGCCATGCAATTGAATTAATAGTTTGGCCTCCCGGTGCATCAAATTTTACAATCAATCCAACTAGGCACGGTAACGGTGTCAAACCAATTAAAAATGCTTGTATGGCTGCGCTTAAAGAAAACTTTGGCTGGCGACTGGAAACTAAAGTGACTTATGCAACGCGATCGCCTGGAAGAATCGATGCCACAAAAGTGTTAGATAATCATTTATTTGCCCTATAATGGGAAACCGGAAATATTTCATCCAGTCATCGAGCCGTTAATAAATTAGTTCTTGGCATGTTAAGAAAGGTTGTTTTAGGTTCAGCTTTAGTGCTGCCCAGCAGAAAAATATATCCTTATCTCACAGATAGGATTGGAAATTTTGAAGAACTAGAACCTTATTTTGATGTTTGGCGTGCTGTAGCGATCCAGGAAGGTTTTTTAGCAATCTTTGTAGTAGAACATGATGCCATAGATAGCAACGTCCCTAGAATTACCAAAGGAACAGATGGTCGCGCTTTAATTTAAAGGTTAAGGGAAAGTTGCGTATAGTTAGAAGATTCTGATTGCATTGACTGTTTTTTTCGTGACTTAACTTTTTTCTTACCTCGTGCCGATTCCCACTCTTCAATCTCTCCATTTGCTAGAGCAGTTAGCCGCTTCACAGCTGGATCTGTATCGCCAATTTCCGTACCTAACCAATATCGATGCAACCTTTCTGCCGCATAAAATGTCGTTCCAGATCCGCCAAATGGATCGATTACAATCTGTCCTGGATTTGATGCCATCGCAATAATGCGCTCAAGCATGATAGGTGCTAATTCGTTTGCGCCTCTTTTTTTGTACTGATGATGTCGAACGGGTGGAATATCCGTCCACATTTCCTCCATTTCAGCCCAAAAATCTGACTCATCGATATCGGTAGCATCTTCCCAGACATCTTCAGGAGCATCCCAAACATCCATTAAATTAATTCCTTTGGGATTTAACTTCTTGCGATGTCCGCCGTAATCTCTGATTTCGCCGCCACAATGTCGGCAAACTTGAATGGGTGTATAAACTTTATTGAAAACTGCTGGTTCTCCTTTCGTGTAATAAAGCAATCCATAGTGAGCCGGAGACATTCTTTTACCGCGAGGAAAGGCTTTTGGCATTCTGCAAGCAATCCAGTGGCGAAACTCCATTCCCCGCTGATTTAAAAAAGCTCCATACTCGATACACCATTTAGGTAAGTTAAACACAAATAAACTGCCGCCTGGTTTCAGCGCTCTAATACTTTCGTCTAACCACTGCTTTGACCAAATAAGATAATCCTCTGATTTCATTTTGTCAGTTACAGACTTGCCGTAATCTTTACCAAGGTTAAAAGGTGGATCGGCAAACACAATATCCGCATATGCGCCAGGAATAAGGCGCAAAAATTTAAGGCAATCTCCCTTGTATAAGATCCCATATTTACTTTTATATACTTCACTTAATCCCCTCTCGTTAGCAGCTAAATCCGATACAAATTTAACCGATGACATCGATTTATTTATGATATACTCAACAATTAAATATTAATAAATAATCGGCTAATTTGTCAATTATTATTTGTAGCAATATAGTGGCGATATGCCTCCAACATATCGCCGCCCGCTCAATCCAAACTCAGCGTTTTATGATTAAGTTGCTCCCCTCAGTATTTTTGCCTAGCTTGCTTTAAGGTTAAGATAGTTTGCGAAAACGATTAATAAATATGCGATCTCTGAATAGTACGCGGTTTCTAATTGCTTTTAATCGGCAGAAAAATTAAAAATTTCGCACCATTACCAGGCGCAGAAATACATTTCAATTGACCGCCATGCTTCTGGATAATTTGATAACTGATAGACATTCCCAATCCCGTACCCGAACCCACTGGTTTAGTCGTAAAAAACGGATCGAATAGCCGCCGCTGCACCTCTTCTGTCATCCCTGGACCATTGTCAGCAATTTCAATAAACACTTGATTATCATCTACAATAGAAGTGCGAATCCGAATTGTAGGTAATTGGTAATTGGTAATTGGTAATTGGTAATTTGAGTTTTGTCGATCTTTACCCTTTACCCTAGTTACCAGGCGGGAGCCTGGGAAGGCTATTACCTCTTCTAAAGCATCAATTCCATTAACCAGGATATTCATAAACACCTGATTGAGTTGTCCGGCATAACACTCGACTAAGGGTAATTGTCCATACTCTTTGATCACCCGAATACCTGAGAGGCTTCCGACTTTTTTCAAGCGATGTTCTAAAATCATCAAAGTGCTATCGATGCCTTCATGAATATCTACCTGTTTCATAACGGCTTCATCAAGGCGAGAAAACGTTCGCAAGCTACGCACGATGTCTCGGATGCGGGTGGCTCCCACCTGCATCGAATTCAACAATTTAGGTAAATCTTCTGCTACAAAATCTAATTCAATGGCTTCTATTTTATCTTGGATTTCCAGCACGGGATTGGGGTAATGTTTTTGATAGAGTTCCAGCAGGTTAAACAAGTCGTTGATATATTGGCTAGCGGGTTCAATATTACTGTAAATAAAGCTCGTAGGATTGTTGATTTCGTGAGCGATTCCTGCTACCATTTGTCCTAAAGAAGACATTTTTTCGCTTTGGATTAGCTGGGTTTGGGTTTGTTGCAACTCTTGCAAGGTAAGTTCGAGTTGGTTAGCTTTTTCTTGGGCAATCCGGGCAGAATTTTGCGTTTGGGTGTAGAGTTCGGCTTGAGAGATCGCGATCGCTAGCTGTACGGCGATCGCTTGCAGCAATTCTACTTCATCATCTTTCCACCCGCGCCAGTCTATACAAGAACCACAGGCAATCATACCAATTGCACCGCTCTTGGTTTGCAGCGGCACATCGAGTAAAGATTTGTAGCCGAAAGTTAAAAAGAATTGCCGTTCAACTGGATTGGTTACGGCTTCGATATCATCGATGCGGATAATTTCTAAATTAGCGATCGCTCGAACGCACTTTTTAGTTGCATCAGTCAAGTAGTAACCCAAAAGCGTTGGCAAACCAGAATTCTTCGCTTCATGCACCACATGCCAAGCGGGTAGTTTAGAATGAGCATCTTTGCCCTTCGGAAGATACCAAATAAACAAACAGCTATCTAGTTGCAACAGAGAGCGAATCTCTTGCACCGTAGTTTCTAAAATCGTGTTGATATCCAGCGAATTGCGAATTTGATTTGCTAAGCGATTCAGCAGTGCTTCCCTTTCCGCTAATTGTCGGTATTGCGCTTCCGATCTTTGTAGCGCCTCTTCTGTCAATTTGCGAGCAGTAATATCAGTCGCCGTACCGATGCGCTGCTTCGGTTTGCCATCAACAGTTCTGCTAAATACGCTTTCGCGACTGACTAACCACCGCCAAGAACCATCTTTGTGCTTCATGCGATATTCAATCTCAAAAATCTCACCATCTTTTGCCATCTCAAATTGTTTCCAGTATGCGCCAAGTCGGGCGAAATCATCTGGATGGATTAGATTTGCCAAAAGCTGGGTTCCCATTGCTTGCACCTCATCAGTCGTGTAGCCAAGAGTCCCAGTAACTTCGCCATTGGCATAAACATTCCGCTGCTCGATCATGTCATAGAGATATAAAAGGTTGGGACTTGCTTCGGCAATTTGTTGAATAAAATGCTGGCTTTCTCGCAGTGCTTCTTCGGCTTGTTTGCGCGCTGTAACATTAAGGGTCATGCCGATAATTCGATGGATTCTTCTTTCGCGATCGCGCAACGGAGTTAAAGTTGTATTCCACCAAGTTTCTACACCAAATAAAATCATCGCTTCTTCATAGGAAATCGAAGCACCTGCTGTTAAACAATCTGTGTAGTGTTGTCGAATTGATGCGGCAATTGGTTCTGGGTAAACTTGTTCTGGAGTCTTGCCGCAAAGTTGCTCGATGGATGTGCTGCTGACGCGCAATCCTGCTGGGTTCATCCCTGCGAAGCGCAAGTCGCCATCTTCGAGTACATCAATCACAAAAATCGGGTGTTCAACGCCATCGTAAATACTGGCTAAAAACTGTTCGCGCTCCAGCAAAGCTAGTTCGGCTTGTTTGCGATCGCTTATATCCTCAATCACCCCAATCAAATATTTCGGCTCTCCCGATAAATGACGCACACTAGATGTAGTAATCTGCACCCAAACGGGCGATCCATCTTTACGGATGTACCGCTTTTCCATCGAATAACTATCAATTTCTCTCGCAAACAGTCGCTCCACATAAGCCAAGTCAGCCTCGAGATCCTCCGGGTGGGTAATATCTTTAAATGTCAGCATCACCAATTCCTCACGGGAGTATCCCACAATGTCGCACAACTTTTGGTTAACTTCTATCCACTCCCCAGAAGGAGCGATTTGAGCGATACCTACGGCTGCTAGATCGACGATCGCACGCAAGCGTTCCTCGCTTTCGCGCACGGCTGCTTCTGTGGCTTTGCGATCGCTTATATCCCTCGCTATACCAACCACGCCAATAACGGTTCCTTCTGCATCCCGCCAAGGGCATTTAGTTGTCAGCAACGTCCGCATTATTCCGGATTCAGGTATATCTTCCTCATAAGTCAAAGTTTCGCCCGCGAGCATCATTTTCCGATCCGCTTCCATCAGTTTAAGAGCTATTTCAGGCGGGAATAATTCTGAGTCATCCTTGCCGATTATTTCCTCAATCGGTTTTGAAAGCCAGCGCGCGCCCGTCGAGTTAATTATTACATACCGCCCCCAAATATCCTTGACAAAAACTACATCGCTTGTACTTTCAATCACCGATCGCAAGATGTTATTGCTTTGCTGTTGCGCCGCTTCAGCTTTTTTGCGCCCGTTAATGTCTTCTATAACACTAATAAAATACTTCGCTTCCCCAGATACCTCGCGCACTAGGGATACTGTTAAATTCACCCATTGCAGCGACCTATCTTTACGTATATAACGCTTCTCCATTGAGTAAGTAGCAATCTCACCCGCTAAAACTTGATGCAAGTAATCCAAGTCAGCATTTAGATCCTCCGCATGGGTAATATCTTGGAAATTCAGCGACAGCATTTGGGAGCGGGTGTATCCCACAATGTCGCAAAACTTTTGGTTGAGTTCTAAAAATGTGCCATCGGGTGCTACGCGGGCAATTCCCACAGCCGCTTGCTCAAAAGTAGCGCGAAATAACTCTTCGCTTTCTCGCAGTTTCTTCTCTGCTTCCTGCCTGAGTCTATCGTTGCGATGAGCGGCAATAACATAACTACAACTTAAAAGAAACGGTTCGAGATAAGTTATCATTAACTCATCGTAGCCCCCAGGACGATTGGCAATTCCCACCATGCCAACCAATTGTTTATCTCTGTCAAATAAAGGCAATCCCAAAAAGGAATTTAGGGGGGGATGACCATCTGGTAATCCCCCCCGTCGCCCATCGGTTGCCGGATTATTGGCTATGACGGGTTCACCTGTTACAATTACAGCGCCAAATAAAGTTTTTAAGTTATAAAATTCCATTCCTTCTGGCGCATTTTCTTCATAGAATTTGCGCGTTGAATCGTTCCAGCCAATATTTGCGATCGCGTGAGTTTTCAAATAAGGTTTTCCCCGTACTTTCATGTGAGCTTCTATCTGAGGCTCGCTCTTATTTGTATAGTCAATTTCACCAATAAAGCCGTATTCGCTTTGCGTTAGTTCTAAAAGCGTTTCCAGTAACCCATCAAATAAATTCCGGGGGTTAGCATCAACAATAAACTGGGATTGCAGCTCAGCGATCGCTTTTAACAATTTGTTACTTGCTTCAAGCTGTTGCAGAACGTCTTCCATATTCCCCACTACAGCAATTTGAGGCATTTTTTTTTGCTATTTTACTTAAAGCTATGATATAGTTTATACTAAAAACCTTAAATATTTTGTTCAGTGATTTTACTGAAAATTGAAAATATTTAACACACAAATTCTAGGTTCGATCCTATTGGGGACTGATTTAGAAAAATGGCAAAACAACTTGTCTTGATGGATCACGACGGCGGCATCGATGATTATCTCTCCACCATACTGTTGATGACGATGGAACATATCCAACCCCTTGGCGTCATCGTCACCCCTGCCGACTGCTACATCCAACCTGCTGTTAGCGCTACGCGAAAAATTCTCGATCTGATGGGTTGTGCTTCAATTCCCGTAGCAGAAAGTACCGTGCGTGGGATTAACCCGTTTCCGCGACTTTACCGACGAGATTCTTTTATTGTCGATCATTTACCGATTCTGAACGAGCGGGAAACAATCTCTACTCCGTTAGTTGAAGAACCCGGTCAAAATTTCATGGTGCGCGCCCTACAGCAAGCACCAGAACCCGTTATCCTACTTGTTACTGGCCCAATGACAACATTAGCAACCGCACTGGATATAGCGCCAGAAATTGAAGCAAAAATTAAACAAATTGTCTGGATGGGAGGTGCATTGAACGTTCCCGGTAATGTGGAAAAATCTATCGAAGCGGGACAAGATGGTTCGGCAGAATGGAATGTATATTGGGATGCTGTTTCTGCTCACCGCGTCTGGCAAACTAACATTCCCATCGTCTTGTGTCCGTTAGATATTACCAACAACGTCCCCGTCACATCCGAGTTTGTCCAACGAATTGGCAAGCAGCGTTCCTATCCATTATCCGATTTAGCCGGACAATGTTATGCGTTAGTAATTCCCCAAGATTATTATTTTTGGGATATCCTAGCAACCGCTTATTTAGCGCACCCGGAATTCTATCAATTGCGAGAATGGGAAACCGCTATCGTCACAGAGGGTAAAAGCCAAGGACGCACCAAAATTGAGCCAGGTGGACGCAAAATTATGGCAATGGATAAGGTAGATACAGAAAGTTTTTATAGCTATATTTTGGAACAATTGCAACGTTGAAATTGTAGGGGCGGGTTTTACCAATCAGTCTACGGAACCACGCAATATCTCGCTAAACCCGCCCCGACCCAGATCTCTATATTCAACTTATTTCGCCGTGCTTCCCAAGTTGCTATTTGGAGAGCTTATTTATCATAGTATTTCAAATGTTAAAAACGCAAAATATCAATAAACCCACCCTTGCTCAGCTATTTATATTCATTTTGTTTCGCAGTCCTTGCCAAGTTTCTATCGACTCGCGCAACTCTTGTTCGCGTTCAGCACTAACTTTCTTGCGACGCTTCCAATAGCCTCGACTCTCTAATTCGTCCAAGGCTAGACTAATCAATTGGTCTAAGGCTTTCCCAGGTTATTCCTATCCTCCTGGCTGAACTCTGGCAGATCAAACAGTCCTCTGGCAAATCGCTCAACTAGCTCGCTGCGACTGATATTCTCATCACCCTGAGCCTTTAGCATTTCCACCATTTCATCTAACCGATTTTTACCCGTAGGCGTAAGTGCGAGCAAGACCTTTTCTGTCTTTGCCTCTCCCCACAGTTCGCCAACCCCTTTTTTCGATACATGTCCCGGCTTTCCCATGTCAGCAGTTTAAGTCTTATCTAGCCCTATTGACACGGCCTTATATAATGCCATATACTAAGGCAGTATATAAGGCCGTAAAAATCGCCGCCCAATAGTGAACCACCACTGTTGGGCGACTTCCACTCCCATAAAGCCATCTACAGGAGGGCATTTTTATCATGACAATAAAAACGTATCAGCCCCATGACTTGGCAGGAATCTTGATTCCGCAATTCTCTTGGGCAGACGCTCCGCGATCGCACTGCAAGCTCAATCCACCAGAAAGCGCGCTGGGGGCTTCTGTCTTTGCACAACCGCCCGACGAAACGCGGGAACCCCTCAAACATCTGCTGATTGGTTCTCCCAAAGTTGTTACCAATGGGATTCACTCTTTGCATCGTCTTGGCTATGCTGATGCTGGGGCTTGGAGTCGGCTTTTGCCTACTGGCAACAGCGGTGAGGTGATGAGTATTTTGGTGCGATATATTATCGTGCGCGGATAGCAAACTTTGGCGGGGCGGGTTTTGTTTAATTGTCTGTTTTTGTCAAAGATTATTGGTATAACCCGCCCCTACATGCATCACCTTGGCGGGGCGGGTTTAGTTGCATTGTCGCTTTTTGTCAAAAATTATTGGTGAAACCCGCCCCTACGCTGTTTAAATAGAATCCATGTGGTTACCAACTTCTGAAAATTTGGTTTTGTCTACCGATGACGTTCATATCTGGCTTGCGGATCTCGACCAACCAGAAAGGTGTCAAACGCAACTTGCTGCAACGCTCTCTACGGATGAGCAAGCTAGAGCGCAACGGTTTCACTTTGATGTGCATCGGCAGCGTTTTATCGTCGGACGGGGGATACTGAGAAATATTCTGGGGCGCTATTTGGGGAAAGAACCTCGCGAGTTAGAGTTTTGTTATAGCGATCGCGGCAAACCCTCCCTAGCTGAATCTAATAGTTCAGTTTGCTTTAACTTATCCCATTCGCAATCCCTGGCATTGTATGCGATCGCTCGCCGCCCCATCGGCATCGACTTGGAATATATCCGTCCCCTCGACGATGCCTTAAAACTTGCCCAGCGTTTCTTTTCTCACAGCGAATATGCATTTATTGAAGCACTCCCGCCAGACCAAAAGCAAAAGGCATTTTTCCAGCTTTGGACTTGTAAGGAAGCTTATCTCAAAGCCACTGGTGAGGGATTGGCAGGTTTAGCACAGGTGGAAGTATCCTTAACTACAGGCGGTATGCCAGAGTTGCATTTAATTGGTCAAAACTCCCCTCAAGAGCAGAATCCCTGGCTTCTCCAACCCTTGACACCCGATCCCAACTATGCTGCTGCCGTCGCAGTAGCAGCAGATCGATGGCAGCTAAATTATTGGCAGTGGTTGAGCGGATTCAACAATTAATTAACTCAGTATAATTACGCAAAATTACACTTATTTATGTGATGATTGCAATCTCTGTTACAAATTCATAAAAGTTTAAAGATAGGATAAAGAAATTCGGTGAAATCCCCTACATGCAAAATCATATAAAAGTTGCTTATTATAAGGATTTACGCTGACTCGCTGCTGGGATTTAGCACTAAGCTAAGCAGAATTATTTATAGTTTTGGTGAAAACCTATATTCAACACTTTCCAGTTCCAGACAACCTATGTCAAGATGGTCTAGAAAACAAACGATTAGGAATACTCTAGACCTTCTCCTTAGAGCAGAACAACTTAAAAACCTGTGTAGCGCCATCTTTAGACGCATCAAACTGAAATTTACCCTTCTCTAGTTACAAAAATGACTCAATGCCTTCCCCAGGAAAGTATTTTAAGCAGTGAACCTGCTACGCTGGTCGATCTTTTACGCCAAAGAGCATTACAGGAGCCAGACAAACTGGCCTATACCTTTCTGATTGATGGTAAGGTAGAAGGGCCAAAGCTGACCTATGCCGAACTCGATCGTCAAGCCAGAGCTATCGGAGCGTTGCTGCAACAGCACGGCGCTAAAGGCGATCGCGCTCTGCTGCTGTATCCTCAAGGATTAGAGGTGATGGCGGCATTTCTCGGTTGCTTGTATGCCGGGACGATCGCCATTCCCGTACCGCCCCCCGAAGCGAATCGCTTGAAGCGCAACTTGCCACGATTGGTAGCGATCGCTAAAGACGCAGAAGCTTCGTTTGTACTCACCACAGGCAGCATTCTTGCCCTACTAGACGAATTCCGCACAGAAATCCCGGAATTTGGCGCCATGCGCTGGATCGACACCGAACAGGTGAATCTGGAACTGGCAGAAACATGGAAAGATCCAGAAGTCACGGGCGATGCGCTGGCTTATCTTCAATACACATCGGGTTCTACCTCGACGCCCAAAGGCGTAACGATCGGTCACTATAATATATTGTTCCACTGCGGCAACCTGCAAAAAGCCTGCGGCTACGACTCAGACAGCGTCACCGTCACCTGGATGCCTTACTTCCACGACTACGGACTCGTAGAAGGATTGACGGTTCCTTTATACAACGGTCATCCTTGCTACGTGATGTCGCCGTTTGCCTTTATTAAACGTCCTTTCCATTGGCTAAACGCAATTTCGCGTTACAAAGGCACTCACAGCCAAGCCCCCAACTTCGCCTACGATCAATGCGTGCGGCGCGTGACTCCAGATCAGTTAGCGCAACTAGATTTAAGCTGTTGGCAAGCAGCAGGAAACGCCGCCGAACCGATTAACCCTAAAGTAATGGAAGCATTCTGCGAAAAATTTGCCCCCGCAGGCTTCCGCTGGAGTAGCTTCGCCCCCGCTTATGGATTGGCAGAAGCAACGCTGTTGGTTTCGACTACGCCCAAAGGCGAAGAGCCGGTATTCTTAAAAGTAGACGCAGCAGCACTCGAACAAAATCGCGTCGTGCCGACAACCAAAGACGACGAGATGGTGCGGACGCTACCGGGATGCGGACGTTTGGTATGCGAGACAAAAGTAGCGATCGCTAACCCAGAAACCATGACCGAATGCGCCCCCGATCAAGTCGGCGAAATTTGGGTATCCGATCCCAGCGTCGCGGGAGGATACTGGAACCGTACCGAAGAAAGCGACAACACCTTCCGTGCCTATTTAAAAGATACAAAGGAAGGGCCATTTCTGCGGACGGGTGACTTGGGGTTCATCCACAACGGTCAATTATATATTGGCGGTCGCATCAAAGATTTAATCATTATCCGAGGCACCAATCATTACCCCCAAGACATAGAATGGACTGTACAACAGGTGCATCCAGCACTGCGTCCGGACTACGGGGCAGCGTTTTCAGTCGAACTCAACGGCGAAGAAAGATTGGTGGTAGTGCAGGAAGTTGAGCGTCAGCAGCAACAAAACCTGGACTGCGATGAGGTAATAGC
>DNGG01000071.1 GCA_003486675.1 Cyanobacteria bacterium UBA11372
CCAGAAATCGAAGTCAAAGATGGTACAACCGATATCGTTGATGGTACTACTACACCGATTAACTTCGGCAGTACCACCCTAGGGACTCCCCTGGTGAAAAACTTCACGATCAACAACACCGGCAATTCGGCACTATCGTTAACCGCACCAACTTTACCAACTGGTTTTACCCTCGTCGGCAACTTCCCAACCAGCGTCGCGGCAAATGCTACTGCTAATTTCCAATTGCAACTTGATGCTGCTGCTGCGGGTTCACCTACAGGAACGATTTCATTTGCGAATAACGATAGCGATGAAAACCCATTCGACTTTGCGATCGCTGGTACTGTTAATCCCCTGCCAAACCTCAAACCCATAGTTACTAACGTCACCTCAACAGCACCAAATGGCAAATACACCATCGGTCAAGTTATTCCGATTAACGTCACCTTCAGCGAGAATGTTTTCGTCAACGGTACTCCCGAATTGGTTCTAGAAACTGGTGCATTGGATGCAGTTGTTAAGTTCAGCAGCGGTAGCGGTACTAACACTTTGACCTTTAACTACAAAGTTGGAGTTACCCATACCACCTCCGACTTGGACTATGTTTCTCGGACTGCTTTAAATCTGAATAACGGCACCATTGAAGATGCTGATGGTAATAATGCCATTCTCACATTACCTACACCGGGAACCACTGGTTCTTTGAGTGCAAATAAAGAGATCCAAATTCCCGCTTTTAATATCATCGCTGGCACGAACCGACGCGATGTTTTAACGGGGACTAATGGCAGCGATCGCTTAATTGGAGAACAGGCTAACGATACCCTTACAGGTGGAGCAGGCGCTGACGAATTTGTCTACAATCGCATTCAAGATGGGTTTGACACCATCAAGGATTTTCAACCAGGCATCGACAAGATTGTGATGACAAAGCTGATCGCAACTTTTAACTACAGCGGTTCAAATCCAATTGCTGACGGCATCGTTAGTTTTTCTAGCCGAGGCAGTAACACCATACTGTTACTTGACCCAGATGGCGCCGATGGATCTGCACATGCTCGCTCTTACATTAGCTTCAGAAATCTGAGCGTTGCCGATCTCAATAACCCCAACAATTTTGTCTTCAGCTAAAGAACCCTAGATCTAGACTCGTTCCCAGGCTCCCGCCTGGGAACGAAACCAACGAGGCTCTGCCTCAGTTTCCTCTTCTTTTTGTTATTTCCTATTCCTCAGTCATTAGTTATTAATTAAATAGCTAATAACGCAAGTTGCTAGTTACATCCCTTGCCGCAAAGAAACCCGGTTTCTCTGAAAAATCGTGGGGTGGACAGGGAGAAATTAACGCAGAAACTGGGTTGATGA
The DNA here is from genome assembly GCA_003486675.1 of Cyanobacteria bacterium UBA11372. Classification (GTDB taxonomy): domain Bacteria; phylum Cyanobacteriota; class Cyanobacteriia; order Cyanobacteriales; family Aerosakkonemataceae; genus Microseira. The sequence goes on from DNGG01000071.1 coordinate 1,345, forward strand.
CTGGGTAATGGGTAATAGCCAAGAGAAAACCCCCCATGAATCCAATTACCAATTACCAATTACCAATTACCAATTAGCAATTACCAATTAGCAAATTGAGTTAATAACTAATGACTAAACCAACTAATTATTCCCCAAAAATCGAGGTGCAAAACGATACCTATTACCCAATTATATTTTTAAATGTTACCTATAATACTTTTGGCCCATATCTATCGGTAAGATCGGAGGGTTTATCCGCAAATTATTCTCGCTTTCCGGATTTATTCAAAAATTATTGTAAAACTTCATATAGTTATTACTCTCTCCAAGGAGATACCAGCATGAGGATTTGGAATACCAGCTTATTCAGCCAAACCAAACACCCAATTAACTATCTCAAGGTATCGGCTAACATCCTGTTACAAGTTACGGGTATAGTTGTTGCTTTGACCGCTGATGCTTCAGCTGCTTTTATCGGCTATTACTCTCCCAATAATTGGAACGAGGTTACCAATAATTCTGATGGATTTGTCACCAGCGGCGCTCCGGATTTTATTCAGATTGAAGGGAGTGCAAACCAAAGCGGCAGTCCTGGCAGCACTGATTTTACCATCCGAGTAGAAGAGTCTGGAAATTGGAGTTTTAATTGGGAATACGAGTCATTTGACAACTTTGGCGATCAAGACAGCGCCGGATACCTATTAAACGGCGTCTACAACCAGCTAACTCAAAACGATACTCCAATCCTTTCTGGTTCCACAAGTATTTTTGTCAATCAAAACGACGTAATAGGCTATCGGGTTTTTACCGTTGATAATAACTCCGACTCCGGACGATTAACCATCAGCAACTTCAACGCACCAACCGCAACCGCTGCGGTTCCTTTTAATTTTTCTCCTACTTTAGGAGTATCCCTGATTGCTGTTTGGTATGGGATTGGTCAAGTAAGGAAATATTGGCGATTCTCAAAAGTAAACGCACTCGCGTCGCAAAAACTTTCTTCCAGTTCTTTATCCAACAATCAATCTAAACTTTAGCAATAAGCAAACCGCTTTCTTTCGTTTTTCTCTCAACCTAAACCAGTTTGCAAGGCTAACTTGTTACCGAGTTTAGGTTGGATTCCTTTTGAGCCTCTCCTCCTTGAAAAAATTCTAATCGCTCTGTTTTCCTGGTCAAATAAATTTAATAAAATTATGTAATATATTATTTATATATGTTTAAAAGTTGATACAATAAACAGACCTTTATTGTAACTGCACGCTTGTGCTAGCTTTGATCAAAACGGGCAGGGAGACGGAGGTAGGATGATATATGCTTTTGGTTTTGCTCTTCTGTGGGGCTTACCCCTTTAGCGATCGCGGCAACTTCCCGTCAAAAGTTAGATCGATAAACAGCCCCCGATCTGAGAAAATCAAGATCGATTGAAAATCATCGCCGATGGGATAAGGTTCGCTCTATGAGGAAATTAATTACAGGGTTACGGGAATTTAAGGCCAGTTATTTTTCAACCCACCAGGAATTGTTTGAGCAACTTTCCCACGGTCAGAAGCCCAGAGTGCTTTTTATTACATGCTCCGACTCGCGCATCGACCCGAATTTGATTACCCAGACAGAAGTGGGTGAATTATTTGTTATCCGTAATGCAGGTAATATTATTCCGCCCTACGGAGCCGCCAATGGGGGTGAAGGGGCATCTTTGGAATACGCCATACACGCTTTGGACATTCAGCAGATCGTCGTTTGCGGTCATTCCCACTGCGGTGCAATGAAAGGATTGCTGAAACTGGAAAAACTCAGAGAAGAAATGCCCTTGGTATACGAGTGGCTGAGACACGCCGAAGCAACGCGCCGACTGGTAAAAGAGAACTACGGCGCGTATCAAGGTGAGGAATTGTTAGAGATAGCGATCGCCGAAAATGTACTGACTCAAATCGAGAACCTGAAAACTTACCCAGTTGTCCACTCTAGATTGTATCAAGGAAGACTGAAAATCTACGGATGGGTATACCATATCGAAACGGGTGAAGTTTTGGCATACGACGTCAATACCCACACCTACGCACCTCCCCAAAGTCAGCTAAGCGAAGCGGAAGAGGACGCGATGGAAAAAAAATATACCAGTACTTCGGCACCTCCTGTTACTTGCGATCTACCCCACCGTCACCATACAGCTGCTAATGCGGGAAATGGTTCCCAGGAAAAAATACCGGCAGTATCTTGGCTATCGCCGGAACAAGCAAACCGAATTTATCGAGGTGCAGCCCAGACCAAGTAGGCTTACTCACATCTTGCACCTTGAG
>DNGG01000269.1 GCA_003486675.1 Cyanobacteria bacterium UBA11372
TGTTTGGCAAAAAACTTTGGATAATTGGCCTAATTCTTATCAATTGATTAAAGCTGAAAACAACTTGGGTGCATCTGTGTTAGAATTATTAGAATTAGCTGATTTGGATTGGCAAAAAGGGTTGCGTCCTCATTGGTCAGAAGCGATTCCTTTTTATGGTCAGCACCCTGTTAAAATGTAGGTAATTGGTAATTATTTTTGCCATTTATTATTACCTATTTCCCAAGTAACACTTACAGCAACTAATCCTAATAAAAGCAAGGTTAACCAATCTCCCCATAGCACGTATAAAGTTTGAGTTTGACGGCGATAAATTGTTTCCGCGCGAACTTCATAAGTGTTATGTCCGGATATCCATAAAGTTCTACCGTGAGGGTCTACAATGCCAGAATATCCTGTATTTGTTGCCCTCGCTGCCCATCGATTGGTTTCTATTGCCCGCATGGTATCTTGTGCGTGATGTTGCAATTGCATCGCGGCGCTGTATGGGTCGTTATTCGATGCGGTAATGATAAATTCTCCCCCTGCTGCTGCTTGGCGTTGGAAATGTCGAGAAAATGCCGAATCAAAACAAATTCCAACTATGGCGCGACCAAATGGAGTGTCAAATAATTGGTTTGATACTCCGGCAATTTGGCTGGTACCAATGGCTGAAATGCTGTTAATGAATCCACCTAAAAGTTGCTCGAAAGGAATGTATTCGCCAAAGGGTACTAGGTTGATTTTGTCGTAGCGGCTAAAGATTTCTCCGGTTCCGGTGACGGTAAATAAACTATTGGTGAAGCTGTTTTCTCGGCGGCGATGTGCGCCTATCCATGCAACTATACGTTTTTCTAAAATGGCTTGGTAAAGGGGGTCATTTGTGGTAGGTGGATCTGTCCAAATTGATGATAATGCTCCTTCTGGGGTTAAAACTGCTTGTACTCCTTGTTTTGCTAAGGTTATATAACCGTTGGTGTAACCGATTAAAGATCTGCGAAAACCTTCTCTAGTAAATTTGATTCTGTTGGGTACGTTTCCTTGAATAATTCCTACTTTTAGGGCGGTATTTGGTTGGTCGTTTAAGGGTTGGTTGTAGAGGCTAAATCCGATTAAGTGTAAGCCAATCAATAGTGCTGCGCTGGTGGCTAAATAACCTTTATGAACGAACCGCAGAGACGCAGAGGACGCAGAGGAAGAGTTGGGAGAGGCTGTTGGTTTTGGGCGGTTAATCCAGGCTTCTGCTAGGAGGCCGTTGACTGCTATAATTGCGGCGGTAATAGTGTTTGGGCCTGAGATTTGTCCGAGGTGTAATATGGCTAGGTTGTGGGGGCTTTGGGTATAAGATAGCGATGTCCACCATAATGGCCCTGCACTCCAAATTGATTCTAAAATGCACCATATTGTGGTGCCGATTAGAATGCGGATGAGGGGATTTGGGATGAGGTTGAAAAGTGCTTTGGTGGGTACTGCCCAGGTTACTACTAATGTGGCTCCCCAGATGGTGAATAATACCAGGGCGATGAGTGCGATCGCAAGACTCGCCACCCACGGAATCCCCATCCAGGTTAACGGGTGCAATCCCAATACCCACGATAAGGCTAAGCCGTGATACCCTATTCCCCACGCTAAAGCATTCAAAATTAAAAATTTTAAATTAAAATTAGATGATTTTGCTTGCTTTTTTAATGTTTCATCCTGTTGCCACGAGGATAATCCTGTCCAGTTTTCCTTTTTGCTTTCTGCTTTAATTAATTGCACCCACAGCGGTGCTAAAGCTATCCACGCCAAAGGCCAAGCCCCCACAGGTGCAGGGGTGATTCCCATCAAAATACCGCCTAGTAAGGCAATCCACCAGCGTAATACCATTCCTTATTACTGCCCAATTCCCAAGCTTACTTCAAGATTATCGCTATTAAAATGATACGGTTTGCGGGGTTCAAGGTAACGACCAAGTGCTGACTTTTATTTTAGGAGTGACGACTCAAAAATTTGACTAATGCTAGTAACCTGTTTTTACCCCTACCATTGCTGATAATCAAGCACGCACCCGCTTGCAGATGCTATGGCGGCGATTGTTGGTGCTATATTGATTTTAACAGGGTTGCTATGGTAGCCGGTACAACCAAGTAAAGACTGAATTGGCTTGGGTTTCGCAATTATTGTTAACAAATAGGGTGACGCGATCGCTAGTCGTGTTTTATACTGGTCAAATCATCCTGGTTTTAGCCATTTTAGTAACAAATTCACAGGTGTTTGTTTGGTTAAGCTGGAATTTGATCCCGGACTGATTGAATTTAACTATTTGCTAACCAATTCTCGGACTGAAATATAGGAAGATAAAAATATGAGTATAAATGCTCGATTCAACTTGACTCGATATTTAGATATCGCGGTGGCAGGGATCGTTACTTTGGGAATAGCGATCGCAGTTATCAACTATAACGTCATCTCGAATCACGATGGATTTTGGCATTTGATCTGGGGGTATTACTGGAATCAAGAAATCCTTGATGGTTGGCTTTATCCAAAGTGGTTTGAAGAAGCATTTGGTGGACTAGGGACGCCATCATTTGTGTTTTATCCACCCCTGTTCAGATTGCTAGAGCTTCCTTTTGCTATTTTGCAACTATCACCAGGTGACCAAATCAGAGGTGCGATCGTTCTTGTCTTAGTTTTCAATGCTATTGGAATCATAAAATTATCGAGACTTTTATTTCAAAAAAACTCTTTGTCTAGCTGTTGCTCAATTTTTTTAGGAACTTTCAATCCTTATCTCATAATTGATATATTCAAACGCGGAGCTTTTCCTGAAAGCGTTGCCATAGCTCTAGTTCCTTGGATAATTATCGGCATTTATCAGATTATAACAAATTTCAATACCACGAATTTGCTCCTGCTAACCTTGGCGTTTGCGGCTCTATTTTTAGCCCACATTCCTTCATCTCTGATTTTCGTATCATCTTTTGTACTATCTGTCGTTATTTTAATCGCATTGGGTCAAATTAAATGGCAAAGAGCTTTGATTTCTTTGTTTTTGCCACTGTTTTTAGCTGTAGCTCTGGATGCTTTTTTTGTTTTGCCCGTTCTGTTTGATGCCGCTCTGATAAAAGGAGCGGGTAGGGAAAATATTACTGATAAGTTTTTTCTCAATGGCATCTTAAATTTTCGTTTCAGCCTGGTGAAACTAGACTGGGAAAAAAGCCTTTCTAGAACATTTTTTCTGAATTTAGCAATTCTGATTGCTGCTGCCTTATTTACAAGATATTGGCGCTCAAAAAATCCCAAGCATATTTTGCTAAACCAACAAATAATCATGGTGGCATTTGCTGCTTTCATGATGACAGATGCATCCCTATTGATTTATGAAAACATATCGACTTTTAAAAAGATCCAGTTTCCCTGGCGATTTCTGATGCTTACTTCTTCTCTGGCACCATATATTTTTAGCTACACCCTTGAAGCTTTAAGAGAAAAGTTCTCACTAGCCAGGAAGCAATTTGCTCTAATTGTTATTTGCACGGCAGTTTTGTTCCTCACATACAAAAGCGCCAATCTTTATCTGATCGATTTTAAACAAAGCAATCTAAAATCAATCGAATATCTCGTCACCAACAGGTCAGCTATTCCAGCTGAAACCTTACAGAATATCAAAAATAGAAAAGTGGGAGATTACCACTACTTCGAGTTAGGTCGTAGAACATTTGTCTACCTTGACCGTGACTTGCAGTTTTTCCAAAGTGATGTAATGGATTACTTACCCATTACAGTACCAACGAAGAATTGGCTTTCTCCTCGAAAACACTCTCCGAGAATACCACCACAGCCCTATCAATTGGTTGAGTTTGTTGAAGGAGATGGAAAATTCTCAATTCAAGACTGGCATCAGGGTCAACGCCTGCTTAAGCTCAATGCTACCACACCAGTAGTTTTGAACATCAGGACGTTTTACTATCCAGGTTGGGGAATTCAGATTACCCCTCCACCAACTAACCAAAGTCAAGAAACGCTGCTTTCCGCTGCTCAAGATGGGCGTATGGAGTTGAGATTATCACCGGGAACTTATGACATCAAGATTTGGTATAGAGGTACCGTCGCAGAAAGAATAGGTACGTTAATTAGTTGGGTGACATTGCTGGTTCTACTCGGCGTTTATCTGTGGTTGTTTAGAAAACAGGTTAATACTTTTAACCGAAATATTAGCGAAAATAAAATGTAGAGAAACAAAATTTTGCATCTCTACATTAGTTCAGATTTGAGATTGAAATCTGCAATCTGCAATCTCAAATCTCAAATTCTTACTCGCTTTCTTCCTCATCGCCGTTGGTGGGAGGAACTAGGGCGACTGCTGCGATCGCATCGTCTTCATCTAATCTTTGCACTCGCACTCCCGTCGCCATTCTCGATTGCATGGAGATGGCATTCACGACTTGACGAATAATAATGCCTCGGTTGGTGACAATCATCAATTCATCATCGTCGTTGACTACTCGCAAGGCGGCTAATTTATCGTTTTGCTTGCGGAATTTGATCGCGACTAATCCCATTCCTGCCCGATTTTGTAAGCGGAATTGGGTTACGGGTACTCGCTTGCCAAATCCTCCCATCGTAATTGCTAAGACGCACAAGGTATTATCTGCATTTGTGAGTTCTGTTTCTTCTTCGCTAATTTCTGTTTCTTCGGTTTCTGGAGTTAAGTTAGCTATGACTGAACTAGGCAGAATATCCATCCCAATTAGTTCGTCTCCTTCGCGCAGGGACATTGCTTTTACTCCCCTCGTGGCACGTCCCAGGGGTCGCAATTGTTCGTGTTCGGCTTTAAAATGTATTGCCATGCCCTGACGCGATCCGATGATGATGCTATCTTCTACTCTGGCACGACGTACCCACCGCAGTTGATCGCCTTCTTCTAAGGAAATAGCTATTAATCCGTTGGCGCGAATGTTGCTAAATGCGGATAATTCGGTCTTTTTGATGTAACCGCGTTTGGTTAGCATCACCAAATATTCTTCGCTGGTAAATTCGCTCACCGCGACGATGGATGTGATTTTTTCTTCTCTGGGGATCGGCAGCATTTGCACGATCGGGGTTCCCCGACTGACGCGCGAGCCGACTGGTATGTGATAAGCTCTCAGGCAATAAACTACGCCTTTTTCGCTAAATAACAATACGGTATCGTGGTCGCAACAAGTGAGGAAATGTTCTACTCCATCGTCTTCTTTCATTTTGGTTGCGGCTTTGCCTCTGGTGGCACGACTTTGCGCCTCGAAGGTGTTAACGGGCATCCGCTTGATGTAGCCTTGTTCTGTTACTAAGATTAAGGCTTTTTCGTTGGCGATTAAGTCGGTGTCGTCGATTTCTCCTTCGGCGTGTTCGATTTCGGTGCGGCGCGGAGTGGCAAATCTGGTTTTCAGTTCTTGCGCTTCGGTTTCAATGATTTCTAGGATGCGATCGCGCCGCGCTAATATATCTTCCAAGTCTGCTATCTGCGCCTGCAATTGTTCGTGTTCTTGCCGAATCTTTTCCGCTTCTAATGCCGTTAAACGCCGCAGTTGCATTTGCAATATCGCATCTGCTTGCACTTCTGAAAGTCCATATCTATCCATTAATTCTTGCCGCGCTGTTGGGGTGTCGGCGGCGTTGCGAATTAGGTGGACTATTTCATCTAAGTTCTCTAGGGCAATTAATAACCCTTGCAACAGATGATCTCGTTCTTCGGCTTTCCGCAGTTCGTACTGAGTTCTTCTTGTTACTGTCTCTATGCGGAAATCCAGGAAGACGCTGAGGAATTGTTTTAAAGATAATAGCTGGGGTTCGCCGTTCACCAACGCCAGCATGTTGGCCCCAAAGTTTGCTTGTAACGGTGTTTGTTTATACAGGTTATTTAGCACTACTTTGGGGTAGGCGTCGCGCTTGAGTTCGATGACGATCCGCATTCCGTCGCGATCGCTTTCATCCCTGATATCGGCAATCCCTTCCAGTTTCTTGTCGTTCACCATTTCGGCGATTCTTTCGATCAGCGCTGCCTTATTTGTCTGGTAAGGCAATTCGGTGACGACTATTGCTTCCCGATCTGGTCGTCCTCGATGTTCGATCGTCTCGATTTGCGCTACGCCCCGCATCGTAATCGAACCGCGCCCCCCGGTATATGCTTCTTTGATTGCCGAGGTTCCCAATATTTTCGCACCTGTAGGAAAATCTGGCCCTGGGATATGGCGCATTAGCTGGGTGTCGGTAATTTCTGGATTGTGGATTAATGCCACCAAGCCATCGATTAATTCTCCCAGGTTGTGGGGGGGGATATTGGTTGCCATGCCCACGGCGATGCCAGAGGAACCGTTGAGCAATAATTGGGGAACGCGGGCGGGTAATACTATAGGTTCTTGCTGGGAAGCGTCGAA
>DNGG01000102.1:0-5427 GCA_003486675.1 Cyanobacteria bacterium UBA11372
GGTTCATCACCTTTTTCCCATCGTCGAATCGTCGATGCAGATACCCCAATCCGCACCGCCAACTCTTCTTGGCTCAAATTAGCATCTTCCCGCAGTTTCTGAAACGGCAACTCATTCTCTGGTTGCCGTTGACGTTTCCTTTTTCTTACCATCGAGCGATCTGCTTCTGGATTGAGCTAAATGTACTCGATCGCTCTTAGTTTACCAGAGCGATCGCCAGCCCAATATTGACCTCAAATTGATTGCGATCGCTCTCACCAAATTGTTTCTATATCCGATAGCTGGATAGAGCGATCGCGACTAATAATAGGCACATTTAAATACATTGCTGTAGCAGCAATAATCCGATCGGGCAAGTCTGGAATCTGCACTCGGTCAACTTGCCTTAAAGCTTGAGCTATATTGCGGTCAAACGGAATTTCAACCAGTAGAGCATTATCTCATTCAAGCGCTTCCAACAAGCGATCGAGGGTAGTTACATCAATACGTCCTCTCTCAATTAGGTAGACAATTTCAGCTAGCGTAATCGATGAAAAAGCTACCTGATTTCCAAGAGCAGCTATCTGTTCAATTGTAGTTCTGGCAGTAGCAGAAAGTCGCGGATCGGCAAAAATATACCAAATAACTACATGAGTATCAGCAACAGCACGCAGCATTAGAAATCCTCTCTTGGAAAACTAGCCCATTCTTCCCGACGAACCCAATCAATTTCATCAGCAGATGGGGCTTTGCCTAAATCAGCACATAAGCCCCATAACGATCGACGAGGAGTGGAACTCTTAGCAATTAATTCCTTTTCTATTTCAGGAACTACTTGCTTAATCAAACGCACTTTATCCACCAGAGAAAGCTGCTTCACGAGATTTACAACTTCTTGTAGCGTCATGACTTTTCCCTCCGCTTCACAGTTGAGTTTTTGAATAGCCTATTTTAGCATTATTGTTTTCACCACTTCACAATTTATCAAAATGTGCGCGGCTGAGCGAGTTCAGCGCCAGCACTCGCGGCAAGTGATATGCCTCCGCAACGCTTGCGCGATCGCAAGTCCAATACTGACCTAAAATTGATTGCGATCGCCAAACCCTTATCATTAACCCATCGTGACTGTAGGTGCAATTCCCGATGAGACTCCTAGCAACTTAAAAGAGCAACTCCTCTTGCAAGATGCTAAAGCAGGCAATGGTAGAACAATTCAGGGTGGAATAGAGGATCCACTCGCAGATGCTCCTAGATTGGTAGCAAACTACGGGGGAAATCTTGAAGATTGGTATAAAATGACAAGTGACCAAGCCTTTGTCATTGATGGAGCATCGGTACAAGTGCATTGGTTCCGCAATATTACAACGCTTCAAGATGTTGAATTTAAATTCAAACGACAGTACCCTAAAACAGCACCTAAAAACCAATGAGGTAACTTATTTATGAGAATTCGTTGTATTGCTAATACTGGTGAATCTCTGCCCTCAAATTACATCGATCCGGCACGAGGTTATAAAAAAGAAACCGAGTTTCCGCTAACAGTTGGCAAAGAATATACTGTTTATGCTCTCAAACAATGGCAGGGAACGGTTTGGTATTATATTTGCGACGATAACTCTACCTACTATCCAATACAAACTCCTGCGCCTTTATTTGAGATGGTTGACAACAGAATGTCTAAATATTGGAGGTTTAAATTTTATAACAATGGCTTATTAAAAATCGCATTTCAACAATGGTTTTCCGAGCCTTATTTTTACGATAAGCTAACCGATCAAAAAGAAGAACAAGTTTTAATTTTTGATAAAGTAAAAGAACTTATGGATGAAGAAGCTTTATCTCCAGACCCCATGCTTACCGCAATCGATCGCTCGTTAGAGATGGCTAACCTTTCTGGCTGAAATTTGTAACATCTACAAAGATTTCAGTTTATTTTAATGAACTTGTAGAGACGTTACATGTAACGTCTCTACAGCCCGGAAATTGATTTCTGGGCGGGTGATAAAACCGCGACGTTATTGTGAGAAAAACCCAGTTTCCTTCAAATCTAAGCAGGTCCAATCACATCAATCGCCGCTTCAAGAGCGATCGCCACATGCGACCAATGCGTACCCCCTTGACAAAATGCAATAAATGGTTCCCGCAATGGCCCATCGGCGGAAAATTCTAACGTACTTCCTTCAATAAACGTACCCCCCGCCATGACGACCTGACTTTCATAACCCGGCATTTCGCAAGGAATCGGTTCGACATAAGAATCAATCGGCGAATGCTGTTGAATAGTCTTACAAAAAGCAATTAACTTTTGAGCAGAACCCAACTTAATCGCTTGAATTACATCCCGCCTCGGTGCTAAAGGCAAAGGATTAACTGGATAACCCAATTGATCGAAAACATAAGCGGTTAAATGATTGCCTTTCATCGCTTCCCCCACCATTTGCGGTGCTAAAAATAATCCTTGAAACAGCAATCGATTTTGGTCAAACGTCGCCCCGCCCGCACTACCAATTCCCGGCGCAGTCAGGCGACAAGCAGCCGCTTCGACTAAATCTGCTTTACCCGCAACATAGCCACCTGCCGTGACAATTGTCCCGCCGGGATTTTTAATCAACGAACCCGCCATTAAGTCAGCACCAACGTGGGTGGGTTCTTGGGTTTCGATGAATTCCCCGTAACAGTTATCGACAAAACAAACAGTATTCGGATTTTGTTGTTTTACCAAATAAACAATTTTCTCGATCTCAGCAATTGATAAACTCGGACGCCAAGAATAACCGCAAGAACGCTGAATTAAAACTAGGCGTGTATTATCTTTTACCGCTTGAGAAAGAGCATTCCAATCGACGATTCCTTCCCCAGTTAGAGGCAATTCCCGGTATTTGATGCCAAAATCGCTTAAAGAACCCTGTCCTTGCCCGCGCAAGCCGATCACTTCTTCTAACGTATCGTAAGGAGAACCCACAACCGATAGCATTTCGTCCCCAGGGCGCAAAACGCCGTATAATGCACAAGCGATCGCATGAGTACCGGAAACAAATTGCACTCGTACCGCCGCCGCTTCCGCCCCCATCACATCGGCAAAAACCCGATCCAGCACCTCGCGCCCCATGTCATCGTGTCCGTATCCGCTGACACCCGCGAAGTGATGTGCCCCTACCCGATGGCGGCGAAACGCTTGTAAAACTCGTTTGAGATTTTGCTTGACCTGCGCGTCTATTTTGGCAAAAATTGGGGATAGTGCCTGTTCTGCGGCTTGCACCTGTTGAGAGCTATTCATTAATTCCTCATTGACAGTAAGAGTACGCGGATTTTCAATTCGCGCAGCGGGGACTGGAAAAAACATTTTAAGGTTATTGCATGACTGTTGCCACTACAACTGAAGAAAAACCGCTCGAAAGTTTGCCCCATCGCTTGAAATGGGGTGTTCTTTTGTTTATAGCATTCGTCCACATCGGTGCTATGTTTGCTTTCTTACCAAGTAATTTTAGCTGGGCAGCAGTCGCCCTCGCTGTCTTTTTCCACTGGGTAACAGGTGGGGTAGGAATTACTTTAGGATGGCATCGTTTGGTTACCCACCGCAGCTTTCAAGTACCGAAGTTGTTAGAGTATTTTTTAGTCTTCTGCGGTACGCTGTCTTGCGAAGGTGGAGTAATTAACTGGGTTGGCTCGCACCGCATACATCACTTACACTCGGATCAAGCTTTAGATCCCCACGATTCTAACCAAGGTTTTTGGTGGAGTCATATCATTTGGATGTTCTACGTCGATCCAGCAGATTTAGATTTTTCCCGATACATCAAAGATATCGCCGATGACCCAGTTTACCAGTTCTTGCAGAAATACTTTATACCGATTCAAGTCGTCTTTGGAGTTATCCTTTACTTATTAGGCGGTTGGTCTTTTGTAGTTTGGGGTGTTTTTGTTCGTCTGGTAATCACATTTCATTCAACTTGGTTGGTAAATAGCGCTACTCACAAGTTTGGCTATCGTACTTACGAATCAGGCGATCGCTCCACAAATTGCTGGTGGGTTGCTTTAATCAGCTACGGTGAAGGCTGGCACAACAATCACCACGCCTTCCAATATTCTGCCCGTCACGGGATGCAATGGTGGGAAATTGACCTCACCTGGATGACGATTCAATTGCTACAAGCACTCGGTTTGGCAACCAAAGTCAAATTGGTGGAAAAATAGGTAATGGGTAATGGGTAATGGGTAATTGCTAATTGGTAATTGCTAATTGCAAGCTTGCTAATTGCTAGAGCGAGAGGTAGAAGATTTCGGATTTTCTGATTTTCCTCTTGCATACCCCATTACCCATTACCTATTACCTATTACCCATTACCCATTACCCATTACCTAAAATCTTCCATTTCCTTGCACGATATGCTTGAGCGTGGTTAAAGCTTCTAAGCTAATAAACCCGCGCCGCTGTCCTTTTTGATTTGACATGCCTAAAAAAACCGCATCGCCTCGCGACGGATTGCGGGAAAAACGCGGACTGGCATTAATATAAGTCGAAGCGCTATTCACCCCTAGAGCAAATTGGCGATTTTCTTGATAAGATTCGGTGACGATGCAGTCGGCATGACCGCTACTGTATCGATTAATCCAGGCGATCGCTGCTTCCAAACTCTCTACTCGCTTAAACGCTACCGTCTTGGTTAAATAAGGTTCGCTCCATTCTTGATCGTCTACTAAGGTTAATTCCGGGAACTCAGCCACCAGTTCAGCATCCCCTCGCAGTTTAAAGCCTTTTTCCTTTAAATTATTCCACAGCATCGCTAAGGACGAGGGTTTTTGATTGCGATGGATCAAAACCTTTTCTATCGCATTCACCGGATCGGGTTGGCTTTGATGCGAGTCTAAAATCATCCAGCGCGCCACTTCCAAACTGCCGGAAGGCGACCAATATAGATAACAGTTACCCATTGCCGATTTTAAAACCGGCGTCGTTGCACAGCGCACGACTTGCTGTACTAAACTAGGACGACCGTAGGGAATCACTAAATTCACATAACGATCTTGGGTGACTAAATCTTGCAGGGAAGATCCTTGCTCGGCGGGTAGCAACTCCAGACATCCTGGGGGCATCCCGCAATCGTCCAAGGCTAATTTTAACGCTTCGGCGATCGCAGCGTTGGAATGGCTCGCCTCGCTACCGCCTCGCAGAATTAAACTATTCCCAGTTTTGATGCATAACCCCGCCGCGATCGCTCCTAACTCGGGAAACGCTTCGTAGATTAAAGCGATCGTTCCCAATGGCATCAGCTGACAATAAGTTTGCGAGTGTTCCAATTGATACGACGCATTCATCACTTTCCGGATCGGATCGCTTAATTCCGATAACCTTTCCAGCATTTGAATCGTCGTGTGGAGGCGTTCCGGCGTTAGCTTCAGCCAGTCTAAAATTAACTCCGGTACTGCCATTTCCCGACTTGCTTCCAA
>DNGG01000102.1:5630-7115 GCA_003486675.1 Cyanobacteria bacterium UBA11372
GCCATTTCCCGACTTGCTTCCAAGTCGAGAGTGTTTGCTTCCAAAATATCGTCTGCCGAATGCTTCAGCGCTTGAGCGAGACTTCGCACCGCACGGGAGCGATCCGCGCCCCTGGTTGTCCCCAATTCCAAAGCAGCTTGATAGGCGCGACGAACAATCGCCATCAAATCCGGTGCAGCACGCGATGAATCAGCCCTCATAACCCTAACGCCTATAAGCTAGCCAGAGAATCAGCGCTGGCAATACCGCTAAGATCAGCGCCAGCAATACCCAGGGGACGATATTCGCCGCTCCCGAAGCCGTGCCCCACGCCAGCGGCAGCCATATTACTAAAGGCACTAAGAGTATGACAATCGTCAAGGGCAAATAGTGCTCTTTTAACCCCGAATGGGCGCGCAGCCACCGACTACCCGTCCACTGCCAAGCTTTTTTGTACGGGTAGGTGGTGGAAAGTTGCTCTATGACTTGCCCATTCTCTTCCACCACAAAAATCTGCTGACATTTATTACAGCCAAAAGCTTCTGTCAGCGTTATCGGCACTAAACGCCCCCTCCGTCCGCAGGGACAGGGGTAGTCTGTATTTAAATCAATTTTTTGAGCTTTTGGAGATGACACAAGCGGTCGTATATTAAATCGATTCTATATTAATCGAGAACGAAAAAGGCCGATATCCGTCCTTCTCCCCATCTATTGCTACGTTAGTTTGATCTCGCCCCAACGGGCAAGACCATATTTTTATTATCTTAGCCTTGAAACTTGTGTGGCTAAAAATTGCACAAATATTTCAGCTCCTCAGCTTGTTTACCCTTGAGCTTTCTCTATTATGTTTCAAAGCGGGCAACGCGATTCGAACGCGCGACATTCACCTTGGCAAGGTGACGCTCTACCGCTGAGCTATGCCCGCACTTGCTTCACCTTATCTAGCATCTCAGAATCAAAACGATTTGTCAAGGGGTTTTGGATTTTAGATTTTGGATTTTAGATTTGGCTCCCTGGGGGATGAGGGGAGCGCTCCCCATGGTACAAAAACTTTTTGACTGGTAAATCTAAAATCTAAAATCTAAAATCTCAAATTCTGTTTCAGTTTCCCAACTGCTCGCTGGGAGAGGTTTCGGCGGGTAATTGTTGCGGCAGGGCGCTTTTGAGGGGTGCTACCATTGTCCCGGCGGCGGCAGTATTGAGGTAAGTCCCCGTCGTGCTGCTAGCCTTAACTTGACGCATCAAGCTTGCCATTTCCAAGGCACTCATGGCGAATTCCCAGCCTTTATTGCTTTTGATGCCCGCCCTCTCCAACGCTTGTTGCATGTTGTCTACCGTCACCACGCCAAAAACTACCGGCACGCCTGTCTGAAAACTCGCTGCCGCAATTCCCTTGGAAACCTCAGCTGCCACATAATCAAAGTGGGGCGTTTGACCCCGGATCACGGCTCCCAGACAAATCACGGCATCATAGCGATGGGTGAGTGCCATTTGGTGCGCCATCAA
>DNGG01000427.1 GCA_003486675.1 Cyanobacteria bacterium UBA11372
CTGCCTTTGGCTTACAACAAAGATTTGCAAGAAGACAAAGAAGCTTTATTTGACAGCGTCAAGACGGTTAAAGCTTGCTTGGAAGCCACGACGATCCTGCTGCGGGAAGGACTAGAATTTCGCACCACGCGCCTTGCAGATGCCGTTACAGAAGATTTTTCTAACGCTACCGATGTAGCAGACTATCTAGCAGCCAAAGGCGTTCCCTTCCGGGAAGCTTATAACCTGGTGGGCAAGGTGGTGCGAACTTGCCTCGAAGCGGGCAAACTGCTAAAAGATTTGAGTTTGGAAGAGTGGAAGGCGCTGCACCCAGCAATTGATGCCGATATTTACCCCGCCATTTCTCCCAAACAAGTCGTTGCCGCGCGCAATAGTTACGGCGGCACCGGGTTTGAGCAAGTCAGACTTGCACTTGTGGCAGCGCAGTCGAAACTCCAATAAAGAGCAACAGGAGCCATTTTTATCGGCTTTACGCTGCGGTCATAGGTTTGATGCGTCATATAGGGTTGACTTTTGTCGATTCTTACCCATGACCGATCACCTATGACCGATTACGCAATGGGTTGTTACTCCATTTTTTCCATATCCTCTTCGGCGTTGTCGCTGAAGTTGTCACCACTTCTGCCGCCCATTGGGGAACGCCGGTTTTTGGAAAAACGACCTGTAGTTGTACGCTTGCGGAACTTACGAGCGTAAGCTTTATTGCGCTGCTCCTTTTCTTTTTTGGGATTGCGGCGCTTAGACATGGTCACCTCGTTAAATAAACAACAAAAACCGATTCTGGAGTCGGGCAAGAAATGCTTGTCAGCGTCAGCTTTGCCCAAACAGTCGGTTGTGCTTCACAGAACTTGGCTAAACTTGCTTAAAGTTCACCATTCAACCAGAAACAATTTCTGGAGGGTCTGCTTCCTGTTTCAACCAAGGGAGTCGGCTCCTTCTTGTCCACAGGCGTTAAGTTCCGACTAAGCCAGCCGTACTTTATCTTCTGGGGCATGTGGAAGATTAATTGCGACGTTTTGATTGCGGCATTGAATATGCCCACAATGAGGACAGCGCAACACCAGGTCTGATAGCTCAGACAACCAAGTATAGCCTAGTTTTAGCTTACTCATAGTAGGCAACTATGAGTAAGCTTAGCAAGGTATTTGGCTATTTAGTTATGCTCTAGATTGGATTGAGCTTTGTTAACCCGCAGCCATCTATCCATTCTGCACTATAGAGAGCAGCGATCGCTGTTTCTTGCCCAGGGATTTTCTGCTGTCGAAAACCAGATCGTCGCGACTGACTTGTGTTTGGGAATTGATGGTTTTCAGTTTATCGCATTTACTCGTTGCGTCGCTATGCCCTTGTGCCCATGCCGCTTGCGGTTAACCCTAAGAGAATGTAAAGATTGTTTCAATCTACTATAGAGTTAAGTCCTTTTCTCTCGCTGCCCGGATTGTTGCCAATGTAACCAGGCTGGCAAACTTAAAATTGGTCGGTTATAAGGCTATTGAATATTGTTTCCGGTTATGCAGCTACCTGAGCTTATATATGCTTCGATTGTGGCAATTCGTACAAACTGTTCTAGGTATTGTGTTTCGCCATCCGATTGTCGGCACGACTATTGTCCCGATTTTACCGGACGGTCGGATCGTGTTAGTTCGTCGCCTGGATACGGGTGAGTGGAGCTTACCCGGAGGTATCGTAGATTGGGGACAGGATATTCCCACGACGGTGGCGCGGGAGTTGACTGAGGAAACAGGACTGGAATTGGTAAAAATTTGCCGCTTAGTCGGCGTTTATTCGGCACCAGATCGCGACCCTAGACTTCATTCCATCGCTATATTGGTGGAAGCGCAAGTGCAGGGCAAGATGCAGGTTCACGATACCCTGGAACTCAGCGAAGTCAAGGCTTTTACCCGCGCCGATCTGCCAAAGGGCAAGCTGAGTCACGACCACGAGCGCCAGTTACAAGACTATCTTAATGGGGTAACAACGATCGCCTAAATTTGTCTTGTTAGCAAAGGCAGGGGGGCGGGTTGATCTAAGACAAGGAGAAACCAGGTTTCTTGCTAATTTTTCCTAAAAACCTGGTTTTTTTGCCTAAAAACCCGCCCCTATAACTGACTATTGCATGTTGACTATTGAATGCATTCCCCAAAAAATTAGATTTGGTTCGACGGTGATTTTGGCGGCGACTTCGGGTGCTTGGGCTTGCAGATAGGTGAAAATAGCAGTGCGATCGCCTCCCGTTAGCAAGATTCTACTTTCTGGATACGAGTCCCACCAAGCGCTGATAAAGTCTCGCACCCCTGCTATCACCGTATAGACGATTCCACTTTGAATCGCCTCTTTAGTATTTAAAGCAAAACGCTGGGGTATTGCTGGGGGCAATTCAATTTCCGGTAGCGCTGCGGTTTTTTGCCCCAAAGATTTTAACTGCAATCCCAATCCGGGTAAAATTGCCCCACCAACGAGTTGACGGTTAATATCTGCCCCGGTAAAAGTCAATGCTGTTCCAGCATCGATGACTAATACGGGCCATCCCCAAATTTTACCAGCGCCCCATACTGCCAAAGCGCGGTCTATTCCCAGGGTAGGATAAATTCCCCCTAATGGAATTTGGTCGAGGGTAATAATGCGAACCGCTGAATATGCCTGCCAAAGTTCCGTCTGAGTCGGAACAACAGAAGCTAAATATAAGGGTAAATACCTGGGAACACTGACAGTAGATTTTAGCGGCAAAATCTCTTGAGGCCATATTCCAGCAGTCCAGGATTCAAGTATTTCTTTGATAGCGGCTGCTGGTAGATGGTTTGTATCCCAGGTTTGCAGGGTTTTTCCGATAAATCCTGCCCAGTGTAACCGGGAATTTCCTATCATTAATCCCAGCCAGATTGGTTGCTCTTTTTTCAATTCTGGTGGTACAAATAGACGTTATCACAGGTATTTATTAGCATTACCTGCGCTGCAATAGAACTGGACGATCCAAGAAACCGGGTTTCTGGCTACGATATCTTCCAAAGCAACGATTTTTCATCGAAACCCGGTTTCTTGCTGCGATCTCTAGTTGCCTTTCCCGACGATTTTTCACAGAAACCGCTATGGGTGGGCGTAAGTCCCGCAGCTGAATCAAATTATTATAGCTTGAATCTGGTTTGATTTTTCTGTATTATTCATTTTGCTATTTTAACAACTGCGAAGGATGCCATAGATGCTTGCTTTGGCGCAACCGTCGTCCAGGAAGAATATAGGTAATCTTGTAGCACCGCAGGGGGTAATTTAGGGTGCAGATAATTGGTTTATATTATCTTTACGTCGGATATCGGTAGAGATACAAGTGGCAAGGCAATCTTTAGATAAGGCTTCAGATAAACTCCAGGTCAATTTATACATAATTTTCAGCAGCTTATCAGCTTCTTCTTGGCTTAATTGAAACTCTGATAAATCTATGTTTACGCTGGCTTCAAGCACCACTGAGACATCTTTGTCGTAACAGGGAATAGTTAAAAGTATATTTTTGGTTAAAACGAATTCTGGGTCAACAGACATGTTTAATCCTTCGGGGTAGAGCATTTTTTATTATTAGCTATTTTTTGAAAGCTAAAAGTGAGATTAATGGGGAAAAATTGTGACTTAAATCTCGAAAAACTGTGAAAGCGATCGCATACTCTTTGCGATCTCACTGAGCCTCTGCCTGTAACCCAAGTCCGCAGTTTTTGCGATCCCGTTCCCCTAGCTGGCGGTCGTCATATCCCTGGAGGCATAAGTTATATTGATAAATCTTAACGAGCCTATAGGTTTTTTAATAAAAATTTATTAATTATTTGTGTGACAATATTGACAAGCAAAAAAAGATGAGTAGCCAACAAGGAGACCCGCGATGGTAGTGCTAACGGAACGCGCCCAACGCAGGCTGACAATAGAGACGGTGGAAATTGCCGCAGATACTACGGCAATTCGTTCGCTGGATTGGGATCGCGATCGCTTCGACATTGAGTTTGGACTGCAAAACGGCACCACATATAACTCATTTTTGATTCGGGGTGAGAAAACGGCTCTGGTAGATACCTCCCACGAGAAGTTTCGTCAGCAGTATATTGATACCCTGACTGGCCTCATCGATCCAGCAGCAATTGATTATCTAATTATCAGCCACACGGAACCAGACCACAGCGGTTTGGTGAAAGATATTCTGGCATTAGCACCCCAAGTAACCGTCGTGGGGTCGAAAGTGGCAATTCAGTTTTTAGAAGGGTTCGTGCATCAGCCGTTTAAACAAAAGATAATTAAGAACGGCGATCGCATTGACTTGGGTAACGGACACGAAATCGAATTTGTAATTGCGCCTAACTTACACTGGCCTGATACTAGCTTCAGTTTCGACCATAAAACCCAAATTCTCTACACCTGCGATGCTTTTGGAATGCACTATTGTTCCAGCAGCACGTTTGATGAAGATTTAACCGCAATTGAAGAAGATTTCCGCTATTATTACGATTGCTTGATGGGGCCAAATGCTCGCTCAGTATTATCTGCCCTGAAGCGGATGGGTGAGTTACCGGAAATTACCACGATTGCAACCGGACACGGCCCTCTGCTACGCTACCACGTGAGCGA
>DNGG01000056.1 GCA_003486675.1 Cyanobacteria bacterium UBA11372
GGGTTTTACCAACCAATCTGCGGAACCACGAGATATTTCGTTAAACCCGCCCCGCCCGTATGCTCGTGAAAAAATACCCAACCCTAGCTAACTAAAGTTGGGTAATTTGATAAAGGAAAGAGTTTAGTTCCTAGTGAGGACTTTAGTCCTGATTAACTCAAGTTGCTAGTTATAAGGATCGTAGGTTCCTGGCATTGTTAATAGCTAATTGCTAATTGCTCATGGTAATATTTTTTGGTTGAGCCATTAGCCATTAGCTGTTAGCAGCTTTAAAAAGATAACTAGCAATTTGCGTTATTACTAAGATTGTTCAGCCGCTGTTAATTCGGGTTTACTTGCCTTAACTGGAAAGCGAAAGATAGCGTAAATCGCCCTCACAGTAAAGACAAACATCGCCAATGTTCCGATGGCAAAAATAATGTCACCCGGAATTCGCAGCCACACCGTCCAACGCATCCAAGGACTGGTAATAACTTCAGCACTGCGAGCATACCAAGTGCCATAATTAATTGACTGCGATAGCTGATAAAAACCATTGGGAATTAAGCCAAAAATCAGCATCACAACTAAGCCGCCATTAATCATCCAGAAAGAGAAGCGCAACAACATCTCATTCCAAGCATCTTCTGGTACGAATTCGCGCAAAGCAAACAGCATCAGCGCCAAAGCAAGACAGCCGTAAACACCAAATAAAGCAGCATGTGCGTGAATCGGCGTAGTATTTAAACCTTGAGAGTAGTAGAGAACAATTGGCGGGTTAATTAAGAAACCAAACACGCCAGCACCGATTAAATTCCAAATACAGGTAGCGATAAAAAAGCGCAAAGGCCACCGATAAAATCCTTCAGCTTCTCGCGAGAGTTTCAAGCTTTGCAGGACTTCAAAACCTATTAGTGCCAAAGGCACTACTTCCAAAGCTGAAAAAACTGCTCCCAGTGCGGCAATAAATGACGGCGTACCGGAAAAATACAAATGGTGCAAGGTTCCAACTACGCCACTACCCAAATACAAAATAGTCGTCAGGTAAGTAGCGCGCAGCGCTGAAGATTTCTTCAAAAAGCCCAATTCGCTGCACAAATAGGCGATCGCAACCGTAGCAAATACCTCGAAGAAACCTTCTACCCACAAGTGAACCACCCACCAGCGCCAATATTCTGCAATACTCAAAGGCGTGCGATTGGTATAAGCTAAACCCACTGAATAAAACAGAGGAATTGTAATCGCGCTGTACAGGAAAAAGTGACTCAATCCGGTGGGGCTTTTTTCTTTAACCAAAGCAGGTTTGAAGGCACGATACATCAGCCACAACCAAAAAATCATGCCGCCAATTAGCAGCAATTGCCAAACTCGACCTAGTTCGATGTATTCATAGCCTTGGTGTCCCCACAGGAAGCTATTTTTTACATCTAAAACTCCCGTAATGGCACTCCAAGAACCAATCATCGAACCGACGACCACGACGGTTAGAGCAATTAGAAGAATACTATTGCCAACGGCTTGAAATTTGGGTTCAAAACCACCGAAACGAGGAGCGAAATAAAGTCCGGCTGCTAGCCAACAAGTCGCAATCCAAAATACGGCTAATTGCAAGTGCCAAGTGCGGGAAGCAGCATAAGGCAGGAATTTAATCAAAGGAATTCCGTAAAAACCTTCGCCTTCTACAGCATAGTGTGCCGTAAACATTCCCATGACAATTTGCACTAAAAACAGCACCATCGCCACGCCGAAAAATAGCGAGGTGATTTTTTGGCTGGGTGTGGGAATTCGCACCGCTGGACGTGCTGGCACTGGCTGAATTTCATCGGGTTCTTCTTGGGTGAGATAGACAAACAGAAATGCACCAATTCCAGCAATCAATACGATAATTGAAACAATCGACCAGATAATAAATTGCCCCGGTGCTTGATTGCCAATTAAGTCATCGTGAGGCCAATTTGCGGTATAAGAAAAGGGTGCATTGGGTCGATTGGCTGCTGCTGCCCAAGCTGTCCAAGTAAAGAAGGCGGTGACGTTGCGAACTTGGGTATCGTCTTTAAACCAACCTTGAGGAATTGAGTGAATAGAAGAACCGTAGGTTAATAGGTTGTGATACTGGTCGAAGACGTATTTTAACCCTTCGGTTTGGGCGTTTGTCAGGGTTAGTGAGTGGGTTTGAGGCTCGTAACGATTGGTTTTAAATTCTTCGCTGACTTGGGCTTGTAAGCTAGCTCGTTCTGGGGCTGGTAATGCTGCTAAATCTTCTTGCAAAAAATTGGGATTATTGTTGTATAAAACCCCAGCAGTTGCTAAACCCCATTTGTGGAGAACGTCGGCTGTCCAGTCGGGTGCTAGGTAGCTGCCGTGTCCCCATACGCTGCCAATATGTTGACCGCCGCGTGCTAAATAAATTTCTTGTCCGGCTTGAATTTCTGCCTTTGTGAGGATGATTTCTTGTTTTGGGGAACGCACAAAGTCTGGGACGGGTGGAGCGTTTTTCCAAATAGCAGCACCCGCAGCTAATAAAACGGTAAAGGCAACGATGCATATTAGTACTAGCCACGCTGGAAAGCTGAGTTGGCGAGTTCTAGGAGTCGTTGCCGTACCGCCATTAAATACCGTGGTATCGGTCATAGCCAAATCTCCAAAATTGGGTAAAATTTCTTTAAAAGCCGTGAAATTGTTACCGAGTTAACAGACAAATTGCGATCGCACTAAAACCCCTTGTAGCGCTTTGAAAATGATTCGGGCTACTTTCTTAGCATTTTTTAAACTTCGGCTTCGCTACCTTTATGTTATTAAATAATGCTGAGTTCGCTTGCATAGTTGTTAAGCTGATGGGTGAGGGAAGGGGGACGCGATCGCATTCTTCACACTCTTGTTTGATCGCTAATCTTCCCCATTCTCCTCTAGTTCTGATTCTGCCTCAGCCATTTCCTCTTCAATCGCAAATTCACTGATATAGTCTCGCACAACTCGCTCAAAAAATAGGGGAGCAGGAAGAGTAGTCCAATCGCTGTAATGCCCGAAGCTGTAGCGTAAGGATTCCACAAGCGCCGCAAGCCGATCGGGATCGTCATTGGGTTGTCGCAAAGTAACAACAATTTCAAGGGGATTGGGAGTTGGATATTGTCCCACAAATGGCGGACGGGTTCCGAGCTGGTAAACTTCCAAACCAGCTTGGTTTTTTACTTTCTGTTTGGAATCATCAGGTTTGGAATCATCAGGTTTTTTTACAGGAATATTGATTTCTGTCGAGCGATAGCAACTTTGTCCGCGTGATTTCCCAGGTTTGTTATTCCTTACAGATAAATAAGCAACACAACCAGTTTGATTAGTTACACTCAGTCGAAATAACCCCATAGCACTGGAGGCTGAAGGGATTTCATAGGTTGAAGTTAGTTCTTTTTTTGTTCGCGTGTCTTGTAGTGAAGTTTCTGCTAACTCTCGCACTTTCTTGTCAATAATTCCAGGGGCAAGGTCTTGGCGAATCCGAATCAGGCGTGCGCCTTTCCACTCTTCTTGCATCCGCTCATACTGCTGACCCAGGTTAATTTGATCTGCATTCATTCTGGCATCAGCAAGCCAAGGCCATAGTTGCACGCAGTTGGAAGAATCAATCATTACTAATGGATTGTTGCCGTCTGCAACAGAATTAGAAATAACTTGATTAACAAACTCCATGAAACGAGTTTGACGCACCTCTTGTTTATCAGCTAGTTTTACCGGCGATATTTGGGAGATGAAGGCGATCGCATCGGGAAATTTAGTCCAGGGGCTAATTTGTAAGTTATTTCCCTGTTCGTAAGCACAACACAGTTCGCACTCTCCTGTATCCACCTTAAGCCGCATGGCTACTGGTAAAAATGTATTCTCAATCCGACCGCGAACCCGACCTTTCTGCTTGCGAACGATGGTAATCCCGATGATTTCTTTGGGTTTATTTTCTTGAGGAAGCCATTGGTCTACCTTTTCTTTTATGCGATCAATTCGACCAGAATGAGCTGAAGTCAAGTCTTTTAAAGCAGCTTGCAATCGATGGAAAAAATCATCGATTTTGAGAATTTTTTTCTCCTTATTTGTTTGAATTGGTAGAAGAAACTGTACGCAAGAACCAGCAATCTTAGCCAGTGCTTGACGAGTCGAGGGTTTATTTACGCGATCGTCGGGTCGATTTTCTGGATACCATTCCCGCGCCATTACCAGGCAAAAAGTTCGCTGCTTGCGTAAGGCAAGTTGCTTGACTATTGGTTCCCAGGCTTCTATTCGACGGTGCGATCGCTCTTTAGCTGACAAATTTGCATCCGGTAATATTTCTCTCTGCCCGTGAGTATTCTCTGGTAGACGATTAGCCATAAGTTCGACTGCTCCACCCCAAAGAGCGCGAATAATTGCTTGCAGCAACTTCACTTCTATTTGCAATTTTTCTTCATATAATATAACAAGTAACGGTCGCTCGTTTGGATATAGCCGTCCCATCGCTTCCTGATTTGCTTGAATCAAAACTTTGAGTTCATTTACCTGGTTTAATGATTTAGAATTCCCAAATTCTAAAGCTTTTCTGCTTCCCCAAATATTGTCTAACCTGATGTCAAAGTTATTGTTCAGCAAGCTGTTTAACTCATCGTCTTTAAAGCTTTCGAGGTAGTTAGGAGTCAAATCGAAACCATCGCCTTTTTCCAGACTTTCTAAGACAGCACCCAGCAGCGTAGGCAAGTTAATCATGCGTGAAGCTGTATCATCTAATTTGTGGCTTTCACCCCTCTGAAATTTCGGTCGCAAGTAATTATCAAAGGGTTTAAAGCCAATTGGTTCGAGAATTTTGGCGCTCGCCTCAAAAGCTTCTAGCTTATCGATTTCTGGTACGCCAGCTTCAATCCCGTGTTTAGATTCTTGCAGTCCGTTACGGTAAGTAAGCATAACTTGACAATCCTTAGTTGAAGCTCTGCCCACCGCAATTGCTTGTCCATCAATATTTTGACCATTAAGTGTTTTCATTGGCAGGTGTAATTTACGGCGCAATGCTTCAAAATCTTTGTCGATTATCCAGTGCCAGTTTTTGTTTTCACCTTGCTTTTCTTTCTGGCAAAGCACTGTGTAGCTAAAGGCGCGTTCGCGTAGCGTCTCCAAAGGAGAATCGCTATAATCTTCAGCAAAGACAAAGCCACTAATATTTCCTAATTTAAACCGTGGAGATTTTAACTCCCTTAACCAGCGACGCTTGGAAACATCAATTTTTAACAAAGGTTGGTGTAAAGAAGGATATGTTATTACTTCTAAACGCAGAACGAGACTAAATAGTCCTTTGTGTTTTGGTAGTTTGATGGGGTTAGTAATTAGTTCTGAAATTCCAGTCCTCAAGTTACCACCACTGGAAATAACGCGCTTCATTGCTCCTAGCCCTTGAAAAATCTCTTGTCCAGCAATTAAACGAGCGACATAATCTACTAACACTCGATAATCATAATCCTTCCTAGCCTGAGTTGTACCTGTTTTTTCAGACCACTTCCAAGGTAAAACTTGAGACGGCAACAAAGTAATTTTTAACAACTCCCCTCGCTCGTGCAAATCTTCCAATTCATCAATAATTTCAGATGAAACTTCTGAGCTTTCAGCAAAAGGTTTGAGATAATTAGTTATCCAATCGTTGAGAATTGGTCGTAATGCCCTACGAATGTCTTCTATATTTTCACCATTTTCGCTGGTCAAATAGGCAAACGGATCTGGGTCTTTTTCACTTTTATATTGCAAATCAGACGAACTCAAACCTAAATTTGACTGAATTCGTGCTGCATTGTTGAGTCCTACTTCTAAAAGACCTCGCAGTGAGGCATAAGGTAGATTTTTGCTTGTTGAATTGCCCTGACTGCTAGCGGCTTTTTTAATTTTTGCCAGCGTTCCTAAAGCAACATTTGTCCAAGCCAGGGTCAAGCCTTCAACTGTTACTGGAGCGAGATTATCTTCCACAGTGAAGGCTAAAGGAATAAGCTTGATACTCTTAGATTTCCTCACTTCAACGTAGAGGATTTCTGGAAGCAAATTAGTTTCATTTTCTTCCAATTCATCCAGTGCCGATAGCTCTTCATTAAGTTCCATGTCATCATCAAAATTGTTGGTCATAGTTACATCTCCAAAAATGGTGAAATGTTGTCTAAATCATCTGATTCATCCGTCAAATCGTCTGAGTAACGTAAGTTTTCCGGGTAAACTACGCCCTTAATGCGTTGCAAAGGGTCGAGAAATGCACTGTAAAGTTCCTGATAAATTTCACGCATGACTGGATCGGGATGACTGACGCATTCTTCTAAAATAATTCGCATCTGAACTAGCATACTGTCTCGCCCGGAGTCGGGTTTTCCCCCGGTGGATTTATAAGCCCACGCTGCATCAACAAAGTAAACTTGTACCGGACATCCATTTCGCATTCCGCGTCCAATTGTTTGCCAAATACCAACCATCTGATTTGCCGTGAATGGTTTGAATAAATCTTCACCCAAACGGCTAGCCATTAGCGGTTCGCGTAAAAGACGATTGGCAGTTCTCCAAAGTTGTTTTCTAGATTGTTGCCAAGCATTATAAATTGCTGGTAAGTCTTCTAATTCAGTGAAAAATTTACTGTCAAATTCTTGACTTGCCTGTCCTGCTAGGCTATACAAAAGCTGCATATCATCGATTGTAGGATGAGGACGAGTGAGGAAATAAATCGTGCCAATAGCTGCATCCAGTTTCCTATCTCCTTTGGTAAAAACAATATTCACGCCTCGACCGATTGCTAACATAGGAAATATTAAAATGTCGCAGGTTTCATCATCTCCTAAAGCCTCGCATTGAGCAGTTGTAACGAAATCATTCGGCTGCTCTCCATTTTTAAGGTATTTAACAACTGCTTTGGTGCGTTTACCAATTTCTGGATGATAGTCATTGAGATATTTTTTAATCGCACGAGCTTGTTCGTAGCTATTAACAATTAAAGCAGCTTTGCGGTAGATACCATGTTGCACGTCAAAGTCACGAATCGCTTTGTAAATCTCGGAATTGCTTCCTCTTCGCACAAGGGTGTCTACCATTTGTAGTAAATTGCGATCGCGCAGTTC
This sequence comes from Cyanobacteria bacterium UBA11372, assembly GCA_003486675.1. Lineage (GTDB taxonomy): Bacteria > Cyanobacteriota > Cyanobacteriia > Cyanobacteriales > Aerosakkonemataceae > Microseira. Next base: position 7,071 of record DNGG01000056.1, read on the forward strand.
CCCGGCACCGCTATATCGGAGAGGTTGATCGCCGCGTTCGCGATCGCTCAACCATTTGAAGCGGTAAGTGCTACGTTTTTGCTCGTTCTCTGTTTGGCGCGGTTTGAGTAAATAATGCGGCCCAGCATTGATATGATAAGCTGGACTTGCTTCAATAAATGAGGTGGCTGAGGTCATTAAAACTGTTGGCCCTAAATGTTCGCCATCTGCCTCAAATAACCGATGAAAGCGGTGCATTAACATGCGAGGCGCTCCCACAAAAGTAATGTAGGATAATTCTACATTTCGAGCCGGAGTCAGAGTTGTCTTTGCCGCTCTAAAACTGTATTTTACGCCAGAAAAAGAACCCAAAATATTTTCAGGAATAACTTTTCTTAGTTCCGGTGTTGCTGTTGACTCGACAATAGGTTCCCGAATCAGTCCTTCAGCTACCATTGTTCTCGTTCCAGGTACAATCCGCTGGTAGCCTAAAATTACAAAGGTAACGCAAACAAGTAAGGTAATTGCATCCTGGGATTCTGTTGGTGGTTGGCGATCTCCAAAGCACAAAGGTAAAAATAATTCGGCAATTTGTTGAACAATCTTGTCGCGTCTTTCAATCAAATTTTCTGCTAAATAGCGACAAAAATGACGAATCAGAGTTTCCCACTGCTGTTTTAAGATATTTGGTTTAATTCCCAACCTCTGATCGCACAAATCCACGTTTAGCCGGTCGTGGGTGTCAATTCCATTGCGGTCGTAAAAAGCGTGGTAAGCTGCTGTTTCCCAAAAGTCTTTCAAGGCTCGATTTTTGTTAAATTCTCGTTGAACTTCTCGGTCGTCAAGGTTGTCGCGCCTGGAAGTTTTCTCAAAGCCATCTAACAAGTCACTGATAATCCTCAAAACCGTTAATAACTGGTTTTCATAGCGGTTTTTTACCCGCGATGAATCCCTCAGATTCTGAACCGCAGTAATCAGCGAGGTATTATGATTGCCAAATTCCGCTAAATCGCGGCTGTAAAGTTCTATCGTGCGATCGAATAATCGATAGTTTTCCCCGCGAGCAAAACGGTTGTGAATTTGCTCCTGAATCACCAAATGGATAGAATCTGCCGCCCCGGAAAGTCTTAAAGTTGCTGCCCCGTAATCATCCAGATTTGACTGCACCATATCGGCTTCGTCGAAAACCACAACATCAAAAGTACGCGCAATCAATTCAAAATACCGAATTTGTTCGCGAATTGCATGAGGCGACACTTCAGTATCCATTGAAAGAACGTGCCCCACCCAAATATCAGCATCTAGCAAATCTCGCGGTGCTTTGTTGCGACCGCACATCGTCCAAACAGGACAAAGGCACTTTTTCATCTCTCCTTTTTTGCCCCCGCTTTGTAAAATTTCCTGGCAGGGTGCATACCCAAATCCCCACATTGAAGTATCGGCATTTGAAAACGCTGGTAGGACGCAATTCATGCCAAAAACTTCTGCCTGTTCCAGGGTGTAAGCAAAGCCACCATTACTCCCTGATGCGGCAATCGCCTCAGCAATATTATCGGCGTGTTTGCGACGAGTTTCATCGCTTTGACCGACTAGCATTCCCACCTTTATCTGGTGAAAAGTAAGTTCTGCCATGTACTGTCTGGCAACTTCAATGGAAGGAAATACAAACATTGCTTTATAACCCCTTCTTCCCAGCCACACAGCGAGCAAAACGAGTAGGGTGGTTTTGCCCGATCCGGGCAATCCAATTAAGTGCTTTATACTTTCTAATTCAAGTGTGTTTTCTTCTCGCAACCCCTGACCAATTTCTGGCACCATCAGAGCAAAACGTTGAAACCTTTTTGCCCAACTACCCAGTCTTTTTTCGGGGTAATTCGCTTCGCGCTCGTCCATCTCAACCGCTAGTTCGTATAGTTCCTGTAGGGGAATGGAAATCTTTGCTTTTGGCAAGCGATTCAGAGCGTGGGTACGACGTGGGGCAAGTGGGGCAGTAATCGGCCCAATTGGTATTCTTACGGCAGTTGTTTCTTCACCTAAAGCTACTGCCATTGGCTGACGGGGATCGGCGATTTTTGCACTATAGAATTGGTGTGCTAAAGGCTGGCTGAGAATTTGACGCGCTTTTGCAATTAAGGGGTCTTCTAGAGGGTCTGTACGGTGGAAATGGAGTGTTTCCAGGTCAATTTTGTAGGTTCCCTGAGTTTTATTGCGGTAGTGGCGATCGCTATAAAGAGCAGCGGCATGTTTAACGGATTGTTCGGTAACATACGCCAATGACATCTGGCGCATATTGAAAATCGCTTGGCTGGCTTTCTCTAACGCAGGAGCATTGAGAATACTCGCCATTCCCGACATCACTAAAGGAACATACTCTAATGAATTAGTTCCCAGAAATTCCTCCATTAAGACGCAAAGCCAGCAGATGCGGTCTGGCCCCGTCCAAAAATCAGGTTTAATTCTCATATTTTCATTCCATTTAACAACTGAATGACTTCTGAAACTGGCAGAATTTCTAGGGTGGCAGGATTACCTTTTTTTTCCAGGGTTGAGTGCAAAGTAGAGAGGTAATCGGGGCGGTCTTCAATTAATGAATCGCTCACGGCAATGATGCGACGGCGATAGTAAATCAGCCCGCCAATGCTGCGGTTGAGGCGCAAGGCAAGGGAGACAGGACTGGTGTAGGACTTGCCATCAATGCCGATATTGCGACCGTTAATTGCCACATCGCACAGATCGGATTCTGGGTACAGTTCGGCATCGAGTCCGTTTTTTCGGGCCGCATCAAAAATTGCTAATTCGTCGATCGCGGGGCCAGTCCAATAGGTTAATATTTGTGGTTTGGCAACGAGCAGGCGCTCTTGGTTTGGGTCTAATTTCTCAGAAACTTTTGTCTGGGAAGACTCGTGACCAAGGCATTGGCGAATCGGACATCGTCCGTCTGGAAAAAGTTTTTGATTGGGATAAGGTCGCATTAAGGTGCCGCAATGAGCGCAGCGATGGGCGCGTCCGTCAATTAACCAGATATCCGGCACGCGATCGAAGAAGGTGTCAACGATCGTGCCTTGCAAAGGAGTCAAATCCTTGTCAGCTAAATAGTTTAATAGCTCGTGTTCTCCGATCAGCGATCGCCTGCCCAATAACTCTCGCAGCGCTGTGTAAGCTTTGTGCTGGCGACGACTGCCCAATCGCTCTGTCCCATCGCGCAATCGCTGGTGCAAGCGAGATTCTATGACATTTTCTTCGCCAAAAGTTCCGCTGACATTGGCAATTTCCGAGCAGTCAGAGGTCGGTACGCGCAAATCTGCATCGATCAGAGTAGCCTGGGAAAAGCGAAATTTAGGTTGCCGAAAAATCTCTAACTGCCACCGCTCTGAGCCGAGAGGATATCGCGATCGCTCTAAAACCTCGTGTACGCAAGCAGCGCCATCGGGCAGTCCCGCTTCAATATAAAGTCGCCCCAACTTGCACATCGCCCGATAAAGTTCGGATGGCATACTGTCCTCTTGGCGGACAATTTCTCGGTTGAGAACTCGATCGTATTGGCGCAGGATTCCCTGGGCTAACAGTACTACCGCATCCTCAGCTAGATCGGTTGCTTGGTGGTGTCCCACAGGTAATGGCAAGGTCGTTGTTTGAATCGCAGGTAACCATGTGGGGTCAAGATTGTCAACCTCAGCAATGATTTGCCTCTCTAAATCAACGTCGGGGAATGAGGGCAAGACTTGGGCGATCGCTGCCAGTGTCCAGCCTTTCTTCAGCTAAAGCAGCAGGAGCCTCACACCTAAGAGAAGGGAGGTGTCGAGAGGAATGTGCGTGAGTTGAGGAGCGTCCCTTGACCAATGCGCGTTCGCGCAGCGTGTCCGCAGGACTCAGCGCGAGGGAGGGGGACAGCGACGAAACGAACTATCTCTCAGGCAATGAACGAATGAACTCTCGAATCACATCCGTCTGGGATCTGCCAACTAATTTGCAATATCGGTCTAGCTTTTCCTTCTCGTGTTTGGGCAGTCGAATGTTCACAGATTCTTTACTGGTCATGATTGCGACGTGTTGCAGATTGCGATACAATCATATTATGAAATACACTATATAGTGTAAATTGAAAATGTCAATAGGTGATATCATGTCCGCTTGTATCGAACTTGCATATTTAATAGCGTCGTAGGGGCGGGTTTTACCAAAAACCTTTGATACCAAGCGAACTGTCTTAATAAACCCGGCCCCCCACGATGCCGATGCAACCGGACATGATATGATTTCGGATTTGAGCGCTAGCTCAAACCCGATCCGAGGCGGCATTTGTAAATAATTTTTAAAGAACTGGTAAGCGAGTAGGGAGAACTGAGAAGGCGGCGATCGCAAGGAATATCAAAGCCGAACTGGTTTCTAAAATGGCAATAAATTGAATTTTTGCATCACGATACCAATCTTTCTGCCATATTATAAGACTAAATTTGAGCAAAGCGACTCCCAGCGCCAAAGCTGTCACCAGAGAAAGCCAATTTAGCCAGTATAGTCCGCTGATGATGAGAGTTGCGATCGCATGATACACCACTCCCGGTACAACCGAACTCGTTTTCGGTTTCCGCAGCTTGACACTAAAAATAGTACTGCAAAAATAAACCGTATTAATCGCCCACAAACCGATAGCAATGGTTGAACTTGTACCCGTGGTAGCAGCATAGGCGAAAGGTGCGGAAAGACATACCGCAGCGAAGGTTACTATCTCGTTTAAAATAGATTTTTGTTCGCGGTGGAAGACGGAAAAAGCATCGATAATCAAGGCAGCGATCGCACCTAAATAAATCCACAGTAATATCGGATATCTTAGGTACAGATATAGAGCGATCGCCAGACAAATTACCCCATACAATCCACCCCAAACTAAAAAACGCGGTTTCACGCTTTTTCGTTGTTTTATTTGCAGCACGAGGGGATGTTCAGCTTGAAAGCCAAAAAACGCACAAACTAAAGCCAACGTAGTTAAAAGCGTCCAATTTTGAGCCGCTGCTGCACCAGTCAGAAAAGAAACCAGCAGCATCACATAAACCCCATGTTCCGGCGAAAAAGTTGGTTTATACCACGCCTGGGGGTTAGGTTTTTTTTGAGTTTCACTTGTTGTGGTAGTCATAGATTGAAAAAGATTAACATTGGTTGACAGGTTAACTATTGCATGGTAATCAAATCAAGATTTGATTGAGTTTTGGTTGGCAGAATTGCCTTATGCCTATCCTCATTTTACGATTGGCGATCGCTCCCCATATTTAGCCAGATCATCGGATAAAATTGGTGGCACAAATTTTCGTCAAAAATGAGGACAAAATGACCGAACTCAGATTAAATGCCATCACCAGGGACTGGGTAATTATTGCTACCGAAAGGGCAAAAAGACCGGACGAGTTTGCCAAACCTCACACAGAAACTATTCCGGTTCCTTCCTATAGTCCTACTTGTCCCTTTTGTGCCGGTAACGAAGATTTTACTGGATTAGAATCCTATCGTTTGAACGATAATCGCGGATGGAGAGTCCGTGCTGTTTATAACAAATATCCGGCTTTATTTCCCGTGGGACAAGCTATTAGGAAAGTCGAAGGTTTAAATCGTTCGTTATCCGGGGTGGGATTTCACGAAGTTATTATCGAACATCCCCAACACGACTTAACGACTGCACTAATGGAAGTTGAAGACGTAGCCAATATTATCAGAGTTTACCGTCAAAGATATGCGGAAATTAGACACGACCCTCGCATTGCTAGCATTATTATATTTAAAAATCACGGTCAAGGAGCAGGCACATCTTTAGAACATCCGCACTCGCAGCTAGCAGCGACGCCAGTTGTCCCTTACCAATTGCGGATTCGCTTGCAAGAAGCGATTCGCTATTTTGACGATACGGGGGAATGTATATTTTGTCGCACAATCAAAGATGAATTGGCAAGCCGAGAAAGAATCATATCAGAAAGCGAACATTTTGTCGCCTTTATTCCTTATGCGGCGCTTTCACCTTTTCATACTTGGATTTTTCCCCGCCGTCATACATCTTGTTTTGACGATATTACCGATGCAGAAATTGGGGATTTAGCCAAGATGCTGAAAACCGTTTTGGCTAAACTTTATTACGGATTGAACAATCCCGATTACAACTATACAATCCGCTCTATCCCAACCGCAGAGGAACGCACCGATTACTTTCACTGGTATATTGCACTCATACCTCGAACGACTTTGACCGCTGGATTTGAATTAGGCAGTGGCATGTATATTAATACAGCACTGCCAGAAGAAAGTGCTAGTTTTTTGCGATCAATTCAAACTCCAGCTAATGAGTAATTTCAGAAAGCGTCAGCAAAAAGGCTAAGTTTTCCTCGGCTTTTAAGGCATGGGGAGCATTCGCAGGCATAAAGACAAAGATACCTGATTCCAGCTTGATTTCTCGTCCTTCTAAGGTGAGAATTCCTCGACCTTGAAGGACGTTAACTGTGGCGTTTCTCGTTGACGTGTGTTCGGAAATTTCGGTGCCAGATGCTAGACAAAATAGCGTGTACTGGCAATTATTGTCTTTCAAGAGAACTTTACTTAGAACTCCGCCAGTGGGGTATTCAATTTGTTCTCTCAGTTGAGTTACGAAGGATGGGTTAGGCACTGTTGTAGAAGTCATAATTAGATAATGAACCGCTCCAGGCGCAGAGGACGCAGAGGTAAGAAGAGAGTAGCTAGTTTTTAACTGCTACTAGAACTATGTAGCCCAAATCTTGCCGATATTTGTTGAAGGTTTGGCGCATGGATATAACTCGGTTTCGGATTTCTGGCTTAGTTAATACATTCCACAGGAATTTGGCTGTATCTACTAATCCTTCATCTTGAATCATTGATAGTAAATTCAGTAATGCCATTGCTCCAGTTTTGTGCTGCTGAACTTGCAATCCGGCTTCTGTACAAGCTGCAATCCAATTTGTTGCTGATAAAGGTGTGGTGTTGCTGCGGATGGTTTGTGCCAGTTGTTGGTGGATTTCTTCTTCGTTGTTTTGGGCTAATAATTCGTGGGAGAGAAATTTACCGCCGCTTTTTAGCTTATCGCGAATAGAGTTTAAGATTTTGGCTTTCCCTGGTGCAGATTGCATCGACAGAATTGCTTCTGCAAAAACGCAATCAAATTCACCGGGAATTGCTTCTAAGTGGAAAATATCTCCAGCGATAATTTCTATTTGTTGTTCTAAACCAGCATTGCGGATATTTGCTCTTGCACGCGCTATGCTTTCCGGGTTTTTTTCTACGCCGACAACGCGGACGTTATAACGTTGGGATAATGCGATCGCACTCTCTCCAAAACTAGCCGCCAGTTCCAATACTGTCTCGCCCGCTTGAAAATTTGCCCACTCAAATAACTGTTCTGTTGCAGCTTTTCCGCCGGGTCGAAGAATTTTCTTACCCGCTGCGGCTAACACTTGATGTCCCTGTGCAGTTTGAATGTTGACGGGAGTCTGAGTCATGTTCGGTAACCTTCAACTCAGTGGTATCTTTATTTTGGCAAATTCTGGCGATAACGTCTTTGAGCTAGCTCATGTTTGCACAATGCGATCGCATTCTCTAATCCATCACCTGTTAAACCCCACGCCACGGTAATTATATTATTTGATACAATGTTTTTTGCATAACATTTGAAACCACCAAAAACCAAGTTTTAGGAAAATTACACTATGAAGCGCAAGATTAAATTCTTAGCCTTTATTATCAGCGCGTGCTTAACATTTATACTGTCTACTCTACCGCTTTCTGCTCAAACAACACTGACAGAACAATCGAAAGTAGCGATTGATGGTATCGGTCCCGTGCGCGTTGGTATGACGATTGCAGAAGCCGAACGTTCTGCTAGAGTGCGGTTTGTAAGTACTGGAAGACTAGACAATTGCTACCACATTCGACCGCAACGGGGGCCGCAAGGCTTAAACTTTATGGTCATAAGTCCTCACAAAGAAGGCTCGATCAATCGCGAGGTTGACCGCATTGCGAGAGTAGAAGTTGTTAGCGATCGCATTAGCACCGTGAGTGGGGCAAAAATTGGCGATACGGAAGAGCGAATAAAATCTCTTTATCCGGGACAAATTAGAGTAACTCCCCATGAATACACGTTCGATCGAGGCGGACACTATTTAACTTATATTCCCAAAGATGCACGCGATCGCAACTATCGGTTAGTATTTGAAACTCTCAATAATCGGGTAACGATATTCCGATCGGGAAGACTCCCAGAAGTCGAGTACGTTGAAGGGTGTGCCTAGATTGGCTGCTTACCCATACGCCTTATTCGTTCTCGCTTACCATGTATTTAGGATGTGCAGGTGGTACAGTTCTGATAGATGACATTTTGTCAGCTTGTATTTATTTGTTACAATTGGAGAAGTAAACATTAGAAATTCAGGAACGAGGAGAATGGCAACTTGGTCTAGCGAACGTGCGGGAAAGGAATCATGTCATGAATGTGGCTCAGTCTATGAGGTGACAATTCACTACTTTCCAATCAGAGATTCGGACTATTTCAACTGTGAAGTATGCGGTTATGAAATGCGGCGATGGAATGACACTGAATCCCCTGGCTTTAAGCTTGTTGAGCGTGGTCAATCGCGCAAAAACGAAACCACTTGATTGTTTAATACATTTGTTGTTGGGTTAGATAGTCGCAAGTTAAACTACGAATGACGATAAATTATGAAGTTCAATGTAACACTTGATCGTGACGAAGATGGAGTTTGGATTGTAGAGTGTCCTAGTATTCCTGGTTGTGTCAGTCAAGGTCAAACCAGAGAAGAAGCTCTCGAAAACATCAAGGATGCGATCGCAGCTTGCCTCCAAGTTCGTGCAGAACGTGGCTTACCGCTTACCATAGAGACGCAGCAAGTAGAGGTCGTAGCATAGCATGACATCTGCTCTTCCTGTCCTCAGCGGGCGTGAAGTCGTCCGTGTATTTGAATCGTTCGGTTGGCAGTTTGCACGTCAAAGTGCAAGTCACATCATCTTAGTTAAGGAAGGCGAGATAGCAACCCTATCTGTTCCAGATCATCGTGAGGTAGCAAAGGGAACGCTGCGTAGTCTCATCCGTACAGCTGGGTTGACAGTTAATGAATTCGTTGCCGCTGTTTAAACTTTGTCGTTAGACCGCTTGAGTTATGTTGGAATAATAGAATTTGGGTTGTCTATATGCGATCGCCTGGAACTCATTAGTGTCATCATTAGCTATTGGAGCAGTTGGAATCATCCGGAAGTTGAGCTTAAAAATTTATTGATAATCTTTCTGCTATAGCAGACAGGTCTAAGCTGTTCAATATACTAGACTTAATAGGGCGTTTTTCATCCCAAAAAATTAAAGATTCATAGAAGTCTATTGCTAATCTAGAAGTTAAAAGCATAAATGTTTTTTCAGCAGTTTTTTCATCCTCAAAACTAAGGAAGTAAACGGTATCATCAAAAACAGTAGGTTTATTATTGGTTTTTCCAATCAACCGAAAATCTAGTTTTTTATAGAGTCCGCAAATTGCAATTTTCCAAGGTGCAAATGTATACGAGCCGACTCCAAACATAGAAAAACGATGACTTTTTTGATAAATTTTGCTTTTTCTACTATCTAGATACTCTGCATGAGTTTCCAAATAGTTCCAAGTTTTAGGAGCTAACTTTTGTATATATTCAGTAGACTCACCAATAAATCTTTGAGTAACTAATACATATCGATCGACAATGTCTGTGCGGTTTTGAGCAACATCAGAACCTTTAAGCAAAGGAAACAAGCAAGTTTCTTCAAGATTGACAACTTCTCCCAGTCGATTAACAAAACCACCATCAACTTTACGAAGTTCCATTACACTGGAGCAATCGTGCTTAATGCCAGAACGCCACTTTTCTCGCTGCTTCGGATTATATAAATATTTTAATTTATCAAAATAAGTTACATCCCTAATTAGAATATTATTTCGATAGCCTATTCGGTAATGAATATCAGTTTCAAGACTACTGAATACATCGCAGAAATAGTTTTGTGAATCTGAGTCAAATTTGCAAAATAGGAGACAGGCATCAACAGTCGCATCAAAATATTTTTTGGCGTCTATTTTGTAAGTTGCACAGTAAGTAATATTTAAGTTTCGGGAATGTATGTAACTCAATAGTTTTCTAGATACAGAAGTTTTACATAGCATTGCCAGATAAGCTTCGCGCTGTTGCAACCATTGAACAGATTGAATCAACATCCACTCAGAAATATCAAAGTTGCTCTTACCTGTAATTGCATCTAACCCACTGCGAGCTTGAAAATTAGTTTTTTGGGGTAAGTTTTTGCCAGCGATCGCGCCTTGCTGAGAATTAGTGACCCACGGAAAGTTTCCCAATACTAAAATTTTACCTTCAATCTTATCGATCAATGAAAACCAATCAAAATCAAAAAAATTTCCTTGCTTAATCGCAATTCTTTCATCTTGTGAAAGTTGCTTCTTGTTTTTGGTTTCTTGTAAATAGTTTGGATTGATTTCAACTCCGATAATTTTACTCGTTGATTGAAATGAACGTGCAGCAGATTGAATAAAGTTACCTATGCCGCAGGTTGGCTCAATAATAACTTTAGGATTCACACCAAGCTCTATCAGTTTATGGCAAATTTTCTCAGCTAACTCCAATGGAGTCTGGAAGTCTCCGTATTCTACTTTTGTCTTAGAAGCAACCTGAATCATGGGATTGCCCTATAAACAGCAACTACACCTTCTTCTTGCCCAGCACGTTCAATGACTCTTCCGTATTGAAGCCGCCATTGCAAGGCATTGGAAATTGTTAAAAATCCTTGGAGAGGTGGATTTCTAAGTATTTCGTCTGCAATATTTCCGGCTTCAATTTCATCAACAGGCAGATTTCGATCAAACATAAATGCAATCAAGTCGTCTTTATTGCCTTCATTTTCCAAAATATTACGAATCCCACGAGTCATTTGGAAATCAGCCGTTCTTTCAGCACTCACGTAAATCGCGTGTAAAATACTTAAAGTTGCTGTTCGGTTTATGCTGTCGTCGGCTTTATCGTAAACAAAAACTATCAGCGAATATCCCAGACCAAAAATCTTTTGTCGTGCAGATTTAAAGGGGCATGAAGACTGGGGTTGTCTGATGCTAGTTACTTTTACGTCAACCAGCAAACCTGGAAAGTCGATTCCACTTGCTGAATTGCCCTCCAAAAACTCATATTTTTGCTTTAAATAAAGTTTGAATTTTTGTTCCAGGTATGTTCCAACAGCTTTACCGTCTGTGACACCATAGAGTATGGGTTCTTGATGCTGAGTCTCGGCTGCTGAAAAGATTGCTGCTTCAGCGCATAAGGTTTCTACCGTTAAAATTGGCATGGGCATAGCTAAAAGTTTTATCCAGGATCGCACCAATCTGTGCCCCGCAGAAAGCATCTATCAATTCGCGTTTCAAACATTAAACCGCTTGCATTTTTGGCAACACCTCCCGCATCAAATCCCCCTCAACTTTATCGGTCACTATCACTTCACCAATGCGAGTAGGCAGGATAAATCTCACCTTCCCATCCTTAACTTTCTTATCAGTTTGCAGCGTATCAATCACCGCTTCAATATCCAAACCTGCTGGCAATTGTGTCGGTAACCCCGCCTTTTTAATCAACGCATCTTGACGTTCTGCATCTGTTTTATCCCACATTGACAAATGCACCGCCAACTGTCCCGCTGCTACCATGCCAATCGCTACAGCTTCCCCATGATTTACTAACTTATATCCGGTCAAACTTTCGACCGCGTGACCAATTGTATGACCGTAATTTAAAATTGCCCTTAAACCCGATTCTTTTTCGTCTTTACTTACCACATCTGCCTTCGCTTGGCAAGATTTATTTAGGATTTGTTGCAATAATTCCTGACTGATATAGCGGAATTGATCCAATCTTTTAGATGCTTCTAACTCTCCAAACAATTCCGCATCCCAAATGACGCCGTATTTAATTACTTCTGCCATTCCGGCGCGAAATTCTCGCGGTGGTAAGGTATTTAAAACTTGGGGATCGATTAACACTAATTTGGGCTGATAAAATGCCCCGATTAAGTTTTTCCCTTTAGGATGATTGACACCTGTTTTACCGCCAATGGCTGCATCTACCATCGCTAGCAAGCTGGTGGGTACTTGGATAAAATTAATACCTCGCAGCCACGTAGCGGCGGCGAAGCCTGTCATATCGCCGATGACGCCACCTCCCAAGGCTACCATTGTCGAGGAGCGTTCCAGACGGTTTTCCAGGGCGGTGTTATAGATTTTTTGGATGGCGGTGAGGGTTTTGTATTGTTCGCCTGCGGGGAGGATACAGGTAGTGACATCGTACTCTGCTGAGTTGAGGGAGGCGATCGCTCTCTCCCCATAATGCCGGAAAATCGCCGGATTCGATACCAACAGCACTTTTTTGCCCAGTTTTAACGACTGCATCATCTCGCCCAATTTTTCTAAGTTATTGGGTGCGATCGCAATATCGTATGCTTGTTGCGGTACATTAACATTTATAACGGATTCCATATCAAAACCTAAACAACGTCAGAGGAGAAACGCAAATGCTGTCTGGTGCTTTAGCTTATATTTTGCTCTTGGGTGGTGCTTACGTCGTCGCTTTAGGCTTATTTTTCGCCTTCCGCGCCATCAAGCTGATCTAAAACGATGAACCATTAGCGTAGGGTGCGTTAGGCGCATTTAGCCTGCTTTGAAATTAGCATAATTTCTGGCAGTGCCTAACGCACCTTTCCGATTATACTTCTGCAAAAACTCTTGTGGGGTGGGCATCCTGCCTGCCCTTTAGTTTCTTTCCAGAAATCTATTAAATTTTACCCTTTGCGTGAAATTCCGCTCAGTTTTAGCACATCAATAATAGTAGGACAATAAACAGGCATTCCGAATGTTGACGGATTGACCGGATTCTGGTAAGTAAAATGTCTATAGTCGAAGCTGAACCGATCCCAAGCACTCATTTGAATGCGGAACAAACGGATAAAGATATTCGCTATCCAAGCAGACAAGTTAAAGCGATAGGAAATAGGTTTATTCAAATAAGCGCAAGCTTCCTCGATGACTTGGTTAAGCGTCACGGGTTCATTTCCCAACACCAACCAGCGGGAATCTTGCGATTCTGGGGGATTGTCTATTAGATATCTTACCACTTGGGCAATATCTCGTGCGTGGATAAAGTGAAAACTCCCATCTGCTTGGAAAAACGGAATCAAATCTATTGGTTTAACTTTCAACAGCGGCTTGTCTAAAAAGCGAAGTATTACTGTTTCTTTCATCAAATCTGGTAATCCGCCGGAAACATGGGAATAAGGATGTTTCTCATCTCCTCCAAAAACTAAACTTGGAAATACGGTAGTGATCCGCTTTGCAATCGGGAGGCGGGTTACTTGCCGCAAGAAGTCGTATTTAGAACGTATATAATCTGTCCCTGCTTGTCCAGCTTCTTTCAGCAATTGATTTTGGCGATTTAAGACGCTGGCGGTGGAAAAATAAACGACATGCTGACAAACTTTTGGATCGAGTAAATTCAGCAGTTCTATTGTTTTGAACACATTGACATCAATTGCTTCTTGTCCCCCCCAACCTGCCGCCGCCAAAATGGCACAATTCATCGTCTTCAACAGCTTGCTAAATTGCCAGATATTTCGCATATCTCCCCGGATGATGTGAATACCAGGACGGGCATTGCAATCAAATTTTACTTTATTTGGATTCCTGACTAATAGAAACAGTTCGTAGTCTGTTTTTTCAATCAGAGTTTCTACGATGTAGTGTCCGATGCACCCACTCGCACCCGTAATGAAAATCCGCATCGGTGCATCTTCTTCTGGGGGCAGATTTTCCGTTTCTGCTTGACTTGTAAGGAAAATATCTGTTTCGGGGTTGGTAATTTCCGGTATTGTTGCTGCTGCGGCGGGCGGGAAAGATTCCCTTTCTCTTCCCTTTTCTATTTCCGATTCACTTTTCGCCACTGTTTCGGCGATCGCCATCTCTGTTTCGGGTTTGGCGATCGCTGGCGG
>DNGG01000221.1:0-3677 GCA_003486675.1 Cyanobacteria bacterium UBA11372
CCCCTACGCAATTGGATCTTTTTGTTGTTCAATTGTCTGCGCTTTTTTTTCCGTTATATATAAGCGCGCGCCTTTCCCATTATGAAAAAAGCATATCAGAAAAGTCGCAGAAAAGTCAAGGGATTTTAGATTTTAGATTTTAGATTTTAGATTTTAGATTTGGGATGTTTTGTTGATTTTGTAGGGGCGGGTTTTAGAAAAAATACTTGCTAGGAGTGCCAAGAATCAATAAACCCGCCCCGCCTGATGCTGGCGAGCATATTTATTTTTTTCCTTTGACGATAGGCAGGAAGATAGTCAGTTCTTCGCCTTGTTGAGGTCGTTGTTTGACAATCAATTTTCCGCCTAAAGCTTGAAAGATATTTTTGGTGACGCTGTGGTTGAGACAGATGCTGCCTGTTTCTGGTTGGAACATTAATAATTGACCGATTTGCTTGCGTTTGTTGGAGTTAGAAGGTTGCGATCGCATCCCATCTTCTTGAGCAGATTCGGCATTGCCAAAATGCTTTAATTGCACTTTGATTTGATTCCCCGCAGGGATTACGTGTAACTGAATGTGGCTCCCGGCAGGCAAGTTACGGGTAAAATTCTCGATCAAGCCGGTGAGTATCCGATCGAGCATTGTCGGATCGCTTTCTACGGATGGCATTTGTTGCGGCATCCGCACATCTAAAGTGAGATTGCGCCGACTTGCCTGTTTTTGCCAACGGGGTAAGCTATCTTCTAATAGCTGAGTGAGAGAAGTTGTGGTTAAGTGAACGTTGCAAGATTTCTCATCAGTTGTTTCGATTTCTGCGGCTTGGAAAAGCAACTCCATGCGGTCAATTTGTTCGGTGCATTCGTGGTCGATATATTCCAAGCGTTTGATGACATCTGGGGATAAATCTTTGCGCTTGAGCAACAGTCGCGTCAACATGCGAATTGTGGTCAAGGGGGTGCGAACTTCGTGAGCGAATGCTTGCAATAATTCGACATCATCGGATTTAGATATGGTGCTAGGCGCATCAGATATGGGATGAGTAGCTTTGGTGATGCGAAGTCTTTCTTTTGCATATTTGGTTTCTTCTTGCATTGGTAAGTATTTCAGCATCAAGCGGCTAAATTTCATCACCGTGCGATAGTCGGGTGCTACAAAGCCAAACTGCTCAACTAAAGTATCCAGTTGCCCAAATTGGGGTTGGTGCATCAACAACATCCGCAACTTAAGGCACTCCCAAACTTGCTGCACGACTTCTGGCGCAAAGGAAAACAGAAAAGCGGGTTTATTTGCCAGGTTTTCGCCCAAAACCATCACCAAACTCAATTTATTGGTTAAAACCAAGCAAAATTGTTCGGCGGCGATGGGATCGATGGGTAGTAAAGGCAGGGAATGGGAGGTATTGGGGGGGATGAGGATGCCTTCGTCTTTGGCGGGTGGTAGCTGAAACACCATCCCAGCTAAAACGACTTCCAGCATTTGAGGCGTAAAAATCCAGGTTTGGAAGCGAGAATTGAGCGCTGGATCGCTGATAATTGGTGAGGGACAGGTTAAAACTAATCCCCCAAGGGCAGGCTCGTTGACGGTGACAACCTCGCCCAGGAGATGTTCTACCGATGCGATCGCGCTTTGCCATTGTTGTTCGGCTTTGACGCGCTCAACAGCGATCGAATCCGTGGATTTGGTAAGCAAGGCGGCATCATCTGCCCCCTGGCTTTCGCTTTGGGCTATTATTTCACTTACAGTTGGCAGCAACCACTTTTGCACCGACATCACCTCACTAACCTCGCCTTTGAAAATAGAATTCAAACTGCTTTACTACCTTGTCTATGAGATTATCAATATCTGTCCTCTGGTAGTGGTAGTAAAACCGAACCAAGTGCTGGTAATTTCCGTTCCCACAAGATGGAAAGGGGAAGAAAAGGGAAAAGGGGTAAAAGGGAAAAGGGGGAAAGGGGGGAAAGAAAAGCATTCCTTTGCCTGTTTTTCCCTTTGTTTTCCCAAATCCCTGTTGCCATCGTTTTCCCATTTCCCCAAACAGTTGTATTATCCCGATGGACTGCTGGTAGCCGCTCAAAAGCCTTTCCTGAGATAGAGAGCCAGTTTACACCTACGGCTGATGTCTGATTTTGTTTAAAGAAGAACTATAGATATAGAGCAAATCAAAAATTAACTTCAGTTGCTTCTACTGGTAATAAGTAAAGGGTAATCGACGAGGGCATCATGCCGTTAGTCCAATTACCAATTACCAATTACCAATTACCAATTACCACTTTTAAAAAATTGTCGGAGGAGGAAACATGGCTTTAGGCGATCGCAAGCGTGCAGTTGGTGTATTTCCCACGCGCAGAGAGGCAGAACATGCCTTAACCGAACTAAGAGATTCTGGCTTTCCCATGGACAGAGTATCTGTGGTTGCCAAAGATGGCGGCAGAGATGATATTGCTGGTGTAGAAACCACCGAGCGCATCGGCAACAAAGCCGATGAAGGTGCTGCTAAGGGCGCGCTTACAGGTGGCGCGCTGGGTGGTTTAACTGGTTTGTTAGTTGGTTTGGGTGCATTGGCAATTCCCGGAATTGGCCCTGTAATGTTAGCAGGCGCGACGGCAACAGCTATTGCTACGACACTTTCCGGTACTGCAATTGGTGCAGCGGCTGGTGGTTTAATAGGTGCATTAATTGGTTTGGGAATTCCCGAAGAACGAGCCAGAGTTTACAACGAAAGAGTTAGTCGCGGTGAATATTTGGTGATGGTAGAAGGTGACCAAGATGATATTCATCGTGCCCAAGCAATTTTGAGCCGCGCTGGTATTCAAGAATGGGGCATCTACGATATGCCGGATAGTTATAGCTCGCCCGCTGGCTACGCCGGAGTTGATACGGCTCGCACCGACTACACCAATGACGTAACTTACCGTCAAGGTGATGTTACCGATGTGGATGACAAAGTGATCATCATCGATCGTCGCGAAGAAGTTCGTTAATTAAAGGCTGCTAATCGCTAATGGCTAATTGTAGAGCCGGAAAGTATTCCCATGACCAATTAGCCATTAGCAATTACCAATTCCAAAAATAGATCAAATTAACAGGTGATAAAAATGAAAAAGATCGCTACAGTAATACTCAGCAGTGTCTTACTTTTTGGTGCGGTTGCTTGCAGCCAGGGTGAAAAAACTAGCGCTGATGCTCCCAACAACCCTACCCAACCCACCCAAGCTCCAGCCGCAGAAAGCGTGCAAGAAACTCAACAGGATGCTGCTAGCGACGTTCGCAGAGCGCAGCTAAATTCTGATATTCGGGCGCGGGAGCAACGCAACAATATTACCGGCGGCGACACTATCAGAGCTGATGACGACCTCGAAAGCGAAGTTCGCAGCAAGTTAGAGGCTAATATCCAAAGAGGTCAGCTAACTGTTGACGCTGAAGATGGTGTGGTAACCGTAGGTGGTACGGTTCAAAATCAACAAGATTTAGCCAAAATCAGTCCTTTGGCTAAGGAAATTAAAGGCGTCAAGAGCGTCGTTGTTAACGCCAAGATTGTGCCTGCACAACCGAAACAATAGTGCTAATTGGTAATTGGTAATTGGTAATTGCCTCTTGGAAGTGTTTTCTGTCTCTACCATTAGCCGTGAGCTATTATAGCGGATTGCAGTCGTATGAGGTACACCCACAGCGGTGTGCGGGCTGCCATTTTTGCTGC
>DNGG01000221.1:3881-6044 GCA_003486675.1 Cyanobacteria bacterium UBA11372
CTGCCATTTTTGCTGCCCGCACACCGCTGTAGCGATCGTCAGAAGCTAGCTAACTCAAGTTGCTAGTTATCTCTCGAATAGCACTAATGGCTAATGTCAGTAGAAATCCTATATTACCAATTACCAATTACCAATTACCAATTACCAAAGCAGCGACTAATTTTTCTAGATGGGCGGTTTCGTGTGTTGCCATTACTGAAATACGAATGCGACTGGTAGGGACTGTGGGAGGACGAATTGCGGGGGCAAAAATGCCCCCTTTTTTTAACTGATTTCCTAGTTTTAAAGCGCTAGCAGCATCGTTTAATTGCAAGCAGAGGATGGGCGATGCGGAAGGCAGCAATTTTAAAGCGGGTAATTCTTGAATAATTAGCTGTTTTAAGTAATCTACATTCCGCCACAATCGGGCGCGGCGTTGTGGTTCTTGTTGAATAATTTTAATAGCTTCTAATGCAGCAGCAGTATCGGCGGGTGAAAGTGCTGTGGTATAAATCCAACTAGGGGCGCGGTTGCGTAAAAAGTCGATTAAAGTCGATGAACCGGCGATATAACCGCCTAAACTGCCCAAAGCTTTGCTTAAGGTTCCTATTTGAATTAACTGCCTTCCCGTGCAGCCAAAATGTTCTACGCACCCCGCACCATTTGCGCCTAAAACTCCAGTAGCGTGCGCTTCATCGACTAACAGCATACAGTTAAATTGTTCTGCCAAATCTAATAAGGCAGGTAACGGACAAAGATCGCCATCCATGCTGAAGACGCTATCGGTAACGATTAAACAACGACGGTAGAGTTGGCGCTGTTTTTCTAACTTTTCGTTCAAATCTTGCAGATCGCCGTGAGCGTATTCTACTACCGTCGCGCCGCTTAAAATGGCGCCATTTTTCAAGCTGGAATGATTGTACCGATCGGATAAAATTAAATCGCGCTTGCCTACCAAAGCGGCGATCGCTCCCAAATTCGCCAAATACCCAGAACTGAACGCCAGGGCGTCTTCGGTTTGTTTCAGCGATGCGATCGCTCTTTCCAATTCTGCGTGTATTTCCCGATGTCCGCTGAGCAATCGCGAACCAGTACTTCCAGTGCCGAATTTTGAGGTGGCGGCGATCGCAGCTTGAATCAATCGCTCATCTCCTGCCAATCCCAAGTAATCGTTACTGGCAAAGTTGATAACTTCTTGTCCATTCAGACAAACAACCGCACCGGGAGGACTGGAAATAGTTTGTACGAAACGATACCAGTCAGCTTGATGTATAGTGGCGAGCGATCGCTCGATCCAAGCATAAGGATCGGTAGGCATCTTGATTTATGATTGATTTTCGGGTGAATCGGTAGGTTTTATTTCAGCATTTTTGCCTTTAACGGGGGGTAATTTTTCGACTAAACCCATTTCAAAGGCGATATCAGGCAACTCACCGACGATATACTTTCCTGGTTGAAATACCTTACCAGGAGTCAAACACATTTGTTTTAGCCCAACGATCTCGCCAGGGGCAAAGATATCTCTCGACATTCTTCTTTCAAGCGGCATAACAAAGCCTCCAATGTCATCCGATCTTATTGTCGCATTGGAAATGATTTCACAGAGGTTTAGACTGAAATATTGTAGGCAGATAACAAAACAATGGCTGAACTTCCTAAAACCCTAGAAGATGCGATCGCGCAAGCTGGCGAAGCGACGAAGGCAGCGATCGCGGCTGGACATACCCGTCTGTGCGTTGAGTTTGTCTATCCCGAACTCAAAGCGATGCCGATAGCGGAACAATTTTTGCCAACTTTCGAGGGAATGCAACTCAAAGTATTCTTTCCCGACACAGGTGCTGCTGCCCTCGCCCGTCGCGATTGGAAACCTGAAACGTTTAAAATCGATGACATCGGCACAGGTAGAACTCCCATCGCGGAGAAATTGGCACCAGAAGATGAGGTATTCTTGCTGATCGAACCGAGTGCCGTAGAAGTTGGCGAAGTCGAAAAGCTTTGCAACGCAGCCGAAGGACGCCCCGTAGTGATGTTGCTTCCCCGCTTAGAAGATGCAGCAATTGTGGGGATTGGATATGCAGCGCGACAATTGCGAGAACGGTTCATCAAAACCCTGCAATCTTGTTACTATATCCGCCCATTAGAAGGCGCTGCCGTATATCGCTGCTATCCTTCCCCGTGGCAAGT
>DNGG01000682.1 GCA_003486675.1 Cyanobacteria bacterium UBA11372
CCACTCGGTCCCATCAATACGTCACAGTTGCGTTTTTCCAGTTGCCTAGCGCATTGTTCTGCCATGCGCTTGCTGTTGGAATCTCCCGCTTTGTGAGCAATAATAACTTGTTTGAGTTCCACTGCCTTCCTAAAATTAAGCCGCCCAGTGGGCTGGAATGAAGAAAAATCTATCCTAAACCTAAAATATCAAGATAATTTCCGTTCTAATCTTTTGCCTTATAATCATTTAATTTATGCACTGACAAGGCTAATGACTAATTTATTTTTCCTGACAATTAGCCATTAGCACTTGACAAAATTCACCATTTAAGCAGGTTAAATTGCTCCATATCTACCGTATCGCGGTTGCGATAAATTGCTAACACGATCGCTAAACCGACTGCGGCTTCAGCGGCGGCGACGGTAATCACGAATACGGTAAACACCTGTCCTTTAATTCCCAAGGGGTCTAGAAAGTTAGAGAATCCCATTAAATTGAGATTAACTGCATTCAGCAGCAGTTCAATTGACATCAACACGCGCACAGCATTACGACTGGTAATCAAACCGTAAATCCCGATACAGAAAAGGGCGGCTGATAATAACAAAAAGTACTGGAGTTGCATGAATCCTCTAATTTTCCAATTGCGATTGTTTGTAGCCAGCGTTGATCGATGCAACGCTGGTAAATCGGGCTATTTGTTGCGAGCGCCCTTATTTCGGGTTAAGGTAGCGGTATCGCTTGCTGCGGGTACTAATTCTCTAGGACGTTCGGGCAAGGTTAAAACTTCTTGCTGTACGTTGGGTGCTTGTTGCAATACATCGGGCAAGAACTCGCGACGCGCCAAAATAATCGCTCCCACCATTGCCATTAACAACAGTACAGAAGCTAGTTCAAACGGCAATAAAAAATCACTGAAGAAATGCTTGCCAATTTGCACGATGGAACTTTCAGCCGCATTGGGGACATCGGTTGAAATTGCCCAAGGCGTTGCTAAAACCATCGTACTGAGCAACACAAACAACCCAGCACAAACTAATGCCGTTGCGCCTTTGCGAATCCAAGCATTGGGCAGTGGTTTAAAATCTTCCCGCTTGTTTACCAACATAATGGCAAACAAGATTAGCACGTTAACCGCCCCGACATAAATCAGAATCTGCGCTGCGGCGACAAAATCAGCATTGAGCAAGATATACATCCCGGCAATACTGATAAAAACACCTCCCAACAAAAAAGCCGAGTAGACGATATTGGTAATCAGCACTACTCCCAGTGCTGCCCCAATCATCATCGCCGCCAGCAAAGCAAACGAAACTATCTGAACGCCTTCTGCTAGATTCACTGCTGTTTCCTTTGGTAATTGGTAATTGGTAATGGGTAATTGGTAATTGGTAATTGGAGATTCCTATTACCGATTACCGATTACCGATTACCACTTTTCATTTTTCCATCTGTTGGATAATTTCTTCTGGGCGCAAACCGGCGCGACGAGAACCTGCGGGCAAGTCGTGGGGTTCGACTACGCCTTTGGGCAGGTAAGCGAGTTCGCGCAACGGCGTTACCATTGGGTCGTTGGTTACTTTATAGGGTAAGCGTCCCAGCGCCACGTTGTCGTAGTTTAATTCGTGGCGGTCGTAAGTGCAAATTTCGTATTCTTCTGTCATCGACAAGCAGTTCGTCGGGCAATATTCGACGCAGTTGCCGCAGAAGATACAAACCCCGAAGTCGATGCTGTAGTGTTTGAGTTGTTTCTTTTTGGTTTCCTTGTTGAATTCCCAATCGACTACGGGCAAGTTAATCGGGCAAACTCGGACGCAAACTTCGCAGGAAATGCACTTGTCAAACTCGAAGTGAATCCTCCCCCGGAAACGTTCCGAGGGAATGAGTTTTTCGTAGGGATATTGGACGGTAATCGGACGCCGACGCATGTGGTCGAAGGTGACAGATAATCCTTGACCGATGAATTTACCGGCTTGTACTGCTTCTTTGGCGTAGTCGCCAACTTGTTTGAGAAACTTCAGCATGGTGTTCTCACTCTCTTGGTTAGTTGGTAATTGGTAATTGGTAATTGGTAATTGGTAATTGGTTTTTGATTGCCTATTACCGATTACCCTCGTTCCCAAGGCTCTGCCTGGGAATGCTGTTACCGATTACCCGCCGAAGGCAAAAGGAAATGCCAACTTGAGGGCGGCGGTTAATAGTAAGTTCACCAGCGAAACTGGTAAGAGGAACTTCCATCCTAAATTTAGCAACTGGTCGATGCGAACGCGGGGAACTGTCCACCGCATGAGGATGGCGATGAAGATGAGGAAGTAAGCTTTGAGTAGGGTCATGGTGATGCCCAAGGAGGCAGTCACGATTTGCAAGTAGGGATTGGTTTCGCTGATACCGAGTGCAGATGCGATCGCGCTAATCGGAATCGGAAAATCCCAGCCGCCCAGGTACAATACGGCAACAATCAGCGCCGACAGCACCAGGTTAACGTAAGAACCGACATAGAACAGACCAAATTTCATGCCGCTGTATTCGGTTTGATACCCAGCGACGAGTTCTTCTTCTGCTTCTGGTAAGTCAAAGGGGATGCGTTCGCATTCTGCCAAGGCTGCAATCCAGAAGATAATAAACCCAACTGGCTGACGCCAAACGTTCCAGCCTAAAATCCCGAAGCCGGATTGCTGTTCTACGATGTCGATGGTGCTGAGGCTGTTCGACATCATCGCGATCGCTAGCACCGACAATGACAAGGGAATTTCGTAGCTGATCGACTGGGCTGCCGCCCGCAAACCCCCGAGGAGGGAATACTTGTTATTAGAGGCATAGCCCGACATCAGCAAGCCAATCGGGGCGATGCTGGAAAAAGCAATCCACAAAAATACGCCCATGCCGATATTGCTAATCACCAGGTTCTGTCCGAACGGTACAATCAGGTAGGACAGAAACACAGGAATGACGACGATAACCGGCCCTAGGGTGAACAGCAACGAGTCCGATTTCCCTGGCACCACATCTTCTTTGAAAATCAGCTTTAGTCCGTCTGCAACGGGTGCCAGGACGCCAAATGGCCCCATGAATTCTGGGCCAATTCGCTGTTGGGCGGCGGCTGAGATTTTCCGTTCCAGCCAAACGGACACCAACACTCCCACCGTTGCACCCATAATCATCAACAACATCGGTAGGGGCAACCAAATGGCTTTGGCAGCACCGGGCGGGATGCCAAGATCCATGAGGGATTGAATAAAAATTTCTTGGAGGTCAATTCCTGAATTCATTTTTGCCGCTTATGATACTGACTGGGCAAGATCCAACAAACTGTCAAGGCCAGTTTATACGTTTGTGTGAAGTTTTTTGTACGACTTCCACAAATCAGTATATCGTTCGACGGTCTACACCCCAGCACGGCAAGCCAAAGTTCTGGTTATGCTCTGATGATGATTTTTTCTATACAGGGCAGGTGAGCAGGTGAGCAGGTGAGCTTCAGGGGCAGAGGAAATAACGCTATGCCCCATTACCAATTACCGATTACCAATTACCCATTACCGTTCTTCAATCGGGACGTAGGGCATACCGCGATCGCCAGTATAAATTTGAGTCGGGCGGAAGATGCGGTTTTCTCCCAGCTGTTCTTTCCAGTGTGCCAGCCATCCGGCGACGCGAGCGATCGCAAATATCGGCGTAAACAAATCGGTGGGTATGCCCATTTTCCGATAAACCAACCCGGAGTAAAAATCGACGTTGGGGTAAATTCCTTTATGACCGAGTTTTTCCTCTACCACCCGCTCTACCTCCAGGGCGATGTCGTAGTATTTGTCATAGCCGAACTTTTCAAATAACTGTTCTGCCAGCTTTTGCAGAATCGGGGCGCGGGGGTCTTTGACTTTATAAACTCGGTGTCCAAACCCCATAATTTTGGATTTATGTTCGATGCAATTTTCGATGTAGGGGCGGACATTTTCCACCGAGCCAATTTTTTCCAACATCTCAATTACTTCTTCATTTGCCCCACCATGCAAAGGCCCTGCTAGGGTTCCCACGGCTGATGCTACCACCGCATAGGGGTCGGTTAAAGTCGAAGCGGTTACCCGGGCCGAGAAGGTCGAGGCATTCATTGTATGCTCGGCGTGGAGCGTCAGACAGATATCGAAAATCCTGGCTGCCAAGGGGTCTGGTTCCCGCTCGTTCAACATGTACAAAAAGTTAGCAGAATAGTCCAGGTCATCCCGGGGTTGGATCGGGTCGTTACCTTTCCGCATCAGTTGGAACGCCGCCACCATCGTGGGAATTTTTGCCACCAGCCGCACAACTGCTTGACGGATGTAGCTCGGATCTGGTAAAGCGCGCCGCGAGTAGAACAATCCCAAAGCCGCAGCCGAAGCTTGCAGCGCATCCATTGGGTGTCCGGTTTCGGGAAAGCATTTCATCATGTCCCGGATGCGGTATTTAATCCGGCGGTGGTAGCGAATTTCATGCTCGAAGGCTTGGAGTTCTTCCTTCGTGGGCAGTGCGCCCCAGATTAACAGGTAAGTAGTCTCAAGGAAGGTACTTTTGTCTGCGAGTTCTTCGATATTGATGCCTCGATATTCCAAAATGCCCTTTTGTCCATCAACGTAACTGACACTAGATTGGGCAGCGGGAATGTTTTCTAAACCTGGTTTGTACTCGCAAATAGCAGTCATGTTGCCAGCCGTGGGAGGAGAACACTACACTCAGGTTACGTTACCAGAAAATTTGAGAGCGATCGCATTTTCCCCAGGATTATTTAACACATCCTACAGCAGCAGCCTCGGCGGTACGAGCCAGAACAGGTAACTATGACCTACGGGGGAACCTGTTTCCGGCAGTGTCAAACCAACGACTCCAGCTTTTTTGAGAATCAAACCCCCACGCGAACTGCCCCAAACCAAGGTTTCTGCCCAAGAAGCTAAATTAGGTTCGTGACCTACCAGCGCCAACCGACTACCACCTCCCTGCTGCCAGGTTTTTAGCCAGGGAAGCCAGTTATAAATGTCACCATCGAATCCTAAATCATCTGATTCTTCCATTTGGGATGATAGACCAGCACTTTGCAGAATCAGGGCGGTTTGGCGCGCCCGCAGCAGCGGACTGGTTAAAATCAAATCGAAGTGCAGCTTTAACTGGGAAAGTCGCTTCGCCACCTTTTTGGTTTTCTCTACTCCTTCATCGGTCAGCGGGCGCTCATCATCACTTTCGTAGCTTTCCGGCGCTGCGGCAATCCCGTGGCGAATTAAGTAAAGTTCCAGCATATTTTTAATTTTAGATTTTAGATTTTAGATTTTAGATTTTAGATTAAATCTGAAATCTAAAATCTGAAATCTGCAATTCTTTACTTGTTTGCCAGGGGATTATCCTTGGGGTTGACCAATTTCAGCAGCTTTTGCTTGATTTGGCTATCAAACAACTGCCATTTCATCCGGGCGTAGTCTGGATTTTCGTTGCTACCGCCCAAAAAGCCCATCGGAATTTCAAACCCACCCGCCATCATGCGTCCACCGCCGAAAAAGCGTCCGTGACTATCTTGACCAAAGGCTTCTTTGATAAATTCATCCGGGTCTAAAGTCAGCTTAGTGGTTCGCAGCGACCCAATTACCACTTCCAATTCTTCATCTTCGTCGTGAACTATGCCGTACACCACTGCCGTGTGGACGTTTTCTTCTGTAACTAAAAAGTCTGCGGCTTGGGGAATGGCATCGCGGTCATCGTAGCGCAGGTAACCCACGCCAGCAATGGAAAAGTTATTTTGCACCACGCGGTTTTTCAGACTGCGCTCGATCACGTCCATCACCCGGTTAGACCGGGTTGCCTGTAGCACGGCATTGAGCAACTGATGGTCGTAAAATCGACTCAGGTAGGCTGCGGCTAAAAATTCTTCTTCTTGTGCTTGCCTCAAACCGTTGGTATCCGAGCGCAAACCGTGCATTAAGGCAGTGGCGCACTTGACATGGTCGCCGATGCTGCTATCGAAAGAGAGCAACCCTGCTTGCAGGTATTGGGTCATAATCGTGGCAGTTGCCCGGATATTGGGGCGAATATCGGCAAAATCCGGCTGAAGCTCTACTTGCATCTGGTGGTGGTCGATAATCGCTGTCGGGCGAATCCCCGCTTGCTGCACCAAAGGCATTAACTGGCTGGTCGTTCCTTGATTATCAATCAAGACAAAGCCGCTATACCCTGATAAATCTTTATTTTTGAGCGTTTGGAGCGTCCAGCGTTGCGCGGGTAAGTTAGTCAGTTTAACCAGGGCAATATTTTCTTGATGGGAAAGGGCGCCCGCATAGACGATGTCGCAGCCGATATTGTATTGCTCGGCGATTAATTTATACGTCCAGGCACTGGAGAGGGCATCGGGGTCGGGAAAATCTTGCAAAATCACGATTTGGCGCTCATCTCGGTGTCGCTCTAAGGTTTGCCGTAGTAAGCAAGCCCGTTCGGCTGCCAGATTTTTTGGTGGTGACCATCGCGGCTCTGTTGGGTTTTTGGTGTCGGCTGGCAATGGCGTCGTTGCCAGCTCCTTGACTGCATCGGTATCTTCTGCTACTGGAAGCGCCTGTGCTACGGTCAAACGGTCGAGCTGCTTAAGGGAACGAGATTGCATAGGTTCTGGCTATATAAATGTATGGTATAGAAACTTCACTAAACTCGGCGCGAAAGTGAATTACTATACTTAGATCTTCGCAAAAAAATGGCAAAACAACATTCCTCCTGGGACGGCTAGAACCGTACACCAGAGGCGAGAAAACCCTCTCCATCTCCCTTTAACAAAAAACCTGCATTGGGGATGCAGGTTTGTTAAATGCCGATGACATATTTGCGCCACTCTTGATGCGAACCGCTCTTGAGGTGTTTGGCGACTTCAAAGTATAGACTGCTATAGGGTTTGCGCGGCATATATCTTAGGGGCATGTTGGCTTCGACGGGGGTGCGGTTGCCTTTTTTGATGTTACATCGGACACAGGCTGTGACCATATTTTCCCAGGTATCGCCGCCGCCGCGCGATCGCGGATTTACGTGATCCAGCGTTAAATCGTCACCCGTGTAACCACAGTATTGACAAGTGTGGCTATCTCGATGCAATATATTTCGGCGGGTTAAGGGAATTTCCTTGTACGGCACTTGGACGTAGTGTCGGAGTCGGATCACCGTTGGTAGCGGGTATCCGGAATAAACGTACTTGCCGTTATGCTCTATTTGTTCTGCCTTACCCTTAATTAACAGAATGACCGCTCGACGCCAGCTAGTGATGTTGAGTGGTTCGTAGGAGGCATTTAATACCAGAACCTTGCCCATTGGGTAGCTGTAGAGAAAAGCTTTTATGAGTGATGGTAACACAGTACGCTCTGTGTATGTCATCCTTATGCAGGTGGGCAGGGGAGCAGGTGGGCAGGTGGGAGAGGAAAGGGGGATTTGGGGGCTTGGGAAATACTGGTGGGCAGGAATAGATATGTGCTAAAAGTGCCCATTTGCGAATCGACTTTGACAAAATATCTAATGCTTGAGCTTTCCCTTTTCCCCTTTCTTCCCCCTACACCCGCTCACCCGCTCACTCGCTCA
Organism: Cyanobacteria bacterium UBA11372; assembly: GCA_003486675.1. Classification (GTDB taxonomy): domain Bacteria; phylum Cyanobacteriota; class Cyanobacteriia; order Cyanobacteriales; family Aerosakkonemataceae; genus Microseira. Next base: position 7,549 of record DNGG01000682.1, read on the forward strand.
CTCGCTCACCTGCCCGATTCCCAGTGCTTTCAATACTTCTTGGTCAATGGCTGCGAGTAGGCTCTCTGAAGTTGAATATAATCCGGGGGTGTAAGCACGAGAACTTACCCCTTGCTGGGTTAACTCGCAGATTTCCCAGTCTTGTCGATTGGTTAAGTCCCAAAGTTCTACTGCATCAGCGGGGTCAAAACCCGGTTGTGCCATTGTATCACCCTCGAACAACCATTCGCAAACAATGCGCGTTTGGTTCGGACTTTGAGGCCATAATGTATGAAACATTACATAATCTGGATGAACGCTGAGCAATAAATTAGGGAAAATTGAATAATAGTAAACCCGTTTTAAGTCTTCTCCTCCCACTTCACCTAAAGGTTTTCCGCAAGGCTTACCGCTGATTGTTAAACTCTCGGTGTTATCGTTAAGTTTCATAAATCCCCCCAGGATAGCGCCAGAAAATAAATCGTTTTCGCCGCTGCGATAGGGAGACATTTGAGCAAGTTTTGGATGTACGAGGGGGCAATGATAGCATTCGGAATAATTCTGAAGAATCAGTTTCCAGTTTGCTTGGATGTTGTATTCGATGCGTTGAGCTACTCGAAGTTTGGGCAAATGCCACTGGGTAAATTTATTAATTAACGGCGCCAAGGCGGTGGCGAAGGGTTCGGGATTGGGTGCTAGGTTGAGAAAGAGAAATCCTTCCCACGTCTCTATTGCCACTTTGTGTAGCGGGTAATCTTCTTTACGGAAATAATCTAATTCGTTCATTAATGGTGCTGCATTTAATTTCCCGTCTAAGTTATAACTCCAGCCATGATAGGGACAGGAAATTGTATGGTTAAAAGTTCCTTGCGGTTGCTTGCATAACCGGGTGCCGCGATGTCGGCAGACGTTGTAAAAGGAGCGCAATTCGCCGTTGTTGTTGCGGAATACAATAATACTTTCAGTGCCAATATTGACGAGGAAGTAGTTACCTGAGTGGGGAATTTCTTCGGCACGTCCGATACATAACCAGCGGCAGTTGAAGATGCGATCGCTTTCTTTCTGGTAAATTTCTGCTGATGTGTAGTATTCTCCCGGTAGGGTTTTCGCACCGGCAATTAAAGTTGATGCTGTGAAGTGAAATTGGCTCATTGCTAATTGCTAATTGCTAATGATTTAATTAAATCTCAAATCTGAAATCTCAAATCTCAAATTTTCTATCAGTTAGTAAATACGTCGTCATTTCGCCTTTGCCTTTGACTTGAACGAGCCCTCGGTGTTTAAAATGATACTTATGCTGTAATAATTCATAAGTGAAATCGGTAACTTGGATGTGACCGGGTATGCCTTGGGATTCCATGCGGCTGGCAATGTTGACGGTGTCGCCCCAGAGGTCGTAGATAAACTTTTTAATTCCGATCACACCAGCAACGACGGGGCCGGTGTTAATTCCGATACGAATGTTTAAGTCGATGCCAGTATTATTGCTGAATTCGATTACAGCTTTTTGCATGTCTAGCGCCATTTCTGCGATCGCTTCTGCATGATCGCCCCTTGGCATCGGTAAGCCAGAGACTACCATGTAAGCATCGCCTATGGTTTTAATTTTCTCCAATCCATGGCGCTCGACTAAATGGTCAAAGGCAGAAAATATTTGATTGAGTAAGTTTACCAATTCTTCGGCACTTATTCGGGATGATAGTTGGGTAAAGCCAACTATGTCGGCAAATAAGACGCTGACTGACTCGAAACTATCGGCGATGCAACCTTGCTGTTGTTTGAGGCGTTGTGCGATCGCTTCTGGTAAGATATTCAGCAGCAGTCGTTCGGCCTTTTCTTGTTCGAGGCGCAAGGCTGCTTGAGCTTTTTTGCGATCGCTTGCTTCCATCGCCAAGGACGTCATATATCCCAAATAACTGGCAAAGTTTTCTTCTTCCAGCGTCCACTCGCGGGGATATCCGACATTTTCATGACATAATACTCCCACGGTTCGTTTACCCAACCGAATCGGCACATCCAACATCGAGTATATCCCAAGGGGCGTTAAATAAGACTTGGAAAATTCGCAAGTGCGAGGATCTGTATGTGCATCATTGGCTGCGATCGCTCGTTCTGCGGCTTCCAATGCTTTAAAATATTTGGGATAGTCACTTGCACTTAACTCAAAATTTTTTGCATGTTGTTTTGAGCTTAGTTGGTACAAATTTACGCAGTGAAGCTGCGAGCCATCTTGATTGTAAAACCAAACACTTACTCGCTCGACGCCCAAGGTAAAAGCTGCTGTTTCGGTAATTTCCCGCAATGCAGCATCTAAATCTCCTTCGTAGAGAGGATGGCATTTTGATAATTCCATTAGCGCCATTTGCTGCATTCGCAACTTGGTTTCGCTTTCCTGTAAAATTGCTTCTGTCTGCTTGCGTTGACTGATATCTTCGACTGTACCTTCGTAGTAAAGCAAAACGCCATTTGCATCTTTAACTGTACGGGCGTTTTCTGATATCCAGGTGATGCTGCCGTCTTGGCGATAAATTTGGGACTCAAATTGAGATATTGCATCCTGCTTTTCGAGCGCTGCAATAAATTCCCTGCGCCTGTTTGGATCTACATACAGTTTTGTTTCGATATTGTCGATGCTGGCGATTAGTTCTTCTGGCGAAGAGTATCCATAAATCCTGGCTAAAGTAGGATTGGCGCTGATATATTTTCCATCGGTTGTCGTTTGAAAAATTCCGTCGGTGGAGTTTTCGTATATTTGGCGAAATTTTTCTTTAGCTGCGCTGACTATTTTGGCTGAATTGACTAATTTGATGATAATATATGCCGAAATTGTGCCGATTATAATTACATAAAATAACGAAAGCAGCATCCGGTAAAAACTGACTCTCTTTAAAGCTTTTTCATAATACTTGTTGTACGCTTGAAACACTTCTTCGCTGCGTTGCGATGTCGGCTGCGATACTATATTTTGCACTAATGAATCCACTTTGGGTTTGTTGCTTAAAATTGCTTTTCCATGTACTATTACTCGATCGATATCCTCCCCATTTACCTTGTCAGAATACTGACTTATATTTGTTAATAATCCGCCGATCTCCCCTTGGATTTGCGGAGCGAGTTCTTCGCTGGGAGTTAAGTTATAAATTAAGACATCTTTTAATAAATCTTCCAGGCGAGCTGCGAGTCGAGCCTCTCCTATTTGCAATGCTGTTTCGGCTAATTCTGTAGTTAAGGTGGGGAAAAAATATAAAGAATTTTTGAAAATTGCATCTAAGGATTTGAACCGTTCTATAAGTTCCTCTTTTTGTCGATAAGCTTCTCTTTGCAATTCCAGCAAAGTTTTGATCTGTATTTTCCCTTCTGATTCAATAAAAATTGGGATTTGCTCCAGTTTATTCTGTCGTTTTTTTAATTCTGCTAAATTGTTAGCCAGCGGATCGTAATAGGTTAAAAGTCCTGATCTGGAGCGAACAACATCTTGATTTAACCAGGCATCTAACTCTTTTATTCGCAGTAAATTGTTGGTAAAATTATCGTGTTGTTTGAAATCTAGGATGCGGGTTTGATGAAACAGAAATATGAAGATAACCAGGGCAATCGAGATCAGGAATATTAAAATAAAGTTAAATAACTTCATAAAGGTTTTCCTTGATATTCCCCCGTGAGTGTCGTCAGAAACTTGATTATAAAATCAATAGTTTCTTTTGACAACTCCCGCCCCAATTGATATTTAGCCATAATCGCGATCGCTTGCTCTAATGTCTCTGCTGAACCATCGTGAAAATAAGGTGCTGTTAGGGTAATATTTCGCAAGGTCGGAACTTTAAAAACATATCGATCTTCTGCTTTACCCGTAACGTTAAACCTCCCGAAGTCGGCTTCAGTAATATTGCCGCGATCGCTAAAATAATCTCCCATGATTCCAAATTTTTGAAACAGATTTCCCCCCACATTGACTCCCTGATGGCAAGAGACGCAACCATAAGTTTTAAACCGGCGATAGCCTTCTTTTTCTTCAGCAGTAATGGCGTTGACATCGCCACGCAGAAATTTATCAAAGCGGGAATTTGGGGTAGTTAGCGATCGCTCAAACGTGGCGATCGCATCCGCGACGTTGTCGGATGTAATTCCGTCTTCATATATTTTACTAAAGGCTTTGGCATAAAACGGCGATCGCTTCAGTTTGCCGATAATTTCATCCCAAGAAGAAGCCATTGTCTCGGTTTTTTGAATCGCCCCATTTACATGGGCTTCTAAACTATCAAATTGCCCATTCCAATCTTGTCTAAAATTGAATCCACTGTTAAATACTGTAGGTGTATTGGCAGAACTTACCACCCCATTAACGCCAACTGAACGCACCAATCTATCCACACCGCCCGTAGTCAAGTTATGGCAACTGGCACAGGAAATAGTATTAGTATGGGATAGCTGAGGTTCGTGGAAAAGTTTATCCCCCAGCGCTACCTTTGTTCGAGCGAGTTCCAACTTGCTATTAATTGGTTGGATCGGTTCGTTAACCGTACTGACTTGCGTTACTCTATTGTCAACGATTGCTATCTGCGATTGCTGTCTCAGGTGCGTTTGCTGCCAGAATGCGCTACTTTGCTTCGCAAAAGGCTTCGCCAACGCGATCGCTAGCGGTAAAATCACCACCAAAATGATAGAAAACCTTCTGATTAATCGTTGACTAAGGTAAAACGACATGGGTAATAGGTCATTGGTAATGGGAAAACCAAGTCATACCTACAATCAAAAAGTAACTCGTCACCAGGCTTGATGGCAAGAGGATTTATGCAGGCGGGGCTAAAAACAAAGGTGATGCGTCAATCTTGCTTTTGCTCACATCTTGCACCGAGGCTAACACCTTAGTTTCTTGCAAATAGCTAAACCTGAAAGCCTAGATTTTTGGTCAAGAAACAAGGGTTTCAAGGCTTGTTGATAATGGTGCAAGCTCTGAGTTTTGCCAACCCACCATTTTTCCTCTCGCCTTTGTTTTTTTGCGTAAGTCCTGTGCCAGTGAAAAGAGAATAATAGCACCAGAGGGTTGAGGAGGTTTGACTCCAGCTAAACCAAGGGAATTTCTGCCTCTAATAGCTGGGAGGAAAGAAAGGGAACTTTTTTGCCAATCAGCAGATAAGTCGTCATCTCGCCTTTACCTTTGACTTGAATCGCACCTCGCTGTTCAAATATATACTTATCCCGCAATAGGTCGTAAGTGGACTGGGTAACCTGAATGCACCCAGGTATTCCTTGAGATTCCATACGGCTAGCAATATTGACAGTATCCCCCCATAAATCGTAGATTAACCTTTTGATGCCAATGACTCCAGCAACCACGGGACCTGTGTTAATGCCGATGCGGATGTTGAAAGGTTTACCTTGTTTCGCGGTAAATTTGGCGATCGCTGCGAGCATATCCAACGCCATTTCGGCGATCGCCGAAGCGTGATTCGCTTGGGGTAAAGGCAGCCCTCCGGCTACCATATAAGCATCGCCGATCGTCTTGATCTTTTCCAACCCGTGTTGTTCTGCTAGATGATCGAAGGTGGAGAAAATCTCATTTAACAGCGAAACCAGTTCTGTGGGCGGAATTTGGGCGCAGATCTCGGTAAATCCTACCAAATCGGCAAACAACACCGTTACTTCGGCAAAACTGTCGGCGATCGCATCTTCTACCAGTTGTAACCGCGCCGCAATTGGCCCTGGCAAAATATTCAATAGCAAACGCTCGGATTGTTCCTGTTGATAGCGTAAAGCTTCTGCCACTACCTTGCGCTCGGTGACATCTTCAACCGTGCCTTCATAATAAAGCAGGTTCCCCTCGCTGTCGTACACTGCCCGCGCCGTTTCCGAAATCCAAATTGTACTGCGATCCGCGCGATAAACTTGCGAGACAAACCTTGACACGGTATCGTATTTGTGCATGGAGGAAACGAACTTAGCATATCGGTTGGGATCGACGTAAACTTGCTGCCCGATATTGGTAATATTCGCCATCAGTTCTTCGGCACAGCGATAACCGTATAGTTTAGCCAAGGCTTTATTGGCGCTAATGTAGCGCCCGTCAAGGCTACTCTGGTAGATTCCCTGTGCGGCATTCTCAAAAATTTGGCGATATTTTGCTTCTGCTTGTCGCAGTGCTTGTTCAACTTGCTTGCAAGCGGTGTTGTGGCGCAAACAAGCACACAGCAGTTGCTCTCCACCATATGCTCGAGCGCTGGCAGTGACTTCTAGCTCGAGTAAAGAACCATCGCGATGGCGGTAGTGGCTTTCGCTTTTGCAGGGATGTTCAACGGCTAGGATATGCTGAATATCTCGGTCGATAATTTCCTTGTCCGACGCCATCAGATCGTATATTGTTAGTTGCAGAATCTCCTGGGTTGAATAACCTAACAATTGCCCAAATGCGGCATTGGCTTCTTTAATGTTTCCCGTTTGGGCGTCAAATAGAAAAATACCTTCCCCTGAAACCTCGACGACTGCGCGGTAACGTTGTTCGCCCTCTTGCTGCTTTTGCTTTTCCTTCTCCAACGCTGCCAGCATGTTATTAATATTTGCAGCCAAATCGGATAATTCATCGTTTCCTGTTACAGGTAGGCGCAAAGAAAAGTCGCTTTGGTTGCTAATGCGACTGACATCCGCACTCAAACTGGCTATCCGAGATAAAACCAATCGATCTAGAAGTAACAACGTGACGAAACCAAATATCAGCCCTATTACTAAAACCGACAGAAACTCTTGTTCGTATGAATCGAAGCTACCCAAAACTTGGTTAATGACTTTCTGGATGCAGCCGAATAAAATAGTTGATGAAACGGCGGATAAACCCCCAACTAAACCGACGATTGTCGCGCCTATTACCAATAGAGTTTTATTTCGCAGACTCATGAATTCGGAAAGCCTCTCGTGCTTGCAAAACCCGCTCCATCACTCTTCGGCGTGCTTTACTTGTAATTTTGTCCGAAAATTGGATAGATTCCTTGCGTGGGATTGCGGAAAAGAACTTCTAACAGTTCTGCAATCTTGTGCAATTTCCGCTATGTAGATACACTGCCTGGTTAATCCGATTAAACTGTAGGGGCGCACTTTCTGAGATCTTACTAAAACCCGCCCCTACAAAAAAAAGAAGAAAACGATTAGAGGAGTGAATTGGAATGTTAGATGATGTCAATATCCCTGTCAGTTCAAGCCCTCACGAGCGGGATACGCTGGCTTTAAACCCAGATCGACTCTTAATTTCATCGCGAAAGAGCATCAGCGCCAAAGAGCATCTTCTGCAACTGCGGGATTCTGCTTGGGATACACTGCGCGATCGCGCCTGGGTGGAAATCGATCTCGCAGCTTTAGCCCACAACGTGCGACTCCTCAAGCGCTTGCTATCGGCAAAGACGCAACTAATGGCGGTAGTAAAAGCTGATGCTTATGGTCATGGTGCCCTCACCGTCGCCCAAACCGTTTTGCAACACGGAGCTAGTTGGCTGGGAGTTGCGACGATTGGGGAGGGGATTGAACTGCGAAAGGCTGGTATCGATGCACCTATTCTCATTTTAGGGGCTATTCACTCTCCAGAACAAATTAAAGCGATCGCCCACTTTTCGCTCCAACCTACTTTAGTATCCCCGCAACAAGCTTTAGCCTTCGAGGATACTTTAAGCTCCCTGAGTCAATCCGTTTCGGTGCATGTCAAATTAGATACCGGAATGTCGCGGTTGGGTATGCCTTGGCAGCAGGGTGTGGAGTTTGTCCGACTGGTAGAAGGCTGTCCGCATTTGCAAATAGCAAGTATTTATTCGCACCTAGCAACCGCTGACGACCCAGACCCGACGGTGATGCGACGGCAACAAGGGCGGTTTGAAGCAGCGATCGCCAACCTCCGCCGCGCCGGAATCGCCATACCCCGCCTGCACCTAGCCAACTCCGCCGCCGCACTCACCGACCCAAGTTTACACTACGACATGGTGCGCGTAGGCTTGGGCATTTACGGACTATACCCCGCCCCCCACCTGCATTCTGCGATTGACTTGCAACCAGTTTTACAAGTAAAAGCACGAGTTACTCAGGTAAAAATTATTGCCGCAGGTACTGGAGTTAGCTACGGTCATCAATTCATCGCCGATCGAGAAATGCGACTAGCGGTAGTTGGCATTGGCTACGCCGATGGCGTCCCGCGTAACCTTTCCAATCAATTGAAAGTCTCGATCCGAGGTCAGATGATACCCCAAGTGGGAGCAATCACGATGGATCAACTAATGCTGGATGCGAGTGCGATTCCCGACTTGCAAGTGGGCGAAGTAGTTACCCTCCTGGGTCAAGATGGAAATAACTTTATTGGCGCCGATGATTGGGCAGCGACTTTAGGAACCATTTCCTGGGAAATTCTCTGCTCATTCAAGCATCGCCTACCCCGCGTTGCTGTCAGCGAGTGAGCGGGTGGGCAGGTGAGCGGGTGGGCAGGTGAGC
>DNGG01000033.1:0-14304 GCA_003486675.1 Cyanobacteria bacterium UBA11372
AAGATGCCCAAACCTACCAAAACCAACCACTCAACCGCCCGATTCCTACATTAATTTTGCACGGTTGTCAAGATGAAGTTATCCCGATCGAAAGCAGCCGCAATTTCGCCTCTGGGCGTCCTTGGGTTAAATTGATCGAACTTGATAGCGATCATTCCCTGGGAAATGTCCTGCCGGAAATTTGGCAAGCTATTATGGCGTTTTGCCAACTTGCTGGACAATAAAACCGGAATTACGCAAAAAAACCGGGTTTCTATGAAAAATCGTTGCTTGGGAAACCAGAGATCTACAAAGAAACCCGGTTCTAAAACTTTCAATTGTTGCATTAATGGCTTTTGATCCCGCCCCTGCTATCGATGATTGCATCGGGGCGGGTTTAGATAGACTGTAAATTAGTGCCTGCATGGTTGGTAAAACCCGCCCCTACATCAGCGACAATAAAATACATGCTGCCATACATTCGTTCAGATCTTGCCCAACTGACTGCCTACACGCCCCATCCGGGGGGGATTTCGGGAGAACCAGTCCCATCCAATATGTTGGATCGGTTGGATACTAATGAAAGTCCGTTTGATTTGCCCGTCGAGTTAAAACAAAAACTGAGTTCGACTTTTGAGCAAATAATTGAAAGCAACCGCTATCCAGATGGGGCTTATATTGCACTCAAGCAAGCGATCGCTGATTATGTTAACGAGTCTGCTTCCCCAGCACAAGTGACGCCAAATTGGATTTCCGTCGGTAATGGCTCTGACGAATTGATTCGCTCTGTGTTAATTGCTACCTGCTTGGGGGGAGAAGGGTCGATCCTAGTTGCCAATCCCACCTTCTCGATGTACGCAATTTTGGCTCAAACTTTGGGTATCCCTGTAGTATCCGTAGGTCGAAGCGAAGCTAACTTTGAAATTGACCTAGCAGCAGCTCAAAAAGCGATCGCAGAAATACAGAATCCGCCAATTCGAGTTGTGTTTGCGGTTCACCCCAATTCGCCCACCGCCAATGCTTTAACCGAAAACGAGTTGGACTGGTTAAAAAGTTTACCAGAAAGCATATTGGTAGTCATCGACGAAGCTTATTTTGAATTTAGCCAAAATACGGTTGTGGGGGAATTGTCTCGTCGTTCCAATTGGGTAGTATTACGGACATTTTCCAAAGCATTTCGCTTAGCCGCGCATCGAGTAGGATATGCGATCGCCCATCCGGAATTGATCGCGGCTTTAGAAAAAATTCGCTTACCCTATAACTTGCCCAGCTTTTCCCAAGCGGCTGCCATGGTAGCACTTGGCGAACGAAAACAGTTGCTAGCATCTGTGAGTCAAATGCTAGTCGAACGAGAGCAGTTAATCGCCGATTTAGCCCCATATCCAGGGATTAAAGTTTGGCCTAGTGCCGCTAATTTTATTTTCCTGCGACTTGGTGCCGGGGGTGAGAAAGATCTGGCTTTACAACTGAAAGCGCAAGGAACCTTAATTCGGCATACAGGTGGAGGATTGCGCCTCACGGTGGGGACTAGGGAGGAGAATCAGCGATCGCGCGATCGCTTGCAAGCTGCTTTGATCGGCACTCACCGCTCATCTTCTGCTGCCATCTGAATCCCCACCAGAACGACGCACCATATGAACAGTTTGTGGCAAGACACCAACTAAGCGAGCAAAAGCCTCATCTGGCATTTGAGCCACCGTCTGGGCATCAAAAAACGCTTCAAACTGAGTCAGAATTTTCTGCGCTCGCTGGATTGGCTGTGGTTCATCCGTGACTTGTTTGGTAAATCGAATCCACTGTCGCCGAATCAAATAAGCTTTCTGGCGATCTTCATCGGATTCGGGTTCGAGCAAAGAAAAATTTCCCACCGGAAGTACCCGCTGACAAGCCATGTCAAACGAGCCACCAACAGCCGATCCAGGTCCAGCAAACTCGGCATGGAAGTCCTTATAGAGGATCAAACCATTCCGCTTGCGGGCGTTGACTATCATCAGTTTGCCACGTTGCAGGTCAGCTAAAATATCGGAGCCGAATGGAAGCTCATTCTCTTGTTTCATCAAAAAAAATGCGCTGCGGATACGCCTTTGATCTTAGCCTTCCGGTATCACCGGGTGGGAGCGTGCAAGTGCTTGTGCAGCAAAAGACGGCGGGGTTGTCCTAGCAACAGAGAACCCCAACTGCGATCGCTGCGGTGCAATCGGTAGCCTAATTTAAAATACAGACTACGTGCTTGATGGTTGTTTTCCAACACGTGGAGGTATAGATCCTGGAAACCCCATCCCAGGGCAATGCTTTCGCACTTTAGCAGCAATTGCTTCGCCGCTCCTTGGCGGCGGCAATCTTGATCCACTGCCAAATTAGACAGGTAGGGGTATGGGGACGAATTGCCCAAACACCAGGGATAGTTGGAGCGCAACGACATTTCCACCGTTCCTGCCGGGTAATCCCACGAGTTAGGGCGAGCTGTTGGGCAAACTACAGCTACCAAACAAATGTAATGGGGCGAAGACTGGTTGAGTCGATTGCGGATATCTTCGTAGATACCCAAGCGCAACAGAGGATACATCCAACCATTGATACCGGCACGAGAGTGAAAGCTATCGGCAAGGATTTCGGCAAGGGCGGTCAAATCCTTGGGCGTAGCCGCACGAATATGGAAGTGGGAGCCACCACGTGATTGTGCGACCATTTTTTGCTGGTGCTGTTTTGAGAGCCAAATTGACACTTTACGATTTTATTGGTGCAGGGATACTTAAGACATTACCGTCTTAATATCCTGACTTTTCAGGAAACCCCAGCGCCATACTTCTGACGTTAGGTGGTTTGCTATCCTAGTGTTGCAAAGGTCTCCTGGGTCGTCAACTTTCCCCCACTCTGGGGGTAGGTTTTAACGTCTTGTACTGACTCAAGCAATTTTAGCACAGTTGCTGTGAGTCCCGACCTGACGAAATCGTCCCGGAAAGGACTACGCAGCATGAATATCGTCAACAAGGGTGGCGCTCCAAATGTTAGAAAGGTTTGTGTGCTGGGTAAGCTTAATAAGTAAACCAGGTTGACAATAACCTCTTAGGCTTGCTGCACACAAGTAACGCGATCGCATTTTTCTGTCGTCGGAAGTCGTGGAGCTTGAGGCGAGATTCAAATCGCTTTTTAGCTGCCCTGTGGCGGGGAAGATGCCGCGATCTGCCGGAAGGCATCCACAAGCGATCGCACCCTATAAGCGGGCTTTTTCGGTGCTTTTATCTGCCAAATGAAAAAACGGGGTGTACTGCCAACTACTGTCACAATGGTTTTCAAGCGATGGGCAACTTAGACAAAATCAGATCGCAGCCGGGATCGCTCTATCAGTTTATCATCCGTGAATGTAACGTTTTGCCCTTGAGTTTGAACCAAGCGTTTTTCACCCAGAGGGTCAACAGCAGCAGGAGAGCGGTGGATGACATCTCAAAACTTTAGCAAGCCGAAAATTTTGGTTGTCGATGACGAACCAGATAATCTTGACTTGCTATACCGCACGTTCTATCGCGAATACCAAGTGTTGCGGGCGACTTCGGGACCAGCAGCACTGGAGATTTTAGCGAATCACAAGGATATTGCCGTCATTATCTCAGATCAGCGGATGCCCCAGATGAGCGGCACCGAATTTTTGAGCCTGACTGCTACCCAATATCCAGATATTATCCGGATTATTTTGACCGGCTATACGGATGTAGAAGATTTGGTAGAAGCTATTAATTCCGGTAAAGTTTTCAAGTTCGTGACCAAACCCTGGGAAGCGGAAGAACTCCGGGGTGTGGTACAGCAAGCTTTAGATACCCACAACGTTCTGAGGGCGCGCACGCGGGAGTTGTGCCGCACCCTGCGCCAGGAATCTTTACTCAATACAGTTACCAATACAATTCGTTCCCGTACCGATTATCGGGAAATCCTGCAAACGATCGCTAACACCGTCGGTCACATGCTCGAGGTGGATGCTTGTATTATCCGCCCCTTCCAAGACGACCAGATGGTTAACCAATGGTTTGTCTACCAAAAGCCCCAAGGCAAACCGAAGCAAACCGAACCAGAACAAGCTCTCAAGTCGGTTTTAGCCCAAACGGTTTGGGAAGTGCGCGACGTGGAGGTGATTGTTGATGCGACGACTGACGATCGCATCCAGGGAGAGACAATAGAACTACAATTGCGATCGCGCGCCTACCAAACTGCTAATATTCGCTCTTCCCTGGTAGTACCCCTAATCTGCCAACAGGAACTGATGGCAGTGATGGCGCTGCACCAGTGCGGCACTATCCGCCAGTGGCAAGACGATGAAGTCCAACTGGCGTTTATGGTGGCAGATCAAGCTGCCCTGGCGCTTTCCCAAGCGCGCGCTTACGAGCGCTCTCTGGCGATGGCGAAACGGGAAGCTTTAATCAACAGCATCACCCGCGCCATTCGTTCCAGCCTTAACCCCCAGGATATCTTTGCTGCGATTACCTACGAGTTGGGGCAAGCTTTACAAGTGGATGGCTGCGCCCTGTCGCTGTGGACTGAATCCGATGAATATGTCCAGTGCGTGGGATTGTACGATAAAAATTTTGAAGTTTCGGTGATGAGTTGCGATCTCGAAGAAGCAATTCCCAAGACGCCAAAATCCCCAAACCTTTTACATTTACCCCTGTCGCAAGTGCCGATAGCGGGCAATCCCGTCCTGCAACAGTTGTTGATTACGCAACAACCCGTGGTAATCTCCGACCTGGAAGCCACACCCAGGCTCAAAGGGTTTGAATTGCCCCTGCGACAAAGTGCCAGGGCGCTGTTGGTGGTGCCCCTGTTGTCTGACGGTAAGATTATTGGCAGTATTTCTTTGCGGGAAGCCCATCAGCCGCGCCAGTGGAAACAGATGGACATTGGTTTGGCGCAAGCCGTTGCCGCCCAAGCTGCGATCGCTGTCCAACAATCCCGTCTCTACCAAAAAACGCGACAGCAGGCAGAACGCTTGCTGGAATTAGACAGGCAAAAAACCGAATTCTTTCAAAATATTTCCCACGAATTTCGCACCCCTTTAACTCTAATGATGGGGCCTTTGGAATCGGTTGTATCGCAAAAACACGATCTGCCTTACGAACAAGCCGAAATCGCCCTGCGAAGCTGTCGCCGCCTGCTGCGACTGGTTAACCAACTATTAGATATCCAGCGCATCGATGCCGGTAGGGTGCAAGCCAGGTTTCGACCTTGCGATTTGAGCGAAATGATCGGTCAAATTGTGGAAGCATTCCGCCCCTACTGCGAGAAAAAAAATTTGCGTTTGGTGAGCGAATTAAATGCCTGTCCCCTGGTTTATTTAGACCCGGAAAAATTTGACAAGGTACTATATAACCTACTGTCAAATGCGATGAAATTTACCAACGCTGGCGGGATAATTGCGATTAAAGTCGAACCGGCTGGCGATCACATTCGCATCCAAGTAAAAGACACCGGAATCGGCATTCGCACCGAGCAAATCCCCCACTTGTTCGAGCGATTTCGTCAAGCAGAAGGATCTGTGAACCGTTCTTATGAAGGTAGCGGTTTAGGTCTAGCTTTGGTAAAAGAATTAGTCGAACTTCACGGAGGTCAAATTTCCGTCGAGTCGATTTACGAAGCCGGAACCACTTTTACCGTCTGGCTGCAAACTGGCACGGCGCACCTACCAATCGACCAGGTGCTGGAAGTGCAAACCCAAGTAGAACTTTCCCGCGCGGCGGTAGAATTGGCAGATTTAGAACTATTAGAGGAGTCAAAAAAAGAGGAGTTGAGTGCAGGCGAGGTGTCTTCCATCTCCCCCACAATCTTAGTAGTCGATGACAATCCGGATTTACGCGCCTATGTCTCCCGGATTTTACGTTCTAGCGGGTTTGATGCCATCTCAGCCCGCGATGGGGCAGAAGGTTACAGCGTGGCGAAAACAAAGCAGCCCCAACTGATCGTGACCGATTTGATGATGCCCGTGGTGTCAGGCTGGGATTTGATCCGGATGGTGCGCGACGACGAAAATTTAGCCGGAACGCCGATTATCCTACTCACAGCCAAAGTTGACGACGATACCCGCATCGAAGGGGCGGAAATGGGCGCGGATGCCTACCTGGCAAAACCGTTTAACGATCGCGAATTGTTGGCAGAAGTAAAAAATTTGCTGGCGCTGAAGGAAAACGAACGTCGGGTAACCGAGTTGAATACCTACCTCACCGAGTCGGTGCTGAAGCGCTTTTTACCCCCAGGAATGGTAGAGAGAGCGGCTTCGGGACGGCTGATGCTCGATTTGCGCCCGGAACCGAGATTGGTGACAATTTTATTCAGCGATATTGTGGGATTTACGCAACTGTCGAATACGTTGCGATCGCGCCGCATTGCCGAGTTGTTAAACGAATACCTGGAAGCGATGACCAAGGTGGTGTTCGATAACGGCGGCACGGTGGATAAATTCATGGGCGATGCCGTGTTGGCGTTGTTTGGCGCCCCGGAAGACTTGACGCCCAACGAACAGGTAAGGCGTGCGATCGCCGCCGCGCGGCAAATGCAACAAGTCCTGAAACAACTCAACGCCCGCTGGAGCGAACAAGGCATCCCCCAAGTCCAATTCCGCTGCGGCATTCACCAGGGAACCGCTGTAGTAGGCATGTTCGGCAGCGCCCAGCGCTCAGACTATACCGCGATTGGCCCCACCGTCAATATTGCCTCGCGCCTGCAAGAAGCCGCCAAACCCAATGGCATCCTGGTTTCTGCCGCAGTAGCAGATTATTTAAAGGAGGATGAAATTATTAAGGGCAGTCCCCTGCAACTTAAAGGCATCGATGAAACCGTTCTCACTTTCTGGGTAGATCCAGAAATAAAACGGTGAAGCTGTTGTAGTTCCTGGGAAATTGTGTTATATTAGTTAAGTTGCAGGCAAAAATGCCTTGCCCTGCGGGCGTGGTATAATGGTAATACCTTAGCCTTCCAAGCTAAAGACGCGGGTTCGATTCCCGCCGCCCGCTTTTAAAAGAAAATAATTAGGCTCCAGGTAAGGCTTTGATCCGATTGGTTAAACTCTATACAGCCCACCAGCCTTTCCTTTATTTATCTCTCCTTTATTTACATCGGTTCATATTGAGAATTGTTGCTCCAAACTTAAATATTCTTTAAGTTGTCACAACAAAATGTGCAAAAATATGGGAATTCAAGCTGAAAATGAAGATTACAGAGATCTATGCCAGCAAGGTTTAGTTCTAATGCAATCAAAATGTTCTAAAGAAGCGCTCTCTTACTTTGAAAAAGCTCTGAAAATTCAACCAAATTGCCATGAAGCATGGTATTATCAAGGGCTGGCATTACATAAAAGAGGGTGTTATGAAAAAGCAATAGCCAGCTATAACAAAGCTGTGCAAATTAAACCAGATTATTATGAAGCATGGTGCGATCAAGCCTATACATTGTCAATGTTGGAGCATTATGAAGAGCTAGCTGTCAGCTACGTCAGCTACTACAATACATTAAAAATTGAGCCAAATTGCCAGGAGGCACAGCAGAAAAGAGCAACAATTATGAAAGATTTTAAGTTAAATAAAGACTCGTTTGAGTATCCTGAAGCACCATTAGAGCTTCAAATAAAATGTTACTATTTTGGAGAGATTCAAGATGACAATCAAAATGAGTTAAAACAGTGCGATGCGGCAATCGCTGGCTATGATTTGGAGATTGACAAGGATATCTGGGAAGAAAAATTACGTTTCTTCTGGGGAGACGAATTACGTTGCCTCTGGTTTAGACGAAGTAATGTGCTAATGAGGTTAGGATATTACGATCGAGCAATTGATAGTTATGATACTGCTTTGGGAATTCTAGAAGGAAAAAGATTAGATTACTGCCGCTTTAGAGGCGTAATACCAGAGGCTTTGTATAATCAGGGTGTAGCGTTACATCACTTGAGACATTATAAAGAAGCAATTACAAAATACAATGAAGCCATAGAAAAAAGCTGGCGTTCTCTACATCCTTTACCTTTGTACGGTCGAGGCTTATCGCTGGTAAATTTGGGGCAAATAGAAGCAGCTATTGCTAGTTTTGATCTAGCATTGGAAATCAAACCATGCTACACCGCAGTTTGGTACGCTAAGGGAACTTCGCTTGAGAAACTAGAACGATTTCAAGAGGCTATTACCTGTTACCAGAAGGCGCTAGATATCAGTCGGGCTTTTAATAATCAGAAAATAGAATTGCTAGCTATTGATCGTATGATAATTCTAAAAATTTAAGCTATGTCTTCAGTCATAAACGAACAACCATTAATCATTCGTACTGATCGGGGACTGACAATTTCAGGCACTCGCATCAC
Source organism: Cyanobacteria bacterium UBA11372 (assembly GCA_003486675.1). Taxonomy (GTDB): domain Bacteria; phylum Cyanobacteriota; class Cyanobacteriia; order Cyanobacteriales; family Aerosakkonemataceae; genus Microseira. The sequence goes on from DNGG01000033.1 coordinate 8,312, forward strand.
TATTTATGATGTTATAGATCATCTCAAAGCGGGATGGACACCTAAGTTGATTGAGAACTGGCTACCTTTGACACAAGAACAAGTCAACGCAGCCCTTTCTTATATTGAAGCAAATCGTACTGAGGTAGAAGAAGAATATCAGTCTGTCTTACAAACAGCCCAAGAACTACGGGAATATTGGGAAGAGAAAAATCGCGATCGCTTGGCACAAATTGCCAAAACGCCTCCAAAACCAGGAACCGAAGCAATTGATGCTAAACTCCAAGCTTGGAAAGCGAAGCTAGGACTGATTGCACGATCGTTTTAGTTGACCATAACCTGAAAGGTTATGTCGTTCTGCTGCAAGGAACCTTAGCTGCTGATGGCTGGCTCGATTTCGCCAAGATAGATTTGGAATAACCTCACCCCATAAGCTACAGGGAGTAAACTAAAGACAACCGGAATCAGTAAAACAGTTATGATGGCGGTCAATATTTCGCTTCCTGAGACAATTCAATCGTTTGTCGAGCAACAAGTGGCTAAGGGAGGTTACAGCAATGCTTCGGAATACATCCTGCACCTGATTCTGCAAGAACAAGCCAAAGCTGCACGAGTTGAGGCATTATTACTCGAAGGCTTGGATAGTGGCGACCCCATAGAAGCGACAGATGATTGGTGGGAGCAAAAACGCACTCAGTTGATGCAAGGACTTCAGGAAACTCAGGAATGACCAAACCCATTGTCATCACGCCAAGGGCAAGCCAAGATATAGACGAACACTTTGCTTACATTGCCCAGAACAACTCAGATGCAGCCTTGCGATTTTTTGATGCAGTACGTCAGACCTGTGCTAGATTAGCCCAAATGTCAGGGATGGGTCGGTCTTATCCAGTCACTAATCGTCGTTTAGAAGGCTTACGGAAGTGGTCAGTTAAGGGATTTGAGAAGCATCTGATTTTTTATTTATCTAGTGATGACTACATTGAAATCGTGCGAGTTCTCCACGCCGCACGGGATATAGAAGCGATTTTAGAACAAGAGGAAGGCGAATAAATAAGGGCAGTGGTGCGATCGCTTTTCGATGAAGAATGCGATATGCCAAGGGCACGAATCGGCGCAGCGCAAGCTTTTGCGATCGCTCACTCACTCCCTCCCTCCCAACTTCTCAAGCATTGCTTGCCACGCCTCAATCTACTGCTGTAATTGCTCAATGCGATCGCCTTCGCTACTGTGTAACCGATCTTGACAACGGACAATCAGTTCGCTGAGGGCTTTCCCAGGTTTTCTTTGTCCTCCTGGGTGAGTTCTGTATCGCTGATTGATACTATACCCCTAGCTGCCTGCTCTAGTAATTCCGACCGAGAAAGTCCTAACGCGATCCAAAACAGTGGTTGGATAGAATTTAGCCGAATAAATACGATCGTTATTGAGTAGGGGTACGGCAAGAGAAAACCTTTGCTCTGGCGACAAAACTTACTTATGTTCCCTACCCCCCATTGATTTGACTGGCAAACTAGCCATTAGCCATTAGCCATTAGCCATTAGCACTACGCCGAAGCAATATAAAGATCGTAGGTACAGAAAGCGGGTTTTTCTCGTTCAATAATATCTCTAACTAAGCGTTCGTCTATTTGCTGACCTGAGTCGGGACGCAGGCGAACAATAAAGTGAAACGGACGCCCACCCCCTAGCATTGAATCAATGCCGGTAATAGTTTTTCCTAACAGAAACCCTTGAGTAAATATCTCTTCTATGCTAATGTGCTTTTCCTCTTCGGGTAGGTCTTCATCTAATGGTAATCCTGTATAAAGATGCAGGTAAAAACGCAGACCTCGGCGCGTTCCGTGCCAGCGATAAAGTTCTACGGCATTGCGAATCAGACGGCGTTGGTGTTTGGTTTCCCAACGAGGATCGATGGGCCAAGCGACCCACTGTGCTAGAAAAGGTAACAGGGTTTCTGGTGCGGTTAAAGGGTCTAAATATGCCCATAAAACGTCAATTGTTTGAACCGCAGGGTCGAATGCTTGCTCGAAGATATTGAGGAAGCGGCCTAAAAAGTCGATTTCGCGGTAAATTCCGGGTAAAAAATTGACGTAGGAAGTGCTGGGACGAACGAAGAGGTTAAAAACTGGACAGGCAAGAAGTTGCCGTTGGTTTTCTACTTCTGCGTAGACATACAATTGGGTTTCGTACTTAAGATTTAAGCGCGATCGCGTTTGATTCAAAGCATACTGATTTTCAAAAAAATCTTCAGGAATTTGGAAGTATAGCGTTTTCTCTACTTTTTGATTTGCCGCAATTTCTTCGGCTTCTTCCTGATACCAACTACACCAAGATTGGGGGAAATTTCCCTCAATTTCCAGTCGCCACCGCAGCGGATGACCTGCCTTATTTTCCAACTGTACTAACATTTCCCCTGGTTCTCCAGGAAAAAGCACCAGGTTGTTAGTAATTTGTTCTTCTTTAGTATTCCCGGCAAAGCTTGTTATTGCAGAGGTGTCTGTTGCCTGGGGGGGTTGCATCGAGGCAAGTTTTATCGCTAAGGTTGGACGGTAATTGGATTGGGTCATTGGTAATAGGTAATGGGTAATGGGTAATAGGTAATTGCGAGCTTGCTAATTGCTAATTGCTAATAGGAGAATGGTGATTTTTATTTTACATTACCGATTACCAATTACCAATTACCTATTAATCAAAAAATTGGATGCTATGACCTGAATTTAGTTGACTATTTTCTTCATTTGCCCAAGAACAGATCAATCCTAAAGAACCTGGATTAATTATCGATTGAGGTGTATCTTCGCGAAACCATTCTTCGCCGTATTTCCGCAAGTCAAATAGTTCTACCATGCCTAAATATCGCACGCCTGGAATTTTCTGGCACAAGGCAACAATATCCGAAGGATAGACGGGACGACCTAAATCCCAACCTTCTGCTTCTATGCCTCCAGTAAGAGGATTGAGAAAGCGATATAAAGTAACTAGCAATTGATTGCGGAGTTGTTCTTGATCGCGCGGGTTGTTGTAGTTTCGATCGATGATAACTTCAGTTCTGACGCTGACGCCGATATATTCTGGTTCTTGTAATTTTACCTGCACTCCCAATGGTTTGCGGTCTTGCATGTATTCGATAATGTCTGTTTCCAATTGAGAGTTCAGTTTAAAATACCGATCTGGGTTCATTCCTTGGCGAAAATCAATTGTATCTGTCTCGACTTTGGGAACAATTAAGAGCGTGACTCGTCCCGGCGCGGCATTAATTGCATCGGTGAGACAATGAGCGCGAGCGACGGTTTTGGCGGCTTTTTTGGCGACGTTCTCGAAGTCTTCTGGGGTGACGGCGGATTCCCTGGTTCGCAAGATTTGCGGGACTCTAATTACTGCTTGATCTAACGATTCGGCGTCGATTCCTCCGATGGCGGCGTCATAATTTATCACGCTTTTAACGTAAGGAATTGCTTGTTTAATCACCGTTAGTTTTTCCTTTTGAACGTTGCCGCGACTTCCGCCACCTGTGCGGTAAGCAAGCATATAAATTTCTGCTCCTGGTGGAGGAACTTTGCCGTATTGTCGCTCTAGTACTTCGTTGAAGTTATTAGTTTCGTAGTTTGGTTGGATATTGGATAAGTTTCGGTTTCCTGTGCTATCTCGCCGGACGATTCTTCCGGCGGGTTGGATTTGCGATCGCTCTCTAGTTCTCTGCTTTAATTGCGCTGGTTCTCGAATCAAGGGGCCAAATTGAATCGTACCAGTTTGTGCATCTATGGTATAATGTTCGTCCTCCGGACCAGAGTCGGCAAAATCGGGAACTTCTGTCCAATCTTTAATTCGACCGTTAATCGGTCTTACCTGAATATGTTCGCCTGATTTTCGCTCTAGAACTGGTTTTCCTTGCAATTGAAAAGATTGTCCTGGTTTGCCATCGCTGACTCCCAAAAATTCTTCTTCAATCCTTATGCATTCGCTGGCATTTACTGCACCGCCAATCGAACGAACGTTGATTCCAACGATACTGGGTGAACTGCTATAACTTGGCTGTAATTCTCTAGGAATTGTGTAAACGCAGCGTATCCAATGACCCCGATATTCTGTGCCGAAATCAGTGCTAGGCCATTGTTGGGGCAAGTGTAGCATCACATCAGCCCCGTCAATTAAAGGATTGGTGCCAAGCTGTCCTACTTCGCTAAAACTGAATCCTTTTGTTTTATCCTGTTCTCTTTCTCTTAAAATAGTAGGTTGCCATTTTTCACCGTTCCAAGCTTCCCACCTCAAAGGAGGGTCATCGGGATTAATCCCAGTCGTTCTAGCAGCTTCGCCTTTAAAAGTGATAGCGATTACATTTCCTGTAATGGGGTTTTCTAGGTCTTCTTGTAAAACTAAATAAAAGCAGTTACCGGGTGTGGATTGATCGAATAGCAGGGTTTCTTCTAGGTTCCACCACTCATTGTTGGGGGGGGTGCGATCGCGCCAAATTTGCGGTGTATTTTCTGCTGTTAAACCTGTCAAAAAGTGCCTAATTTTAGGATTGCCAATGACTAATTCTTTATCGGTGCTGAAAATAATCGCTTCTTGGGTTTCCGTTCGCACCGTAGCGACTTCAGTCGAGTAAGGAATTATAATCGGTTCCGGTTGTGCTTTAGTTAAATAAAACGTCAATTCGCACCAAGCAGATGCGGGAGGTTGCAGGCGAATTCCCAACAATTCTAGAAACGCGACGTAATTGCGACGGGGAACTTGATTGAACCGCATTAACATTTGGTCGGTTAACCAAGCAAACAGTTCAATTAAAGTGATTCCCGGATCGCCTGGGTTATGATTTGTCCATTCCGGACAGTAGCGAGGAATGCGAAGGATACATTCTTCTACTAGATCGTCAAAACTCCGATCGTCGAGATCGGATTTCGGTAATTTTGGTAAAAAATCAAAGTCCATAATTTATATCTGTTGCATTATCTCCGCGTCGCCGCGTCTCCCATTCCCCACGTCAGTTACTTTTCTTCTGGTGCTAAATAAAAGGGATAAACTAAACTGCGAGTATCGAGACTATTTTTTGGTTGATAAACGATCTCAATATCTACTCTACCCCTGACTGGGTCGGGGTCGGCACGCACTTCTTTTAAGATGATGCGCGGTTCCCACATTTCCAAAGCTTCTTCTACGTACAGGCGGATTAGCATCAGGGTTTGAACGTTCATCGGTTCAAATACTAATTCTGACAGCCTCGAGCCAAAGTTGGGGCGATACACCCGTTCCCCCAAATCGGTTCGCAGGATAATGATGATAGATTCTTCGATGTTTGGCGTACTCGCACTGAGTTGGATGCCACCCTGTACGTTGACTTGTATGGGAAATGCTAACCCGGCACCAATGTAGTCTTCCTGTTGATAATAATAATCGTCTTCAGGCATAGGAGTTCGTTTTTTGCCTGGAGTATATTTTACTACAATGTTGCGTCAATGGCTAGTTGCTGGGGAGTGGTTTTTGCGATCGCCTGCGGGGGGAGCTTTGTTTGTAGATTGAGATCTGGCATCGTGGCTCACACCTTAGTTTCTGGCAAATAGCTAAACTTGAAAGCCTAAATTTTTCGTCAAGAAACAAGGGTTTCAGGCTGGTTGAGAATGGTGCAAGATGTGAGTAGGTTGAGATCTGGCACCAATCTCATAGCCCCCTGTGAGCATAAATTCTCACAGCCAGCAGCGAAAGTCGGTTAAAACGGACGGGTTTAATTGCATTGAGTCGGTTTTAACGGATCTTGAGCATATTGGTTGATAGTTTGACCTTGCTATCTGTTTGTATGTCTGAGAGTCCAGCAGGTATGCAATCTGGCTGGCGCAAAAGCTGAAAAATGCGTCAGACTTGGGTGTGTGTATGTTCTGGCGGAGTTCTGGGAATACTGAGAAGAAGGCGAGTCAGGTGGAATGATTTAGGACTTACGCTCTTCGGAATCTAGAAATCGGGTTTCTTGCTGAGATCTCTAGTTCCAAAGTGACTATTTTTCATAGAAACTTTGGTGT
>DNGG01000033.1:14508-18525 GCA_003486675.1 Cyanobacteria bacterium UBA11372
ATTTTTCATAGAAACTTTGGTGTTTGCGTCAGTCCTATGATTCTGATTCGCTGTTCTCGATTCAAGTCGCGTGTACGGTTCGTGTGTTGTCGTTCGTAGTTCGTTGGCGATCGCGCGCGATCGCTTAAACTAACCGCTTCGTTTTTTCACTATATCGTCTCGCTTTTAACTTCTAGAGCTTATGACAGAACCCAACGTTGAACGCAAATCCAGTTCTGAATATATGAGGGCAGAAAATATGCTGGAAAAACTCCCTCCCGCCGCGAGACAATGGGCTGAAAGTTTGCCTTGGCATCAACGCCGCTACGTTTTATCTTTGTGTCATTTAATTTGTGCAGCAACTCCTGAAGTCCAAGCAGAATTTTTAGATTATTATACCGCCGATGGCTTGGTTGCCAGAACCCTGCGCGATCGCGATACTCAACACCGAGTCCAAGCCTATCTAAAAGCCTTTCACATTCAAACCGAACTCAGCGAATCGCTGTTAAAAACCTATGTGAGACAGTTTTATATCCATTCGGCTCAAGATATGCGCCGCCAGCCGGAGCGGTATTTAGAATCCGCGTTGCGCTTGTGCAGCAATACCGAAGAACGAAATAGTGTCTTTAATTATATTTTGGGTTTTGAACTCTTTAAGATGATGTTTAAAATGAGTTGGTCGCAGCACGAAAGATTAGCTTCCCTGCAAAAATATCCATCCCGATTTATTCAAGAGTATATCAAACCCATTCAACTCGCTCATAAACTCAACAAATTAGTGATTCCCAAAAATGAAAAAGTCTTTTTTGATAAACACGGTTATTTTATTCAAAAACCCAACCTCACCGATAAAAAGCTGACCGAGCTAGTCATCGCTACCTTCACAACAGATACGGTGATTGATTTTGGGTTTTCTATTATTCGTCACCTCAAATCTTTAGTCTTCGACTACGAATATATTTTTCAAGCCGAACAAGAAAGCATTTTTCTATAATTGCAGATTGCAGATTGCAGATTTGAGATTTTTATTCAATCTTAAATTTGCCATTTTCTAAAATACATCTAATAAGGTGAACAAAATTGACGCTCGTTAAGTACTGCTTCGCCATAATCGGGTATCCAGACGATCCATTCATCTTCTGAATGCTGACACAAAAGTAACGCTTCGTCATGGCTCAAAGGACTGGGAAGTTCCATCAGATGTACCCATGTGGAAGCTTGGTAAGGCTCAGACGCATCCAGATCCCACTGTTTTGACCAAATATTACAGCATGGATGGCGAACAACATCTGCTTGACGGGTATCGAGTTTCATCTTTTTTCCTCCCAGAGAGCCACACACCCCTAAGGCTGACCGATCTTCTTGCAATCCGCGCCGCCTCAGTACAGGGTATAATTATAAAATTTTCTGTATCTTACAATACAGAAATCTGGTTTCAGGCGCAAGCAAATGTTTTATAACTTAACGTTTTGAGCCAATTGGTCACTCAAATGAGCTACCACAAAGGGGTGTCACTCGAATAAGCGACTGGTAACTAGGGTAGATTAACAGTTATATCTATAGATTAAAAGCATCTTTCGATGCAATTTAGCACTGCATTACTTCAGCCAGGTTAGTAATGCATTGAAAATGAATATTTGATATCTAATCGGTTTATATAGGCATCATAAACTCTGCATCTATCATACATAATGATGAGTATTTAAACTTAAAGAAATTGATATCAAATACCCTGACGCTTGATAGCGCACCCACCAAGGGTGCGGCTATACAAACAAAGACCGCCTGCGCGGTCTAGAGAAATGAGGGAATGGGAAATATGCTGGCGAATAATCTCTAACTTGGCTGATGCAGGAGTTAATTTTTGACTACTTTTATGGAGGTTTTATGCTTACTAAACGTTTGGCAGTTCTATCGGCTTTGATAACAACTTCTTTGGGTGGAAGTTTATTGCTCGCCAAACCCTCTGAAGCTCATGGTAGCGGTTATTGCGGACATGGCACGATGGTAACTCATTCGGCTCGAATTATATATATCCGCTCAGAAAAACGAGGACACAAGCATTGGCATTATTATTTGCACGACCACAGACAAGGGCCTGACCATTACCAATGGAAAATGTGTCCATTCCATTAGAGCGATCTGATTGAAAGTAGATAACTCCAGGTGTTATAGCTGCTAATAGCTAATTGCTAATAGCGTAGATCAAAAGTTTAGCAATTAGCAGTTAGCCATTAGCAAGAAGCGAGGCGTATTTGAAGCAGATACGCCTTATTTATTTTACAAAAAACCGCCGTGAATCTCTATGCCTCGACTTTGCATTACCTGTTCAAACAAATCGGTTGGTAATGCTTGTTCCACTGCCCAAACGCCGGGTTTATTCAGCTTTCCATCTAGGATTAACTGAGCCAGCGTACCCGTGCCGCAACCTGCTGCTGCGGCTGTATTTTGATGGACTAAAGTTGAGCAATAACTAGCTGGTTGACCATTTTTGATGCCAGTAACTTCGGATCGAATGGCGACGCCTATGCCGGTGAAGCGATCGCTTACTCCAGTCATCTTATAGCTAACATTGGCTAAAAACTCGATAACGGGGGGATTTTTCAGCCAGCTAGCAGGCCAAGTTTTAGCCACCCACCAGGTGAGATAATTGTAAAAATCGGGAACCGAACCGAATTTAGTAATCACCGTTTTGACTGGAAACGTATCTGGAAGCGTAAAAGTTTCCGGCATATCGTACCAGTAAACGCCTGTTTTGCCGTAGGGGGGAGGGAAAGTGACTGCTTCGCGATCGCTATAAGGTTTTACTACTTGCCATTTGCCATCAATCCAAGATTCAAACGGATTTTGCAATCCCAAAAATGTCGTTCGCATCACCGTAATTCCAGCGCCGCCAGAACCGGATACCACATAACTTAAATGGATGCGTTCCGCACTATCCAATTGTTCCACGTCGTGACGCACCATACTATTAGAAATACCGGGGAAGATACCCGTATTTACAATAGCCGTCAACCCGGCTTTTTCTGCCTCAGATTGATAGTTTAGAGCCTTGACGGTAAAAGAGCGGTGGTCGCTGACATCAAGGTAATTAACGCCATTTTCGATGCAAGTTTTGAGGACGGTAGCATCGCGGTAATGAAATGGCCCAGCACAGTGGATGACGATGTTGGAGTTTGCTATTGCTTCCCGTAACAATTCCTTATCTGCCAAATCCAAAGCCAGAAACTGTACTTGCGATCCCAGATTAGAACTGACAGCATTTCCGGTTACTGTATTTCTCCCAGTAATCGTAATTTCGGTATCTGTATGAGCGACCAAATCCGCCGCCACACTGCTGCCAATTCTGCCGCTTCCCCCAATAATTAAAACGCGATTTGTCATTGGTAATTGCTAATTGCTAATTGCTAATTGGTGATTGGTAATTGGTAATTGGTAATTTTATTATTTCAGATTTTATGCTTAATTATTCAATCTGAAATCTTAAATTTGCAATCTGCTATTACCAATTACCCATTACCAATTACCCATTACCCATTACATAATTCTAAACACCGATTCAACAGTGGATTTAATTGAATCGCGTGCGTCCTTTAACGTTTGGGTAATTGGTTGTTGTGCGTGCAAGAATACGCGCGCGCAATTGCGTCCCGGCATTCCAGAAATCGAACCACCGGGGTGAGTTCCAGCACCCGTGAGATACAATCCATCAATCGGTGTTTTGTAATTAGCAATTTCCGGCAACGGACGGAAGAATACCATCTGATCGAGAGTCATATCGATGTGATAGTAATTGCCGTTATAAGCGCCTAAACGCGCTCCTAATTCTGCCGGACTTTCGACGCGGCGGGCAAAGGTTGCTGTCTTCACGTTGGGCGCGTATTCTGCTATTTTATCGATTACCCGATCGGCGACTTTATTTTTCAGTTCATCCGTCCAACCCGTGCCGTATTGACCCGTTCCTTCCAAACCAGCAATGCGATAAGGGGCAAAATATTCGATCCAAACTGTATGTTTGCCATCGGGTGCCATCGACGG
>DNGG01000382.1 GCA_003486675.1 Cyanobacteria bacterium UBA11372
CCCCCTTCCCTCGCAGGGAAGGGGGGTTAGGGGGGTTAGGTCTGCTCATAAGTGAGATATTTTACAGATAGCGTACTCTTGGCTAAAATTAGCATTCCGGACACCATAGCTAGTGTGTCTCGGAACTGACCCCCAAATCTGACTCAGGAAGACTCGCGCCATGCATCTGCCCAATCTCGACGCCCAACATATCCAAGAATTAGTCAAGGGCAGCGGTATCGATCCGATTCTGGCCTCGCTCAATTTCATCTCTTTGGAAGGAAATTCGCCCTACGACTACTTATTTATTTCCGAGTGCGTCCCCCGGACTAATATAGGACAAGTTAGCCTCCAGTGGCGGCGTCGCTACGCACAGATGGCAAAAGGCGGCTGGTGGTGTTCGGGGTTAGACGCTTTAAATAATTGGCAAGAGATGGAATGGGGATGCTTCAAGCCAAATTATCCGCGACAGAATCGAGAAGGCAAACCGATTAAATACGAACATCCGCCGGGAATGGCAACGCGGGTATTTTGTTTGAGGGTGTCGTTGCAGATTTGGCAGCAGGCGGCTGGGCGTTACGGTGTTGCGATGCCGGAGAATATTGTAATGTCTGAAAATGGGGAAGCGATAGGGTTTTGGCAGTGGGTGATGGAACAAAAATTGCCGATAATTATATGTGAAGGTGTGAAAAAAGCAGCGGCTTTATTGAGCCAGGGGTATATTGCGATCGCATTACCAGGAATTACCAGCGGCTACCGCGTTACCAGAGATTGGCAAGGTAGGGTGACTCACAGAAAAATTATCCCAGATTTAGCAGCATTTACTCAAGAACGTACCTTTTATATTTGTTTTGATTACGAGAAGGAAGAGAAGAAAAAGAGGGCGGTGGAGAATGCGATCGCCCAACTAGGTTATCTTATAGAACAAACGGGCTGTCAAGCCAAAGTCATCCGACTTCCCGGACAAGAAAAAGGCGTAGATGAATTTATTGTTGCCCAAGGTGCAGCCGCTTTCCAAACCATTTATCAATCCAGTATAGATTTAGAAACCGATTTAGCTAAAACCAAACCCCACACCGAACTAACCTATCCTCCCGCCCTCATTCTCAATCAACGTTACTTGGGAGAACTGCCATTTCCCAAAACAGGATTAGTCGGCATCAAATCACCCAAAGGCACCGGAAAAACAACTGCCCTAGAAACCCTTGTTCAACAAGCAAAAACCCAAGGTCAACCCGTTTTATTAATTACCCATCGCATCCAACTGGGAAAATTTTTATGCGACAAAATCGGCATAAATTGGGGATTGACATCGATGCCCAATTACCCATTATCAATTACCAATTACCGCGATCTCGGACTTTGCATAGATTCCATCTGGAAACTCAACCCTGAAGATTGGCGAGGTGGGATTATCATTTTAGATGAAGTCGAACAGTCTTTGTGGCATCTGCTCAACAGCGAAACTTGTAAAGACAAAAGAATCAAAATTTTGCAAGTTTTCCAGCAGCTAATTTCCACCGTTTTGCAAACGGGCGGTTTAGCGATCGCCCAAGATGCCGATTTATCAGATATTTCTTTAGATTACCTCAAAGGACTAGCAGAAATTGAGCTTGAACCGTGGGTAGCAATTAACAATTGGAAACCCGAAAATGGGTGGGATGTGACATTCTACGATTCGCCAAACCCAACGCTGTTAATTAATCAATTAGAACAAGATTTAATCGCCGGTAAAAAGTGCTACGTCACTACCGATAGCCGTTCTGGACGTTACAGTCCAGAAACAATCAACCGTTACATTCAACAGCGCTTAGAGCAATTCCACAAACAATATCCCAAAACCCTAGTTGTTAGCAGTCAAACAACCAATACGCCGGAACACGAAGCCATCGAATTTGTGAGAAATATCAATCGCAAAGCTAAGAATTATGATGCGGTTTTTGTCACTCCGAGTTTGGGAACAGGTGTCAGCATTGATGTGGAACATTTTGATTGCGTTTATGGAATTTTTCAAGGAGTAATTAGCGACTCGGAAGCGCGACAAGCATTAGCAAGAGTTCGTTCTAACATACCGCGAATTATTTGGTGCGCCAAGCGAGGAGTAAAACTCATCGGCAGCGGCAGTAAGAATTATCGAGTTTTATCTCAATGGTATCAAGAGAATCAAAAAGAAAACCTGGCTTTGATGAGTACGTTTCATAAAATAGATGTAGATTTACCTTTAGTGATTGATTTAATTCATCTGAGAAATTGGGCTAAGTTTGCCGCGAGGGTGAATGCTTCTATTACTTTATATCGTCAATCAATGCTAGAAGGATTAATCGCAGAAGGACATCAAGTCAATGCGATCGCATCGGTTCCTAAACAGCGCCTGGGCGAACTACGTCACGCACTTTTAGCAGCAGTTACCCAAAATAGAGAACTAGCCAAAAAGCTGGTAATAGAAATTTTTGATCTGCAAAAACAAGCTGAAAATAACAATCAAAAAGCCAGATTAATTAAACAGAAAATTAGCTCGATAAAAACTAAAATGGAATTCAGGGAAGCCGAGGCTGTTGCTAATTCTATGGAGATCAATTTCAGTGAATACGAGCATCTGTTAGCTAAGGGATATTTAACAGATTCAGAACGCTACCAAGTGAATAAATATATCTTGCAACAGCGATATGGGTTAAAAGTTACTCCAGAACTGAAAATCCGCGATGATAGGGGTTATTATATGCAAATATTAACGCACTATTATTTGATTGGCGATCGCAATCATTTTAACCTCAAAGATTTCCAGGAGTGGAGCGAAAATTTAAAAACAGGTGAAGGCAAGGTATTTTTACCAGATTTGCAAACTTACACCTTAAAAATTGAAGCATTGAGAGCATTAAAAATCCCCGTTATTCTGGATATAGAACGGGAATTTCAAGAAACAGACGCGGATTTAATCGAACTCAAAGCCAAGGCAATAACTTGCAGCAAGCACATTAAAAGAATTCTGGGTATCAGCGTTTATAGTGAAACAGAACAAGAGGGCGTTACAGGAATAAAAGTTTTCGGTAGGATTCTGAAATTGCTGGGATTAAAGCTGAAACGTATTAGGGGAAGAGACTTGCGATCGCCAAAAATTAAAACTTACAAAATCGACCCAAATACTTTCGATGACGGCAGACAAGAAATATTCCGAGTTTGGCAGCAACGGGATGCAGCAATGATGAAAAATATAGATGCGGAATTTTACATCAGAGAATCTGGAGGAGAATTGCAAACAGAACCAGCAATGCTAGTGTGATATCATGTCCGGTAGCAAAGTTTATGTATAGTAGGAGCGAGTTTGACGAGAAATATTTACTAGCAGCGCCAAGAATAAATAAACCCGCCCCGACGTGCAATGCTGATGACGGACATGGTATGAAACGTAGGAAGTATGGGAAGCGATCGCCAGCTTTTCCAGTTGCTTCTGGCGATGAAATAAATGCGTATATTTCCTCAGATAATATTGCAGATCCGGAGGTGGAACCTCCCGTAAATCGTTCCCAGGTTGAACCTGGGAACGAGTTGAATACGATTTTAATGTTCATCACGCCGCTGACGCTGCTTTCCGTTATCTGTAAATACACCAGCGCTACGCGCTATAAATCGTTCCCAGGTTGAACCTGGGAACGAGTTGGAGTCAACTCGTTCGGATTGGGACAATTATTTGAACCAGTTAAAACGGGTTTTAGCTTGAAGCCAGACATTTGTTTCTCAGCTAATTTCGCTACAAGATGGCTAATAACTAACCAGCCAAACCAGCGGTTTGAGGTTGCAACATAGTAACCAACTGATCGACTCCTTTTTGCAGGTGTCGAGTTACGGTCATCGGACTAACCCCAATCTGTTTAGCAGCTTCTTTGCGGGGTAGTTCGCGCAGAAATACGCACTCAATTGCCGCTCTGGTTTTCGTTTCCAACTGACTCAAAGCATCTTGCAATTGCTGCCGGTCTTCCTCTAAATGTTGAAAAGCTTGATAGCGAGTATCGGGCAAAGTTTCTCCCAAACTAACCGGATAATCTAGTTGGCGAGCCACCGTAGCATCCAAACTCAGAGGCTGGCGGTTTTGAGCAGCCAACTTGCTATCGCGCCACTCTTGCAGCGAAACTTCCAGCGCTTGGGCAATTTCGGCATCCTTCGGCGTGCGTCCCAACTTCTGTGTCAGTTGTTTTTGCACCTTTTCTCCTTCGATGTGAAGTTCTTGCCAGCGGCGGGGTATCTTTACAATAGAACTCTTGTCGCGAAGAAAATGCAGCATCTCGCCGCGAATGTAAGGTATCGCAAACGAACTAAAGGCACAGCCTTGAGTGGGATTGAACCGCTCAATGGCGCGAATCAAACCGATAAAACCAATTTGTTCCAAATCTTCATAAGGTTCGGTGCATTGATATCTAATGCGATGCGCCACCTTGCGAACCAAACCAGCGTGCAACTTGACCAGTTGATTCCGCAGCGAAACAGAGGGATTTTGGTGGTAAGCCATCAAGAGTTCCATCCCTTTGGTATCCCACTCGCCTTGCTCGCAACCTTGACGAGCAGCGGGCGAGGGTTCAGTTGCAGTCCTCTGAGCCTTCGGCAAGAATTTGATTTGGGACTCAGGAGCCAGTTGCAAATCAGTTTCTGCTGCTTTTTGGCGTGTCATACCGTGCTGACGGGATGCACCTGCTTCTTTTCCAGAGCGACGCGACTGCGTGCCCCCAATGCAGTCACCCAAATCTGAGCGAGGGGATGAAATCTCGCGGGTAAATTGATACGAGTAAACAGCAGACTGAGTTGCCATCATAAGAATCCTGTTTTGGGAAAACGCTTCTCGTTATAGACGCCTCCATCGCAGTTTCCCGGAGGGTGGGGCTTGGGGCGTTGTTTTTCACTTGAACCCATTTTCTTTATCACAACCAGAATCCGACCATTGCGTTTCTACGGAATTCGGTACAAAGCTTTCACGTCGATTCGGGATAAATACGCACATCCAGACCAGCCGTCTGATGGCGGATGCAGAGATTTGAGAATCTGAGTCACAATAAAACCAAAACAGTCACATCCCAACAAGGGAGGCACTCCCGTGAGTAGTACCAGCAACTTCCGCGAAGCAATTCGCACTGCCAGAAGCCATGCGCTTGTTGGCCCTAACGTCATTGCCAACGCCCTACCCTA
>DNGG01000174.1 GCA_003486675.1 Cyanobacteria bacterium UBA11372
GCCAGAAAGCATCGCCAGCCACCATTGTCCTTGTCCGTTCATGGCGATAAAGCGATCGCCTGGTTGTAAGCGCAAAACTCGACTTAAATAATGCCGTTGTTGGGGCGTTAGTTCAATTTGTTGCCCGTGCAATTGTGAGGGTGAGATTGCTAGCCGTTGCAGTTGAGTCAATTGATATTCCTTAATAAATTTCAAAATCTGTAAATTATATGACCGCACCAGCTTGCGATCGCGTAAAGCAATTTCGATGTATAATCTGGATTTGCCATTTGCTGGTGTCTAGTAACTGGTTATACCGCGCGCGGGATTGGAGACATTATCTTGAAATTACATCAGCTGTTACCCGGTCTTTTAGGCTTTTTTTTACTATCTTCTCCGGTAGAAGCAGCTAATTTACGGTTTTGGCGCTTTGAAGCCAACGCTAATCGGTTAATCTTTAGAACTGACCAAGGGATTCAACCCAAGGCACAATTGCTCTTTAACCCTACTCGCTTGGTAATTGATTTGCCAGGGACATCCCTAGGAGGATGGCCCACGGCGAAGCGGGAACTAGGAGATGTGATTCGTTCTGTGCGAGTGGGACAGTTTGATGACCGGACAACGCGGATTGTAATTGAATTGGCTCCAGGTTATTCCCTAGACCCCCAACAAGTCAAAGTCGTCGGCATTTCACCGAATACTTGGACGGTACAATTACCAGTTCCCCAACAAATAGGCGCAGTTATTAGTCCGCCACCCGCCGATTTTGTTTCTAATCCTGACGCTAGCAGTCCGATACCCGTACCGCCGCCGTCCTCACCCCCACCAATACCACCGCAACCTGCTGTTGAACCGCCTGTTGAGAGGATAATACCCCGCTCTCCCAAAACGCGCCCCGTGGTGGTAATCGATCCCGGACATGGAGGCAAAGATGTAGGCGCGATTGGCGTGGGAGGAATTCACGAGGCAGATATTATCTTGTCAATTTCGCAACAGGTAGCGCGCATATTGGAACAAAGGGGTATTCAAGTCGTGATGACGCGCGACAGCGATTATTTTGTCGATTTAGCGCCACGGGTGGTAATCGCAAAGCGAGTAGATGCGGATTTGTTTGTCAGCATTCATGCCAATTCGATTGAAAACCGCCCCGATGTTAATGGATTAGAAACCTATTATTTTGGTAACGGTGCTGCCCTGGCGCGGACAATCCACAACAGCATTTTACAGAGTATTGATATTAATAACCGAGGGGTGCGCCGCGCTAGATTTTTTGTTCTCCGCAATAACCCAATGCCTGCGGTTTTAGTGGAAACAGGTTATGTGACTTCGCCATCGGAAAGTCGTAGATTGACAGATCCAGCTTACCAAAGTCAAATGGCGGCGGCGATCGCTCGCGGTATCCTCCAATATCTGGGCATGAACTAACACTGTTGAGTTTGTTCTTCGAGTCGAGTCGAGTCGCGATCGCATACACAAGATTGCAGCGGCAATTTCGTAAAGGAAGCTGCTAATTGGTAATGGCTAATTGGTAACTGGTAATGGCTCATGCAATATTAGTGCTAACATTAGCCATTCTGGCAACATTTTTCTAAACTATGACTTATGCAACTGGCATATTTTTTCTCTCCGGGTGCGTGACGCTGCGAGCATATTTGAACGTAGCAATTAGACTTGTAACGTCACGCACCAACCACCGAGTGTGACACGCAGCTTTAGTCCTGTAAAATTTATTGAATTTATGGGTTATTCATAGTAGGTTCAACTCAGAGCTTGCACCATTATCAACAAGCCTTTAAACGCTTGTTTCTTGACGTAAAATCTAGGGTTTCAAATTGAGCTATTTGCTCCAAACCCAGTTTTTAGCCTCGATGCAAGATGTGATATGATGTCCGTTGAATTGCCCATAATAAAAAAACCTCACAGAGTTGTTGCGTAGGGACACGGCATCAGAGATATCTCAGACAAACAGATAACTTTGATCCTGCCGTGTCCCGGCTCTCGATTATGGGTAATCGACCGGACTTTGGACATCATCAATCGTAGCGAAAACCCAAACTCCTCGAACAACTGCACGGTAACAACCCATTGATTTGAAGTGGTGACAGGCCATTGCAGCGATTTCCCAGGCGGTTTCTGATTCGGCTGTAAAAATACTGGCTGCAAATATTTCCGGTCTTGCGATCTTGCCTAATTCTTTGAGTTGCTCGCATTTCTGTTTCAGTGCAGCGGGTATAGATGGATATTCCCACCCCCACATCCAGGTTGAATTGGTGGTTGAATAAGAACCGATTGGCGTAACTTTGGCAATTAATTTAACAGCTGAGTTGTCTGTGAATTTTAAAATTCCTCGCTGCCAGTCAATCTCAGATTTTTCGTAGTATCCTATGCCGAATTCGGCTTTTAAATAAAAGTGCTTTTTCTCTAATTCTGCGTAACACTGGTCTAAAAACTGGTTGAATTCGGTGTAGTTCATACTTGAGACACCATAAATCTAATAGTAGATTCACCTCTGTTACCCCCCATTACGCAAGAAAGGTGGGGAAGGGGAGGATAGGGAAGAAAAACCCTTGCTCATCTCCCAGGTTATTTTTCCCACCGCCACAAACGGAATTCACATCGGCTATAAAAGAAACCGGGTTTCTTAAATACATACCTGCGCCAATTTTCTGAAACGCCCCACGCTGAAGCATGGGGCTACACAAACAAAGCCCACCTACGTGGGCTAAAATCATTGCTTGCAGGCTGCGGAGGCAGCCAAAGTTTGTCACGCCCCACCCTTCAGGGTGAGGGTATTTTGGCGAAGGTTTTGTTGAAGAAACCCAGTTTCTAGGTCAGCGATAAAAAAGCCTCTCAAGATTGAGAGGCTTGGCTTTCAGGTTAGCGGAGAAAACTTTAAAGACTAGGTGGCGACAGCGATCGCACCTGCAAGCGCGGAAGCTATAGCCGATACCAGCGCGGTGCCAAATAACCA
>DNGG01000319.1 GCA_003486675.1 Cyanobacteria bacterium UBA11372
CCAGCAGCTACTTTGGTTACGGTTTTAGTCATGGCTAAAATCGGTCGCGTAATTTGGCGCGATAGCAAGTACACTGCTACTAGCAATAATCCAGCCAAAATTAATCCAATTCCTACGATAGTACTGGCTAGCTGTCTGGCTGGCGCGAAGGCTTCTGTTTGTTCGATCTCGGCTAATAGTGCTAAATTCTCTTTGGCAAGCCAGCGATAAACGCCTACAACTGGAATGCCGTCGTAGTTTTGATAGCGTCCAAAACTTCTCTCACCTGCGACTGCGGCGTCGATACCGAAGCTGCGAATTCCTTCAGCAAATTTTTTGCTTCCCGCCTGTCTTCCTGAGATAAAAACGTTGCGGTTGGCTAATTTTCCTACTAGATAGGTTTCGCCGCTGCTGCCTAAACCTGTGCGATCGCCTATTAATTCCTCGATTCCTTTTAAATCTAAATTAACTGCGATCGCTCCCAGTCTCTGCCCCTCTTGGTTAAATATCCCCGTCGCAAAGGTAATCTTCGCTTCTCCAGTCTGCGGCGATGTATAAAACTTCGGCGCCGCCGCCTCTGCTGTCTCGCTGGTAAAATAAACTATCGGTTCTTTTATGGCAAAATATTTCCCTTCTAAAGTTTTATCCATTGTGGAAAAAATAACCACTTCGCCGTTAGTTACGATCAAAATACTTTGCAAACTCGGCTTAACGGCAATAATATCTGATATAGTTTTTCTCAGCCGCGCATAAGCTAATTCTCGTTGCGGGTCAAATTTGTCTTTTACGTACAAAATTGCCAGTTGTTCCTGAATTTCTGGCACTTGGGCGATCCAAAGAATATCTTGACGCTGGTTTTTGATCCAATCTTGGAGCTGGTATTCTTTTAACGATGCGGCTACGGTGAGTCGATCGACTACAGATTGTTCGAGGGCATTTTGTGCTTGCACATGAACGGTTGTCGCCAAAAGACCAAGAACTAAAAGCGATAAAACTGAATAATAACTAACTAATTGGAATATCAAACTATGCTTGCGAAATCTCATAGGTTAATCGCCGCGTGTCCTTTTTGTTTATATTTGTAAAGCGAGGCGCGCCAGTGGCGATCGCTGCCAAAAATCCCAGAAATACCAGTATCAAGATGCATCGGTGTTTGCTCGTCCCTATCTCGGCTACCCTGACTTAATGCTATATTTCACATAGCTTAGTTCACCGCTTTTTTAAGTTAAGTAACATTTTAGACCAAAAAAAGCCGAAAGGAGCGCCGAGGTTCTTACTCTTCACGGCATCTTTAAAAATGGGGGGAAGATGAGAAAGATGAGCAAGATGAGCAAGACACGACTGAGGCAAAGAAACCGGGTTTCTCTGAAAAATCGAGATCGACACAGAAACCCGGTTTCTAGGTTTCTCTGAAAAATCTTCGGTTTGGCAACCACAGATCTGCACAGAAACCCGGTTTCTCTGAAACATCTTCGGTTTGGCAAGCAGAGATCTACACAGAAACCGGGTTTCTAGGATCGTCGAATTCTTCTCGCTCTTCCCTCTCCCTACAAGGTAAATACGCCTTAAGGTAAATTGCGAAAGATTTGTCACCTATCTAAGGTAAAGAAAGCTAGCAACTTACGGGGAAGAAAATTCCTTGGCAACTTTCATGGTCAAAATACCGCGTTATCAACTTTGGTGCTACGGCATTGCTGCTATTAGCGTAGCGATCGCGCTGTTACTCACTCTACTACTAGAGCCGTTGATCTCCTCGAAGATCTACGCTCTGTTTTATGCCGCGGTAGCCATCAGCACCTATTACGCCGGTATGAGAGCGGGGTTGCTCGCTACTTTATTGTCTACCCTGGCGATCGCCTATTTCTTCTTGCCGCCAGTTGGTTCCTTTGCTGGCATGAACCTGGCGAACTTGATTCAGTTGGGCACGTTTGTATTGGTAACGCTTCTAATCAATTCGCTCAACACTGCGTTGCGCGATGCCAAACGGCGGGCTGAAACTAACTTGCAAAAGCTACAAGCGAGCGAGGAGCGCTATCGCGTGCTGGCGGAAAACGTGCCCCAACTGGTTTGGTTTACCCGCGCCGATGGATTCGTCGAGTATTTGAACCAGCGCTGGTACGACTGCACCGGATTGACACCAGATACATCCAAAGGATGGGAATGGCAACGGGCTATTCACCCAGATGACTTGTCAGAAACGCTACGCCGCTGGAAAACTGGTTTGGCAACGGGTAACCCAGTTGAGATGCAATTCCGCCTCAAACTAGGCGATGGTTCTTACCGCTGGCACATTACGCGGGCAGTGCCATTACGTAACTCGCTGGGTAATATTGTTAACTGGTTTGGCACTTGTACGGATATTCACGACCAAAAGCAAGCCGAGGCGGCGCTGGAGCAGCAAAAGCAGGAATTGACAGCTTTGGTGGAAAACTCGCCCGATATTATCGCTCGCTTTGACCAAAACTTGCGTCACGTGTATGTATGTCCGACAGTCGAGCAAGCAACTGGAATGCCGCCAGAAGCTTTCCTGGGTATGACTAACCGGGAAATGAACTTTCCAGAGCAAATTTGTACTTTATGCGACGAAAGCCTGCGGCAAGTCTTTAATACTGAACGAGGAAAAACCATCGAGTTCGAGTTTTCCACCCCCAAGGGCAAGCGCCACTATCACTGTATGCTCGTACCTGAATTTGCCCCGGATGGATCGGTGAGTTCGGTACTGAGTATCGCCCGCGACCTGACAGAATATAAACAAGCGGAACAAGAAAGGATTCGCCTGCTGGAAGCACTTAAGTCAGAGCAAAAGCTTTTGCAAGCGACGATCGAACAAATGCCAGCGGGACTGATAGTGGTAGAAGCGCCTAGCGGTGGTATGTTGCTGGCAAACGCCCAAGCACAGCAAATTTTAGCTGGATTTTCCCTAAATATGGAACGGGTGGCAGATTACGTTCAGCCAACGCACGCAGCTTTTTACCCGGATGGACGACGCTACACCGCAGAGGAAATACCTTTAGCGCGCAGTCTCGTTTCTGGAGAAATTGTCATCGCTGAAGAGATGGAAGTTTTGTTCCCCGATGGGGGTCGGAAAACGTTGTTAGTTGATTCTAGACCGATTTGCAACGCGCAACGACAAATCGAGGCAGCGATCGCTACTTTTTACGACATTACAGAACGCAAGCAATTTGAACAAGCACTGCGCCACAGTGAAGAAAGGTTTCGCCAACTGGTAGAAAATTTGCAAGATGTGTTTTGGATATCCGATCCAAAACAAGAGCAACTAATTTATGTTTCTCCCGCTTACGAAAAAATTTGGCAGCGTGACTGCGAAAGTTTGTACGCGAATTTTACCGAATGGCTCGAGGCGATTCATCCCGAGGATCGAGAAAGAATTCGCACTGTTTTTTACGAACGGGCGCTCGTTGGCGGATACGATGTTGAGTATCGCGTTATCCGTCCCGATGGCACAATGCGATGGATACGCGATCGCGC
>DNGG01000448.1 GCA_003486675.1 Cyanobacteria bacterium UBA11372
ACCGTCAACAATTCGGGATCGCCCGGTCCCGCCCCGACGATGTATACTGCCGGTGCGAGAGTAGGTAAGGCTTTGGCGTCTCCCAATCGGGATGCAACGTTGGACATAAATCTAAAAAACTGGATTGATTCGGTAAATCCTTCCGGATCTTAGCGACTATCCCAGTAATAGGGAATGGTAGATGCACCCTGGTCAAGCCTTAGAAGAGTTTATCTTCTGGGGCTTTTTCTTATACCAGGCGAAGTCTCCACTGTAAAGTATCGTTTTATTAGCATTTCCCTACACCCAACAGCAAGAACCTTGAGAAATAAATGATGCTGCGAAAGCGGATTGAAGCATTGTCAAGGAAAATTTATGAAAAAATATTGCAGCTTCTTGATTTAATTGCTAAGGTATGACTGGAGATTTGCTTCCGGTCAATTTTGTATCAGGGAGATTAGTCACTTATGCTTTGTTTCAATCTTGTCGCTTCACAATTGACGGATTCTAGAATTTTTTGAATGCTGGTAAAACTGCGCGTAAACGACCTATCACCTTTGTTTCTACGTAAATCTTTAGTTCCAAGGCGACGATTTTTCAGCTTGTACCCGGTTTCTTGGCTTGATGACTCGCCAATGCTTGCGTAGTGCCAGCTTAAATCAAAAAGACTTACCCAAAGAAACCGGGTTTGTTGCTGCGATCTCTAGTTCCCTTTCCCGACTATTTTTCAGAGAAACCCGGTTTCTAGGCTAGTCGCGTTCACGGTACAAGACGTTTCCCAGATTTATCTACAGCAAAGAGAGTTCAGCACACAATTTCTGAGAAATGTCTTGTTTGTACAAGTTTAGTTTCATTTGATACCAAAATCGCGCATCACGGTTTGTCTCGCAGCGTGTCGAGAATTCTGCCTGCGAGAAATCTTTCAACTCGGCATCAAAAGTGCGGCGCGATGATACCTCAAATTTGGAGGGTTTAAGTTATGAACGTTCAAGGAAAAACGGCTCTAGTTACTGGAGCTTCCCGTGGAATTGGGCGAGCGATCGCGCTAGAATTAGCCCAACAAGGGGTAAAACGCCTGTTGTTAGTAGCGCGGGATGCCACCCGCTTAGCTGAAGTGGCAACCGAAATCGAGGCGCTGGGGGCGGAAGTTGCGATCCTGCCATTGGATCTGACGCAATTAATCGAGGTGAATATTGCGATCGCACAAGCATGGCGAGATTACGGTCCGATTCATCTTCTCATAAATTGTGCGGGCGTTGCACATCAAACACCTTTCTTGAAATCTCGACTGCCAAACGTGCAGCAAGAAATCGCCATTAATTTAATGGGAATGTACGCCATGACTCGTTTGGTAGCGCGACGCATGGCAACCCAAGGCGAAGGTACAATCGTTAACGTTTCCAGCTTGATGGGCAAGGTAGCAGCACCGACAATGGCTACCTATTGTGCCACTAAGTTTGCAATTTTGGGATTTACCCAAGCATTGCGCTGCGAACTTGCTCCATACAATATCCGAGTCATTGCTTTGCTGCCATCTTTAACCGATACCGACATGGTGCGAGACTTGCAGTGGTTTCGCTTCGTTGTACCGACAACTCCCCAAAAAGTAGCTCAAGCACTGATGGCGGGATTGAAGCAAGAATACCCTGAAATTTTAGTCGGATGGCAAAGTCATTTAGCGGCGTGGTGCAACCGTATTTCTCCTTGGTTGTTGGAGAAAGTTTTATTGATGGCTGCTCCAATTTCCAAGCCTAAACCGCAGCGATACCGACGATTGAAACAGGCATAGACTTGTCGGTTGCCCTGCCACTCTACTGGATTGGTGAAGAATAGGCGATCGCATTCGATGCGATCGCCCATACATTGCCCTGAATTCAAAAGCCAGCTACTAATCCTCTCCTAAATAACTCATCGCTTTTTCTAGGGCTGATTTCATTTTTTCCAGTTCTTCCTTACTGCTAGCCTTTATAGCTATTTCCTCACCTTTATCTGTAGTAACGATCAGCTTGTAAGCAGGCTCGTCACTTGCTTTCAGAAGAGCTACAAGTCCAAGCAATACCACCTCCGGCAATATTAACGTCGTTTGCCCTAAAGCCCAGGTAACTAGCAATATTAGACCCCCTAGAGGGATGATATCGAACGGGGGCGACTTTTTAGACAGGAAATCCGGCTCCCCCTTCCATTTCTCAAGATGGCGAATTGGATAATCCGTCCCTTGATACTCAAGCACAGTCTTTGTAATCCGAATTCGCTCTTCTGGGTTTTCGTAAAATTTTTCTGGCGATGATATTGACATAGTGGGTGCCTTCCAATTCTCTAGGCGTGCCCCACGGCCTTATTGCTTAGGGTATCTCTGTTCTGATTATCAGCTATTATTAAGACTTGAGATATCCATCCTCAGAGTGAATTTTATCGGTTTTCTCCCCTCTCCTACGAGGAGAGGGGTTAGGGGAGAGGTCAGATTTCCCACTACGGGCGGGTTTTACCAACTCTTCAAATATCTGGTAAAACCCACCCCTACTATGACCGATAATCAGACATATCTATTGCTTGTTCCAACGCGCCTTTCATCTGTTTGAGATCGTCACCATCTTTAGGTTCGAGGGTGATTACTTCCCCTTGATTCGTAGTGACGATTAACTTGTAGGTAGGCTCTACCTCGGTTGGGTTGAAAATCCAAAGTAAAACCAGTATTGCTCCCAGTACTATTAACGCTGGCAGATTGAAGTACAAAGCCGCTGCTGCCGCTAAACAAGCCAGAAGGGTGAAACTTATAAATGGTTGCTCATCAGCTTCTTTCTTGTCCACCCTGACTTTGGAAATGTTCCGAATTGGATACTCGGTGCCTTTATACTCAAGCAGCGCTCTGGTAATGCGAACCTTATTCTTGTTGTAAAGTACTTTTTCGGCGGTAGATAGCATATGCGGGTGCGTTATCCTTTTGTACGAGTAGCCCCACAGCCCTATTGCTTAGGGTGCATCTCACGCAAGGTGAAATACACTCTTGTCTACTGATGAAGTTGCGGTGATTTCCGATTTCTTCACAGAAGTTGATAAAACTTTGACAGCTTTATTGCCTGGGGTAAATGACAAATGCAGTTTGGCGCTGCGGCTTCCCTAGAGACAAAAGATAAAAGACAGCACAGATGGGCAAACCCACCTGAACCGACTTCTACTTAACTCTTTGATAAAATTAGATGCACCCCCACCAACGGGTATGGTTATATTTCTCTGCTTGGCTTTCCCTGTTTTTTAGCCTTGGCATATCAGCGCTTGGTACCCTAGGGACGATACCCTAGCGACGCACAAGTTTTAGTATCAAGGAAAGTTAGCCTTGAAGCCACGACGCGAATTCCTAAGAATCTGTACTCATACGTTATAGCATATCCGCAAAAATTCGGATCGACTTGCCAGTGGGAAGCGAGCTAAGCTGAGAAACCCGGTTTTTTGGAAAAACCGGGTTTCTCAGCTTAAGGATTTCTCTTTCCTCCTATTTTAATGAACCGCTAATTATTTTGATATCTCTGGCATGGTAGGTACTATCAATTGCGTCTTCCAGCGCCTTTTGCAGCGCTTTCAAGTCGTCACCATCTTCCGGAGAGAGGGTAAGTTCCTCGTTATTGGGAGATAAGATAATCTTTAGATCGAAGACTGGTTGAGGCTGAGTTGATGGATCGACTGCTGCAAAGAAAAAAGCCAGGAACGCAATTAAGGCGACAATCGGCTGGCTCACACCAAAGGCTATTAAAATTGCTAGGAAAGTGGCAAAGACAGAGTTGTAAGAAATTCCTCCTTTTTCCCCTTTCTTGTCGAGTTTGATTTTAGAAATGTTGCGAACTGGATATCGACCTCCTTGTGCTTCTAACAAACTGCGGGTGACGCGAATTTTGTTTTTGTTGTAAAGTGGTGCTTCTGCCATTTGGGGTGCATCCCTTTTCTCTATGTGGGTTGCCAAACTTCGCAAAATGCATCTGACGCTTTGTGCAAAGACAAAACGCTCTAGTGATATTGCTAAAGTTTGGGGAGATATTAGCTGCGATGCATTTTGCGGCTTGTCTGCAAACAGCCGCGATCGCTTATAGCCCTTTTCCCCATAGAGTCGGAGCAGATCCGGAAAGTATCAGAAAAAATTTTTTGAGGCTAGAAACCGGGTTTCTGGCGGCGATTTTCCCAGAAACCCGGTTTATTTCGCTCTAGAAACCGGGTTTCTGACTGCGATCTCTAGTTACCAGTCGTTTTCCTAGAAATCCCGTTTCTTTGCAAGGAAGAAGTAGATAATCTTCCAGCAAGAAGGTAGTAAAACCGCTCCACGCGCAGAGAATGCAGAGGAAGGAAAGAGAGTTTTTTATCTATTTCTTGGGCAGGCGAGACGCCTACCCCACAAGAGTCATCTTTTCCAGGATTTACGCAAAGAAACCGGGTTTCTCGGAAAAATTGTTGGTTTGGCAAGCAGAGATTTACAAAGAAACCCGGTTTCTGGTTTCGACCTGCGTAAGTCCTTTTTTCTTGTGGAATGGGCATCTTGCCCGTCCGACCTATTTTTGCAAGAGGTCTATTCTTTGTGAGATTTCAAATTTTTGGTTTGTGCTTCGGCATATCATAACCAAACAAGTTCGGATCGACTTCGCCTAATTGTAAATCTGCTAATCCATATTCCGCCCAACGTCTTTCTACCATCGCCGCTACATCTGGATCTGATTCTAAAGGTGCGCCCCATTCGTGTTCGGTTTCGGGGGGGATTTTAGTTGTCGCATCAATCCCCATGCGTCCGCCTAAACCTATTTTTTCGCTGGCGAAGTCTAAACTATCAAAGGGTGTATTGGGCAAAATAAAAACATCGCGCGTGGGGTCAACTTTGGAACTAATTGCCCAGACGACTTGACGCGGATCGCGAATGTTAATGTTTTTATCGACGACAATGACAAATTTGGTGTAGGTAAATTGGGGTAAGGCACTCCAAAATGCCAGGGCGGCGCGGCGGGCTTGTCCGGGATATGCTTTGTCAATGGAAATAATGGCAGCTTTGTAACTTAAAGCTTCCATTGGCAGGAAGAAATCGACGATTTCTGAGACTTGTTGCCGCAGGATGGGGGTGTAGATGCGATTGAGTGCGATCGCCATCATCGCTTCTTCTTTCGGCGGACGCCCGCTAAATGTGGTTAAATAAATTGGATCTTTTCGCATGGTCATGCAGTGGAAGCGAATCAGGGGCGAATCTTCCTCGCCGCCGTAATATCCCATGTGATCGCCAAATGGCCCATCTGGCAATACCTCCCCAGGTGCAATCGTCCCTTCTAAGACCATTTCTGAGTCGGCTGGGACTTCTAAATCAACTGTTTTGCATTTTGCGAGTTGGACGCCGGAACCGCCGTAAAGCCCTGCAAACAGCCATTCTGATAAGTCTACGGGGATGGGGGTAGCAGCTGCCATGATCAGCAGGGGATCTACGCCTAGGGCGATCGCTATTTCCAATTTCTTACCCTGTTGCGCGGCTTTGCGTAAATGCCTCGCCCCACCTCTGACGGATAACCAATGCACCGTCATTGTATTGCCCGATTGCAGTTGCAAGCGATAGACTCCCACATTCGGTACGCCGGTTTCGCAATCTTTGGTAATTACCAATCCCAAGGTGATAATTTTGCCTGCATCGCCTGGATACGGGCGAATCATGGGAATTTTGTTTAAATCTAGATCATTTCCCTCGATTACCACTTGCTGACACGCGGGGAAAAAGTCGCGCCCCGGTTTGGCTTTCAGCACGTCAAACAGCACCTTGCCAAACTC
>DNGG01000679.1 GCA_003486675.1 Cyanobacteria bacterium UBA11372
GGACTGCATCAACTCACCCAAGGTATCAAACCCATTCCCGGGCAAACAACATCAGCTGCGTCTTCAACTTACATCCCATTTGATTCTGAGGGTTTTGCTGCCCCAGCTTTTTAACAGATAAGCATGGCGTTAAAGGCGGTTTTATTCGATTTCAACGGTGTCATTATTAAGGATGAGCCGATCCACGAGAAGTTGATCGAACAACTTCTGATTGAGGAGAATCTGCGACCTAAACGGGGAGAGTTTCGGCAATATTGTTTGGGAAGGAGCGATCGCGCCTGTCTCAACGATATCTTAATCCGTCGCGGTCGCTTCGTCTCGGATGCCGTTCTCAACACCTTAATCGCCCGCAAAACTCAAGCCTACCAAAGTCTGTTGGAGACAATGCCCCAATTACCCATCTCTGCGGGCTTAGAAGATTTTATTTTAAAGCTACAAGCGGCTAATCTTAAACTCGCGGTCGTCACCGGCGCTCTGCGTGCGGAATTAGAAATAGTATTGAATCGCACTAATCTTGCTCAGTATTTTTCAGTAAGCGTGACGGGGGACGACCTAATGGTTAGCAAGCCCGCACCCGATGGTTATCTGCTGGGAGTCGAACGGCTGAATCAAATGTATCCCGATCTCAACTTGCAACCGTCCGAGTGTTTGGTAATAGAAGATACCCAAGTCGGGATTACAGCGGCGAAGCGTGCCGGGATGGATGTGGTTGGGATAGCAAATACTTACCCGTTTCACATGCTGCAACGTCAAGCTAACTGGACGGTGGATTATTTTTCGGATCTGGAATTAGAGCGGATACAGGAAGTTTATTCCCGCCACGATCCGCAGCCCAGCGTTACTGAGTGCTAGAATGCATAATGCCAGTCAGTTGATTTTAGATTGAATCTAAATTCGGCAAGGGGGATTAGCTCAGTTGGTAGAGCGCTGCGATCGCACCGCAGAGGTCAGGGATTCGAGTTCCCTATCCTCCATAGGTTTGAGGAAGCCAAACCATCTCAAGTCTACTATAAGTCTACCAATCGATTTACTTATTGGTACGTAGCCGCATTGCGGCGAGGGCGGCAAGGCTATTGTTTAAACCGCTAGTTTCTGAGTTAAACCACAACTAAAGTGAAGAGGTGGGTGATTTTGGATCGCTGAAGCGAGGAGAAGCATTTTTAGATCAATTTGTCAAGGGATTAAAAAACAACTGACAAACTATTTTAAAATGCGATCGGGTATAAATGAAGAAATGTTGAAAGAACCAGTTATGGCAGTCAAAAAGGGCGATTTGGTGCGTGCGGTGCGGGAAAAGTTGGAAAACAGCGTAGAAGCTCTGGCTAGCGATACGCGCTTCCCGCCTTATATTTTTGATAGCAAGGGGGAAGTGGTGGACTTGCGGGGTGATTATGCCTTGGTCAAGTTTGGGAAAGTTCCCACCCCGAATATTTGGTTGCGCGTCGATCAAGTGGAACCGTTTAAATGATAGTGCATTCCTCTGTTTGGCCTTCACATTCTCCGGCACGGGTTTCGATTATCGGTGCTGGAAAAGTTGGTAGCACCTTGGCGCAGCGAATTGTGGAGAAAAATATTGCTGATGTGGTGTTGCTGGATGTGGTGCCCGGATTGGCAGAGGGAATGGCGCTGGATTTGATGCAGGCGCGGGGGATTGAGAGGTGCGTTCGCGCCAGCGTGCCGGAGGCATATCGCTTCATTTTCGGTACGAATAATTACGCAGATACGGCAGATTCTAATGTAGTAGTTATTACTGCCGGAAGTCCGCGCAAACCGGGAATGAGTCGCGACGATTTGTTGCAGGTGAATGCAACAATTGTGGTCGAGGCAGCTAAGAAGGCGATCGCACATTCCCCCGAAGCGATTTTGCTCGTGGTTACCAACCCGCTAGATGTCATGACTTACTTGGCATGGCAAGCAAGCGGGTTGCCACCTCAGCGCATTGTTGGCATGGCAGGCGGTTTAGATTCAGCCAGATTTCAAGCATTTATTGCCATGGAATTAGGCGTGCCAACTGTTGATGTCAGCGCCATGGTACTGGGAAGTCACGGCGATTTAATGGTACCTTTACCCCGATACTGCACAGTCAGCGGCATTCCAATTGCAGAATTAATGGACAATGCAACCATCGAGCGTTTAGTAGAGCGGACTCGTAACGCCGGTGCAGAGATTGTGCAGTTGTTGCAGACGGGGGGTGCTTATTTCACTCCTGCTGCTACTACTTGTTTGATGGTGGAATCGATTTTATTTAACCAGTCGCGCTTGATGCCAGTTTCCGCTTATTTGCAAGGGGAATACGGTTTAAAAGATATTTTTATTGGCGTTCCCTGTCGCCTGGGAAGCATTGGCGTTGAAAGCGTACTGGAATTAAATTTAACCGAAACCGAACGCGCCGCGCTGCATTTTTCGGCTGAGTCTGTGCTAAAAAATATCCACCGTGCGAATGAAATGTTAGGTGTTAAATTGGGCAACAATTAATGTAGGGTGCGTTAGGCGAAAGCCGTAACGCACCATTGGGCGGCAACAGGGGGCGGGTTTAAAACAATTGTCGATGATGCCATAGATAGTTGGTAAAACCCGCCCGCCGGGGCGGGTTTAAAAC
>DNGG01000043.1:0-734 GCA_003486675.1 Cyanobacteria bacterium UBA11372
TAAGTAAATCCAATCAAATCGGATAATCTAT
Organism: Cyanobacteria bacterium UBA11372; assembly: GCA_003486675.1. GTDB lineage: Bacteria > Cyanobacteriota > Cyanobacteriia > Cyanobacteriales > Aerosakkonemataceae > Microseira. Next base: position 32 of record DNGG01000043.1, read on the forward strand.
GATCGCGAAACACAATTGATAGATCGCCAGCTGGCGTTTCTAGTCGATAAGGACGATACAACTTTTCCGGTTCTTCCACATTTCCAGAAGCATCTCTGTGGAAAAATTGCTTAATCGTCCAACCTAAAACTGCTTCATCCGAGCAAATCCAGTTAAACCCCTGTTTGACAATGTATGGTAAAACTGCTGGTCCTACAGCCTGTTCGGAAGGCCACAAACCGCGAGGCGCACGTCCAAAGCGTTCCTCATACATGTCCCAAGCTTTTTGCAAGTGGCGGGGAATATCTTCTTCCCACTGAAAGCGATGCTGGGGCAAATTCATATTCGGCACTGCCACCCGCCCGACGCTTGTATCTGCCAGTAAGGGTAAAATCGGGTGGGTATAAGGGGTCGTGGTGACTTCCAATTGCCCAGCTTCCTGCATTTTCCGGTGCTGGGGGACGATGCGGCCCAGAATTTCTTGCTGCTTGGCGTAAATTTTGCGGCGATCGCTTAAATTAAAATTCTTCCCTTTTTCGATCCAAGCGGCAATTTCCGGATCGTCCCAAAATAGCGGATCGATCCAAGCTAGATTATGCCAAGCCATCAAATCAGCGTAATCTCCCGGCTGCCAATTTTCCAGACACCAGGAGCGTCCATTTTCCTGACGTTGCTGGTACAATTCGGCGTAGCGCGGATTCGGGTCGATCAGCGTGTGGTGGTT
>DNGG01000043.1:993-5722 GCA_003486675.1 Cyanobacteria bacterium UBA11372
AAAGCCACTGCCAAATAAGGGTCCACCGCCGTTCCAGCGATATAATCTTCCAGTTGCAGGATGAGCGAGGGGACTAAGTTTACGGTTTGATGCAATTTGGGATACCGTTCCAACAGCAGCACCAAATCCAGGTAATCTTTTGTTCCGTGCAGCCGTACCCAAGGCAAGCGGTACTCACTTGTAGCCAGCACATCGGCATCGCCATCAGACAGCGCGGTGTTGCTGCGACTTTTGTACAAAGGTTGATGCTGATGCCAGATAAACGCGACGTATAGAGGATGGGGCATAGGGATTTTGGATTTTAGATTTTAGATTTTAGATTTCAGATTTTAGAGGGAAATCTAAAATCTGAAATCTAAAATCTGCAATTACATTACTTGTTCCACTTCGGCGATTTCGGGAATGGCGTCGCGCAGTCTGCGTTCAATTCCCATTCTTAAGGTCATCGTCGAGCTGGGGCAAGAACCGCAAGCACCTTGCAACCGCAGTTTGACGATGGGGCCGTCGATATCGACTAATTCCACGTTACCGCCGTCGGACATCAAGTAAGGTCGCATTTCATCCAAAACAGTTTCGACGTTGTCAACTGTCAGTTCCATGATGTGAAACCTCTTTAAATCGCAGCTAAGTTTATCGTAGATCTTCTGTGGGACAAAACCCACGACGAAGTTGACCCAAAACTGGGAAACGCCGGAAATGGTTGTATTTTAGACGGCTGCTACTTCCAGCAGTTTTACGTTGGCGAAATTAAATTCGGTAGCGATCGTTTGACCATTTTCGCGCGATCGCACCACTTGGCGAGTCATGACGTAGTAATCGCCAATTTTCTCGTAGGTATCCTCAAATTCCAGTTCTCTGGTAATTTCATTTGTCTGGGCGTTGCGGAAAACAGCGTCGTAGCGTTTTGATACGTAACCTTCCCCAGTATCTAAACTTGCGTGGGTATCGATAACGAACGCCATCCTTCCCATCACGCGACTAACCTGGCAAATTTCCGTGCCTCGGATCTTATAATTAGACCCCATCGCATCGCCTTTGACCAGAATTTCCATCGCACCCGTCGAGTCTTGTTCTCCCAGGTTAAACTGGTTTTTCCCGTGAGACTGCTCAAAACTAGACCGCTTGCGGTGAGTCACCACATCCCGCAACTGAGTGTAGATGCTTTGTTTCACCTCTTCGTCCTCGATGCCGGTAACTTCTACGCCCAGATCGGGGTTAATGCGAATTTTGCCAGTGTAGATTTCATCACCTTGCTTGAGTTCAACATCTGCACTGTAACCCGGAAAGTTACTATCCCAGGTATAGCGGTTTTCATAAGCCGCTTTAAATAATTCGCGAGCGTTCGTTTGCTCAGTCACAGAATTCTCCAAAAATCACCTTTCTCTAGTTTAATTAAAGTTTTTATAGCGGATCGCAGTCGGTGATGGTAGACCGAAAGTTTGTCAAGCGCGCAGCAAAAATGGCTGCGCGCTTGACAAAAGAAGCGATTTTGCTGTATCTAACTCATTTGCAATCCGCTGTAACTCGCGAAGCTAATTTTTTTTCATAAAACTTACGCGCGAAGATCTTAGAAACCTAAACAATGTTTCGGAGAAACCCAGTTTCTTGATTTTCTTGCTGTGATTTTTTGCAGAAACCCGGTTTTTTTGCCTCAGCCCTTAGTTGTTATTTTTTTAACAACCAATCCATAAATTTCGACAGGAGCTATGCTGCCATAAAATTAGTTTACGAGCAGCCAACCCAAGTTGCTCAGTGTAATTGTCAGGATTAGACAGCATTTTAATCCAATTACCAATTACCAATTACCAATTACCGCTGAGGTTATTTAGATGAAACTATCAAGGGGTCTTGGTATAGCGGGACGGTGAATGTAACTGTCGATCCCAGTCCTTCGCCCATGCTGTAAAAGTTTACCTGACCGCCCATTGTTTCGACTAATTTTTGAGAAATAGTCAATCCCAAACCCGTCCCGCCGTACTGGCGATTGAGGCCGCCATCGACTTGAGTGAATTTTTGGAACAGTCTGTCTTGTTTGTCTAAAGATACCCCAATTCCCGTATCCGCCACCCGGACTACTACCATTCCAGGTAATTCTTGGTCTTTAAATAATACTTTCTTTTTCTGAATTTCGGCGGTAATTGTGACTCCACCTTCATGGGTGAATTTAATTGCATTGCCTACCAGATTTAACATTACTTGCAACAGCCGTTGGTAGTTGCCGTAGACGAGTACCTGATCGTGGGCAGCTGGCAGTTGAAAGCGCAGACTCAATTTCTTTTGCTGTGCTTGATTTCTGGTAAAGTGATCGACATCGTCGAACAATTCTTTCAGCTTGACCGAGCCTAGCTCTAGCTCCATTTTGCCTGCTTCGATCTTAGCGATATCTAAGATATCGTTAATGATTCCGAGCAGGTGCAGGGCGGAGCGGTAAGCTTCTTGGATAAATTCTTGCTGTTCTTCTGGATCTTCTGCCATTCCCTCCAGGATCAGTTTGAGGAACCCGATCATCCCGTTGAGGGGGGTACGCAGTTCGTGGGAGGTATTGGCGAGAAATTCGCTTTTGAGGCGAGAAGATTCTTCGGCTTGCTGACGGGCTTCTTTTAATTCTTCATAAAGGGTGGCGTGAGCGATCGCCGTTCCCACTTGTTCGGCGATTTCTCGCACCAGTTCGATCTCTGCTGCTTCCCACTCACTGCGCCCGCACTGATACAAGCTAATCAGCCCGTTCGGTTCGTTTTTATAATAGGTTGCCACCACCAGCCTTGATGACTGTTGCTGGCAAGAGTCCTGGGCTGCTTCTACCACCGTTCCCAGGTTGGCTAATGCCTTTGTTAGATAGGGGTCATCCCCAACAGCTAACGTTTTTCCCAGCAGCGATGGACATTCTTCTTGGCAATACTCTGCCACTACTCGCACTTCGCGATCGCTCTTTTTATAAGGACTGATGATGCAGCGACTCACCCACAACGCTTTCCCCAATCCATCCACCGTTTGCTGCCTGATCGTATCGAGATCCAGCGTGCGACGAATATTTCTAGCTATTGTGGTCAGCAGTTTTTGGTAATCTTGTGAATTGGAGGCGATCGCACCGTTTTCTCTTGCTTTAGCTGCCTCGCAACCTAACTCATTTCCCTCTGACTGGTGCGACGGGCTTCCCATTACCAGTACCGTCGTTGCCATCCCATCTGGCTGCAAAATCGGGCTGACGACTAAATCGAATCTAAAAAACTGTTCTTGGTAACGAAACCTGCAACTGAACCTTTCTGGCACCTTTGTTTCTACAATTTGCCGCACCCGTTGTTGATAAGCCTGCGGATCTGCTGGTTCTATCGTCTCGCTTTCGGCTGCCGATAGACCATAGCTTTCTGCTTGCTGCCAATAAAATGACAGATACTGTCCCGAAACCGCTTGGGTATATACCAGTTCTGCTCCTAACTCCTGCAGACTGGTTGCGTGACTTGCTCTCACAGCAGATGGCAATTTATTGTTAGCTTCTGGTTGCGGGCGTTGGAGATCGGTGGACAGGGTCATGAGCGTCTCATTGGCAACAGCTATTGTTATTAATGGTAGTAGCGCCTGAGACAATTCTGCACAAACGCCACTGAATCTGATGCGACCCGACTCTAGAATCCCAAAAAAAATTGGAATAGCAAAAAAGTCAATCGTTCCACTCGCCACGGGGAGGCACTGGCGTTCGCTGCATGGTGCGAGTTAATTCGTCATCTCTTTGCGAGCCACCTTTAAGCCATTGCCGAATGGCTACTTCTATAATTTTACTAGGGTCATTGGTCAGATGGCGCAGTTGCTCAACTAATTCTGAGTCGATCTGGATAGAAATTTCTACCTGCTCTGCTGCGCGCTGGGGTTGAACTGCTGATTCATTCATAGACGGTTGCAAATCCACTGGTTTTTAGGCTGATACCGCTAACAGTAGAAGTTATTTCAGTTTACTGTGACAAGTATTTTAGGCAAAGCTGTCTGAAATTGCTATCTTTAGCTACTATAGACAGCTAATATAGACATTTTGGGGCTATTTTGCCTGCCCTTATACTATTCTACGATGCTACCCTGAGCAATAATCAAATGGAGTCTTCATTATAGCGCGCCATCGCCCTTGCTTATTTCGTCTGTCATCCGGTTGAGAAACCGGGCTTTCCGCGATCCGCGAAGCACGAAACATTACAATATTTTAAGCAAGGTGTATTTTCTGTTTCAGATGGATTCGCCGCTCGATCTATAAGCCTATAAGCAAAAAATTTATGACTGAAGCGCCCGTATCTCGCATTCGCAACTTTTCGATCATTGCCCACATTGACCACGGGAAGTCAACCTTGGCTGACCGTTTGTTGCAAACCACCGGAACGGTGGCGGCAAGGGAGATGAAAGAGCAGTTTCTAGACAACATGGAGTTAGAAAGGGAACGCGGCATTACAATTAAGCTGCAAGCGGCCCGGATGAACTATCAGGCTAAAGATGGTCAGCACTACGTACTCAACTTGATCGACACCCCCGGACACGTGGACTTTTCCTATGAGGTGTCGCGCAGTCTGGTAGCCTGTGAGGGGGCGCTGTTGGTGGTAGATGCCTCCCAAGGGGTAGAAGCGCAAACTTTAGCCAATGTGTATTTAGCCCTAGAGCATAATCTAGAAATTATCCCGGTTTTGAATAAAATAGACTTGCCCGGTGCGGAACCCGATCGGGTGAAGCGGGAAATCGAAGAAATTATCGG
>DNGG01000043.1:5915-8336 GCA_003486675.1 Cyanobacteria bacterium UBA11372
CGGGAAATCGAAGAAATTATCGGGTTAGATTGCAGCGGTGCGATTTTAGCATCGGCGAAAGAAGGCATCGGCGTGGATGAAATCTTAGAATCGATCGTCCACCTGATTCCCGCGCCCAAAGATACTGTAGACGAACGGTTGCGGGCGTTGATTTTTGACAGCTATTACGACAGCTACCGGGGCGTGATCGTCTATTTCCGCGTGATGGATGGCACGGTGAAAAAGGGCGATCGCATCCGCTTGATGGCAACTGGCAAAGAATACGAGATCGACGAACTAGGCGTACTTTCTCCCAATCAAGTCCAAGTCGAGTCTCTCCACGCTGGGGAAGTCGGTTATCTAGCGGCATCGATTAAAGCTGTATCCGATGCCCGCGTTGGCGATACGATTACTTTAGCTAGCGCACCCGCCGCCGAACCTTTACCCGGTTATACCGAAGCCAAACCAATGGTATTTTGCGGCATGTTCCCCACCGATGCCGACCAATATCCAGATTTAAAGGAAGCGCTAGAAAAACTCAAGCTCAACGACGCCGCTTTAAACTACGAACCAGAAACTTCCAGCGCCATGGGTTTTGGCTTCCGCTGCGGTTTCTTGGGTTTGCTGCACATGGAAATCGTCCAGGAACGTTTAGAACGAGAATACGACCTGGATTTGGTGATTACAGCGCCTTCGGTAGTTTACCGCGTCACGACGAATAAGGGAGAAGTTCTCTTGATCGATAATCCCAGCACCTTGCCCGATCCGCAACATCGGGAAAAAATCGAAGAACCTTACGTTCAGGTAGACATTATCACGCCGGAAGAATACGTCGGCACGTTGATGGAGTTGTGTCAAACTCGCCGGGGTACGTTCAAAGATATGAAGTACCTGACGGTGGGGCGGACTAACTTGATTTACGAAATTCCCTTAGCGGAAGTCGTGACTGACTTTTTCGATCAGATGAAGTCGCGATCGCGCGGTTACGCCAGTATGGAGTACCATCTGATCGGTTACCGAGAAAATCCCCTGGTACGGCTGGATATTATGATTAACGGCGATCCGGTAGATTCCCTGGCGATGATCGTCCACCGCGATAAAGCTTACTACGTAGGGCGCTCTCTGGCAGAAAAACTCAAGGAACTGATCCCGCGCCACCAATTCAAGGTGCCGATTCAGGCGGCGATTGGCAGCAAAATTATTGCCAGCGAACATATTCCGGCACTGCGGAAGGACGTATTGGCGAAATGCTACGGCGGTGACATCTCCCGCAAGAAAAAGTTGCTGCAAAAGCAAGCAAAAGGCAAGAAGCGGATGAAAGCTATCGGGACTGTGGATGTGCCTCAAGAAGCGTTTATGGCTGTTTTGCGCTTGGATAAAGAATAAGGATGCGCTGATTCTGCCTGGGTGAAATAGCCGCTTTTCCGTGTAGATCCCCGAATTCTGTTGTGAAGTCGGGGATCTAAGTCTATATCCGTGAATCTGCGGGTGAAGCGAATAGCTTTGTTAAGTTATTGTAAAGCCAGGAGCGAATCGAGTACTGACTTACTATAAAGTTTTATCAAGAAATGTCAAGAAAATTTAGGGGAGCGATCGCTTGAGGATAAAGATTTGATGAATTCTACGGATCGAAGTTTCATTTTCCCGCATTCTTTGCTAACTTGCTAGTTGAGCAGTCAGTTATCGAAGCTGACTATTCAAAAGCAACGCTTTTAAATCCCAATCGGATATCAACTGACAACGGCACAGTCAAAGGATATAGTTGTTAAAGGCAACCTTGCCAGCTTGAAATAACGTATCGCTTGCATAAAACCTATGAGAATTTTGGTCACTGGTGGTGCTGGATTTATTGGGTCCCATCTGATCGATCGGTTGATGGAACAGGGACATGAAGTGATTTGTTTGGATAACTTTTACACAGGACATAAGCGAAATATCCTCAAATGGTTAGACCATCGCTACTTTGAATTTATCCGCCACGACATCACCGAACCAATCAGATTAGAAGTAGATCAAATTTATCACCTGGCTTGTCCGGCTTCTCCAGTTCATTACCAGTACAACTCGATCAAAACCGTCAAAACCAACGTGATGGGAACGCTCAACATGTTGGGGTTAGCAAAGCGGATAAAAGCCAGGTTTTTACTCGCTTCTACTTCGGAAGTTTATGGCGATCCAGAAGTGCATCCCCAGCCAGAAGAATATAGGGGAAATGTGAATCCAATTGGGATCAGATCCTGTTACGATGAAGGGAAGCGAATTGCAGAAACTTTAAGCTTTGATTACCACAGAGAAAACAACGTAGATATCCGCGTTGCCAGGATTTTTAACAGTTTGACGGGCGACCAAAAAGTAGTTTATTACAAGGGAGATAAACTTTACTACGAAACATTTGAAGAATGCTATAACCGCATTCATCAAGATATATCAGATGTATCGGTT
>DNGG01000652.1 GCA_003486675.1 Cyanobacteria bacterium UBA11372
GAGAAAAGAAGAGATAGGCAATTTTAGATGGCGAAGCTAGTAAAAGCTTTTTTTTTGCCTCAAAATCCCAAAACACGCGGTTTTTTGGCATTTTATTGCTGGAGGTGCAACCTATAAATTGGATACACTCGGAACGTTGGTGTCATAATTGCAAGCGAGGCAGATCCGATCATGGTTCACCCATCCTCTGTGCCAATTACCGTGAATCCGATCAAGTTCGGGACGGATGGCTGGCGAGGTGTTATTGCAGCAGATTTTACGTTTGAGCGCGTGGCTCTGGTTGCACCACTCGCGGCACAGGTTTTGTTGAAAGTATACGGGGATACAACCGGAAACCGTACAATTATCGTCGGTCACGACCGGCGTTTTATGGCGGAACTGTTCGCCCGCACGGCGGCGGAGGCGATCCAAGCGGCAGGGTTTGATGTACTTTTAACAGAAACTTATGCGCCGACTCCGGCGTTTAGCTGGGCGGCTAAAAAATTAAACGCTTTGGGGGCGATTGTGATCACCGCCAGTCACAACCCCGGTATCTATTTGGGATTAAAGGTTAAGGGTGCATTTGGTGGATCGGTGCCGCTGGAAGTTACGCATCAGATTGAAGCGTTATTAGAACAAAAATTGCGGCCTGTGGCAACCCCCGGCAGTTTAGAAATGTTCAATCCTTGGCCTAGTTACTGCGAAGGTTTGCGGGCTAAGGTTGATATCGAGAAGATCCGGGAGGCGATTCGTGCCGATAAGTTGACTGTTTTTGCCGATGTGATGCACGGTGCGGCGGCGGGTGGATTGGGACAAATTCTCCAAGTGCCGGTGCAGGAAATTAATAGCTCGCGCGATCCGTTATTCGAGGATGGCGCACCTGAGCCTTTACCTCGTTACCTATCTAAGTTTTTCCACACGATTCAAACTCATCAAACTACTCACAAAGATAGTCTGGCTGTTGGATTTGTGTTTGATGGGGATAGCGATCGCATTGCCGCTGTAGACTCGAATGCCAATTTTCTCAGTTCCCAAATCCTGATCCCGATTTTGATCGAACACCTGGCAACACGAAGGGGTATGACGGGGGAAGTGATCAAAACTGTCAGCGGTTCGGATCTGATGCCAAAAGTGGCTGAGTTATACAAACTACCCGTGTACGAGACGCCCGTTGGCTATAAATATATCGCCGATCGGATGAACGAAACTCAAGTTTTAATCGGTGGTGAGGAGTCGGGGGGCATTGGTTACGGTACTCACATTCCCGAACGAGATGCTTTGCTGTCGGCATTATACGTGCTGGAAGCGATTGTGGAATCGGGTTTGGATTTGAGCGCTCTGTATCGCGGTTTACAAGAGCAAACTGGCTTTTTCTCAGCCTACGATCGCATCGATCTACCTTTGGCAGGGATGGACGTGCGATCGCGCCTCCTCGAACAACTCCAAACAAAACCCTTGACAGAAATCAAAGGACGTGCTGTCATTGATTGCAATCAAATTGACGGCTATAAATTCCGTTTAGACGATGGTAGCTGGTTAATGATTCGCTTTAGCGGCACGGAACCGCTTTTAAGGTTATACTGCGAAGCTGCTACTTTAGAGCAGGTGCATCAGACTTTAGATTGGGCTAAAAATTGGGCAAATTCTGTTTAATTGGTAATGGGTAATGGGTAATAGGTAATCGGTAATAGGGGATGTTGCATTAGAGACACAAGGGTGCAAGGATTACACTAAAATCTTCTATAATCAACAATTACCAATTACCAATTACCAATGACTGATTCTAAATTGTTAGTATTAGCGACTGGAAATCCAGGGAAACTGGGAGAAATCCAAGCTTATTTAGAAGGTTTGGATATAGAATTGGCGCTCAAACCTGATGAACTGGAAATTGAAGAGACGGGGGACACTTTTTTAGCCAATGCTTGTTTGAAGGCATCTCAAGTAGCAATGGCTACCGGGAAATGGGCGATCGCAGACGACTCAGGTTTAGAAGTCGATGCGTTAGATGGCGCACCAGGTATATATTCGGCGCGTTACGGGAAAACAGACGCAGATCGGATCGAACGACTGCTGATGGAATTGGGTAACGAATTAAACCGACAAGCGCAGTTTGTTTGCGTCATTGCGATCGCTCGTCCTGATGGTTCTATTGCCCTACAAGCTGAAGGTATTTGTCCAGGAGAAATTTTGCACGCTCCTCGCGGTAGCAATGGCTTTGGCTACGACCCAATTTTTTACGTACCTGAAACGCAAATGACTTTTGCAGAAATGCCCCCTGAAGTCAAGCATGAAATCAGCCATCGAGGTCGAGCCTTTAAAGCCTTGCTGCCGCAATTGCAGATTTTAGATTGGGTAATAGGTCATAGGTAATAGGTAATGGCAGAACAACCAATTACCAATTACCAATTACCAATTACCATTCTTAGATTGCTTCGGTGTTCTTTTCCCCAGTCCTAATCCGCACGACTTGCTCGACGGGCGAGATGAAAATCTTGCCATCGCCGATTTCTCCTGTGCGAGCAGCGGCGATAATTTTGTCAACTACTAGATTGACTTGATCGTCTTCTATTACTACCTCAATTTTGAGCTTTTGCAGAAACTCAACGGTGTACTCAGAACCGCGATAGCGTTCGGTTTGACCTTTCTGGCGTCCAAATCCGCGCACTTCAGAAACCGTCATCCCTACAATGCCAGCATTAACTAGCGCGATTTTGACTTCGTCGAGTTTGAAGGGGCGAATAATTGCTTCAACTTTCTTCAATTTCCTGACTCCTCAGTTCGGTGCTTTTGATTTATCTATTTAACAATTTGACAACGGCATAATCTGAGAGCGTTCTTTTCCACTTTAGGAAAAATTGCCTCCAGATAACGTTAAATAATATTATATTTTTAGCTTTTAGCCGACGCGAGTGCCTACACTGGCTGTTGCTGCTTGTCTCCCTTGACCCACCGTTTGAGACGACGCGATCGCAGGCCGCCCTTTAGTATGACGGCAAATGGTTGGTTTGTTGTAGCAGTTAATACTTTTTTAACTGAGGGATCGATGGCTAAAGATTAAGGTGATGCGATCGCATTACCTTTGTTTTTCATTGCATGTTTTATGATATTTGTCAACCCATTTATTGTTAAAAGGCGCAGAATGAAACTTGTCAAAATGGCTGTGGGTGGACTGCTGATTGCAGGATTAGGGGGCGTGGCTGTTGTAGCGCAGACAAAACACACTCAAAAAACCAGTCTGGCAGAAGCTTACCAAATCATCAAAAGCAAGCAATTTGTTGACCTCACCCACGCCTTTGAACCGGGAATTCCCCGTTGGAAAGGCTTTCCCGACGAAAAGCGCGAAACGCTTTATTGGTACGAACCAGGTGTAGGCAAGTTGGGTTCTGGCTTCTGGGCTGAGTATTTTTGCCACGTCGGACAGTGGGGAACCCATGTAGACCCGCCTGCCCATTTTATCAAGGGATTGCGTACCGTCGATCGGCTTGAACCTAAAGAAATGATCGTGCCTTTGGTAGCGATCGATGTCCACGAACAGGTCGCCAAAAATCCCGATTACACGATCGCGATGGAAGACGTGAAGGCTTGGGAAGCAAAGCACGGTACGATTCCAGAGGGTGCATTTGTAGTAATGCGAACCGACTGGTCGAAACGCTGGCCTAATCCAGAAGCAATGCAAAACCGAGACGCCCAAGGCATCGCCCACTATCCAGGTTGGAGTATGGAGGTGCTTAAATACCTCTACGAAGTGCGAAAAATTACCGCTTCTGGTCACGAACCCACGGATACAGATCCCGGTATTGCCACTAGCAGAAATGATTATTCCCTGGAAACTTATATTCTGAAACAAAACCACTACCAGATTGAATTGCTGACGAATTTGGATAAAGTACCAGAAGCAGGGGCGTTAGTGGTAGTATCATTTCCCAAACCCAAAAACGGATCTGGATTTCCAGCAAGAGTTTTTGCGATTTTGCCGTAATCGGTAATTGGTAATCGGTAATTGGTAATTGGTGCTTTTACTAAAAATCCCATTTCGGTCTAATCTTAAAAACATATTGATAGAAAGATTAATCATATCAATTTCCCGTGCAGCGGTTGAGTATAGTTTATCGTTTTGTAGGGGCGGGTTTTACCGATAATCTTTGCGAACACAGATAACTTGAATAAACCCGCCCCCAAGGGCAATGAAGCAACCGAACAGAATATTATACCTATTACCAATTACCCATGACCAAATATTATGTTTGATAATTTTGAAAAATCTCTAATCGCTACCAGCGGCGCCACAATTAACCTAGTCAAGGGAGGTGAAGGATTTCCTCTATTGCTGCTGCACGGTTATCCCCAAACTCACTTAATGTGGCATAAAATTGCGCCTCTCCTAGCTAGAAATTTTACCATTATTATGCCCGATCTGCGCGGATATGGCGATAGTTCAAAACCCGAAGGCGGGAGGAATCATATTAATTATTCAAAACGGGCAATGGCGCAAGACCAAGTTGAGGTGATGTCTAAACTAGGATATGAAAAATTTTACTTGGTCGGACACGATCGCGGCGGTAGAGTAGCACACAGAATGGCTTTGGATTGTCCTAACAAAGTGAAAAAATTGGCTGTTCTCGATATCGTGCCTACCTATAAAATGTATGCCACCACAAATAAAGAATTTGCCACTGCTTACTATCACTGGTTTTTCTTAATTCAACCCTACGATTTGCCAGAAACTTTAATTGGTTCTAATCCAGAATACTGGATAAGCAAATCTTTAAAGGCGTGGAGTCGTAACAATTTATCGGCGTTTCCCCCAGAAATATTAGGAGAGTACCTACGCTGTTTTAGCAATCCAGAAACGATTCATGCTACCTGCGAAGATTATCGCGCCGCTGCTACTATTGACCTGATTCACGACGAAGCAGATATGAATCAAAAAATTGCCTGTCCCCTACTAGCTTTATGGGGCGAAAAAGGTTTTGTCGGGCGCAATTATGATGTGCTGGAAAGTTGGCGAGAAAGGGCTATTAACCTCAAGGGTAAAGCTTTACCATGCGCGCATTTTCCGGCTGAAGAAGTTCCAGAAGAAACTTATCAAGCATTGTATGAATTTTTGGTTAATTGAAAGCTGTAGAAGGCGTCGAATAAATTTTGGTTGCTCCCAAAAGGTTGTAATATCATGTCCAGTTGCATCAGTAGTGTCAGCCAACGATTGATTGGTAAAACCCGCCCCTGGAATATTCCGGGTTTCTGTGAAAAATTTTTGATCAAGCAAACAGAGCCAGCAAGAAACAAAGGTGATGGTATCGTAAAACTCGCCCCTACTATCTTTGCTAAGGGACATCATATAGAATGCCGTGTACCTACTTCAGATTTAATTCAAAAAATAGCTACTGTTGACTAACGTTGCAACTAGAGATAGTGGTAGTCCAATTGCCTCTATTTGGACATCCAGAAGAGCCAACTCGGATTAAAATGGCTGTAGGTTGACTAGCTCCAGAAATCGTGAGAAAAACACGATTGGCGTCGTTACTAATATCGCCTAAAATATACTGATGTGGTGAAATACTGACGCGAACTTGTTGACCGGATAGTTGACCTAGCAAAGGAATTCCGATTTGCGGCTGTATGCTCAATAAATTGCCATTCTGAGTAACAGATATGCCATATTTACCGTTTTTTTGTCGCACTTTTGGATCGGGATCGATAGAAGCCATCACCCACTGACCTGTGAGGCTGCGAGGGCTGTTAATATGGGGTTGAGTAGTGGGAGAATGTTGAGCAATGGTGCTGTGAGCGGTAATAGGTAAAGCAATCAGAGCGATCGCACTCACTTTAATCGCCCTTTTCGCTAGTTGCAAATGCATATAATTACAGCAAGTATCTTGTTGTGCAAACTTTCACTGTAGTAAATCCTGCAACGAGTTAATCTCTTAACCGTTGCAAGATCTTGGTTACAGTCTATATTCCTCAAGTTAGTAGAAACTTGTGAAAACCCTGTGAAAACCTGGATTAAGTTTTCTTAAGGGTTTTGCTTGAGCAAAAACTATGAGATTTTAGGCTGAGGCGCGGGTAGGCTTTTTAGCCACCTCCAGCCCAAAATTGTATTTTAAATTAATTCCGGCGGCGACAAATAGGGCAATGATAACAGCACCAATTCCCAGAGGATTGGGTAGCCAAAATACTGCCTCTAGATGATTAAGTTTGCCCGCTTCAAGATGCCAAATTAGCTGATGTCCTTGGTTTTGGCTTTCTGGTTTAATAGCTTTTTCACCTTGAGCAACGCTGCGGGCGCCCCAAGGAGTAGTGAGGCTAAACTCTAAATCTAAAATCGAAGCGGGATCGACTATAACGCTACCATCAGAAGCAAGACGGGAAAGCGATCGCAAGTCCAAATCGTAACTCAAGCGATTTCGCTGTAACAGCAATAAGTTATTCTGCGTTAAGCTCAGGTGAGACTTAATTTCAGGCAAATTTGTATAAGCGGTGACAGCAGGTTGTTGCTTTCCCTTTTCCGTCGAGTTGAAAAACTGGTTAAACTTCTGCTCTAATTCGGCACCATAATAAAAAGGAATCGTCACCGTTAATTCGGTATCGGAAATGCGATCGCTTTTCCCTTGTAACTGCTTAGCCCGCACTTCGAGACTGTTTAACCATTCTTTTCCTGTTTCCGGACTCAACTTGGTAAACTGTTCTCCCAGCTTGATAGATTGTGCGATCGCGCCTTTGTTTGGACTATCAAAACTGACATCCAAATCGTAATCCACACACCCAGCTAGCAACAGCGAGGCTACCATTACCAATAACAGCAGCCGCGTTTGCAGCACAAAGCCACCAATAGCCTGACTTACCGCTAAAACAGTTCGTTTTAAGAGCATTTGCCTGACTCCGCTTCTTTTCATCCCGCTTCTTGCGTCTCTGCGGTTAATTTTAGGCTGATTTTGGGTTAGCTTAGCCACCATAAGCCAACTAAAGTTATAGCGATCGCCGCCAACGCCACCCAAATAAACAGATTATCTTTTGTATTCACCTGGCTGAGATCCACAGGCTCTGGCTTAGGAGGAGTACGAGGCTTCGACTTAACTGGCGCAGCAGCCCGCCCTAAGCGAGTTTCTGCCGCATTATCCGGCAAAGACGCCAAATCTGGAATTTGAGTCATCCATTCGGCAGGGCGCTTCAGCTGCGGTGCTTCTAGGATATAACGCAAGCGGCGACCTTGCTTGCGAGTTTCGTAACTCGGATGACTTTCTAGCTTGGTACAAAGTGCAATAGCTTCCTGTCTTTGCCCCGCAGCTTCATACGCCGTCACCAGCCAAATTTGCACCTCGCCGCCCAAGCGCGAGTTTCTTTCTACCAAAGCAGCTGCCTTTTCTAAGCATTGCACCGATTGGCGATACTGACCGCGCTCAAACGCCGCTTTGCCAGCTTGGTACTCGGTTTTGACGATTTCTAAACTTTCTTGACTCATAGGTTTATGGCGATCGCTCTGAAGATCGTAACCTTTCTTAACAGTTTTTCGCCTCTTGGGATTGCCGCATGGGTGGGGCGGGGTGTGGTGGGTGACTTCGCAAACTTTCGAGTATGCGAAGATTTTCTGCAATTAGCTGGCGTAACTCTTGCAACTCTAGCTGCGTAGTCATCCGCGCCAGTATTTTATTAATTTTGAGCAACTGGTAAACCAGACAATTAACTTGATTTTTCAGCGTTTGAATCTCTTTTTCATTATTCATCGGTTTTTACCCCTTAACAGTAATTGCAAATGCCATACCCTTGTAATGGCAGAATGTTCTGTGAGCAAACCTACCACATATAGCAAGTTTGCTCATACCAAGCCAAGTTAAACGCAAGCCAAATAATTCCGGCTAATAGCTAACAGCTAATTGCTAATTGTAGGATTTCGCAGCCATTATCAATTAGCAAAAAAGCCACGTTTATTTATACCGTTCATTTCGTTAAATGGTATCACTCTTGTTTGATTAATGTCCACCCTGACGCTTGTTAGGGTAATAGCTTCAGCTTGATTTGCCCTAACACAAGTCAGGCTAACGAGCGTTAGGGCAAAACGATCGATGAAAATTACAATCTTTTAGTTATACCAATTTCCCTTGATAACGCTTATCATCAACATATAAGGATTGTAGGGGCGGGTTTTACCAGTTAGTTTTGATAAAAACAAACAGCTGAAGTAAACCCGCCCCGCCCCAAGTGTTTCGCATTCATAGGAAAACGGTATTATCTAGTTTTTTACGGAACGTCGAATAACTTTGGATTTTAACCAAAAATTTCTCCAGTGCCGCGATCTACAGGATGAAATTTATTTCACTGATTTACCAATATAATTTATTGAAGTATCATCATTTATTTTTACAGGCAACTCTCTAGTATTCCAATAATTTATGTAATTAAATAACTTTAAATTTAACCCATCGCCAAAAATATCAAATCCTTTAATATCGATATTTTTAAATTCCGCAAATTGTAACCATTGGGTTAACTCTTCTGGCTTAATAAACTTATTCCAATCATGAACGCCCCGATCGATTTGCATCAAAATATTTTCCAATAGCCAAATCATCACCAATTTTGACTTAAAAGTTCTGTTAATAGTGTCAAATAAAAACAATCCATTTGGCTTTAATACCCTGTAAACTTCTGAAATAACTTGCTCTACATTTTCTACATGTTCTAGAACATCAACGCATACCACCACATCAAATGTAGCATCGCCGTAAGGAATATTTTCAGCAACTGCCTGCCGATAATCTATTTTAAATCCATTACTTTCCGCGTGTTTTTGAGCAGCTTGAATGCATTTAGACGATTGGTCTATCCCCGATACAACTACGCCCTTCGCAGCCATAAATTCAGAGGAAAACCCCCCCCCACAGCCGACATCCAAGGCTTTTAATCCTCGCCAATTAGAGACATATCTATCAAAAAATTCAAATCGGGATTTATTTATATGATTTAAGGTATAAATTTTTTCCTTGGGATTCCACCATCGCTCTGCATATAAATCATAAAGTTCCAAGTTATTTTTTTTCATAGTTAGTTGGTTGTTACTCCCAGTGCTTCTGCTCAGAGCTTGCACCTTGGCTAACACCTTAGTTTCTGGCAAATAGCTAAACTTGAAAACCTAGATTTTTCGTAAAGAAACAACGGTTTCAAGGCTGGTTGAAAATGGTGCAAGATGCGAGTCTGCAAGGAAACCCGGTTTCTGTGGAAAATCTTGGATTGGGTGACTAGATATCTCCGCAGAAACCGGGTTTCTAAACCCGTGACTACTGCCTGATAAACTCAGAGGCAACGATCATCGAACCAATCCCAGCGTCGGTAAAAATTTCCAACAGCAGGGCGTGGGGAATTCGACCGTCGATAATGTGGGTAGCGCGGACGCCTTGAGCGAGACTCCGCACGCAACAATTTAC
>DNGG01000649.1:0-1167 GCA_003486675.1 Cyanobacteria bacterium UBA11372
TACCCCCGCCGTGTCCCGACCACCATGTTTGGCTAAAATCAAAATTTATCCCCGCCGTGCCCCTAGATTTAACAATCTTTGGCAATCAAAATTGATCCACGCTTTGTCCTGACAAGATCGCATCTTAACGTCGCCATCTGTCAAATTGATCTTCAGAACAGCCGTTAATAAAAGTATTTTGTACCCAACCTCGAAGAGGTTGAACAACTTCGGGTAAAGTTCCAGGGGGTGATGTGACTCTTCCAGAGATTTGCACCCAATTACCCGATCTTCGCACCGCCCTAACACCGTCTCCCCTGTTTAGTGTGGTGACTACTTGAGACTGGGTATTGGGGGCGCTGCGGACATTGACGCTATTGGCGTTAATAAACGAACAGATGCCATTGTTTTGTGCAATAATTTGAGGTTGATTGGGTGCATTTGGCGTTTGAGGATTGGCGATCGCTAAAGACGCAAGCGACAAACCAGTCATAGAGGCAGATAAAAGAGCCATACGCCTGACGGCACGCTGCGCGATCGCACCTAAAAATTTTCTTGAGTATCTCATGTAAAATTAATGACAATCAACAACCAATTTTAACTTACTCGCATCTGATGCGATCGCAATTTGTAACACACAGCTTTACCAAATTGTACTGGCTCGAAGGCATCGTCAAGATTAATGGTTGTCTCCCCTCCGCCTAGAAATAGGTAACCGTCTGGTTTTAAAAGCTGCCGCACCCTCGATAAAATAGCTCGTTTTGTATCGATATCAAAATAAATTAGAACGTTCCGCAGAAAAATAATATCCATTGGTGACAACGGTGGAAAAGTCAAAGTCAAATTAATTTGACGAAACTCTACTATCTGGCGAATCTCTTCTTTTAACTGCCACTCATTTCCCAAAGATTGAAAGTATTTTTGCAGCAATTTTGGGGGTAGTCCCCGATTAATTTCATGCTGTCCGTAGCGTCCAGCGCGGGCTTTTTCTAAAATGGCGTTAGAAATATCGCTGGCAATTATTTGCAAGTTCCAAGTAGAAAGATTTGGGAAATCCTCGCGCATCAACATAGCAATGCTGTAAGGTTCTTGACCGCTGGAACAGGCGGCGCACCAAATATTTAGATTTCGTTCTATTTGTCGCTGCTTTAGTAATTCTGGCAGGATATGTATTTTTAGTGCTTGAAA
>DNGG01000649.1:1415-11745 GCA_003486675.1 Cyanobacteria bacterium UBA11372
GTCATTAATGCTTCCACAATTAGATTGTAGAGCGGGTTAAAAGGCTTTAGTCGCAGTTGCGCTACTAAAGCACCAATCGAATTAACTCCGGTATTCTTGGCTAATATTGACAAACGCGACTCGATGAGGTAATGCTTATCGTCGGATAGGACTACACCCGTGCGATCGCGTACCAGTTTGCGGATATAATCAAAGTCAGCAGCGTTGATCGGCATGGTAATTGGTAATTGGTAATTGGTAATTGGTAATTGCTAATTGTTAATTGCTAATTGTTAATTGCAGTCTTGGCGATCGCCGATTACCGATTAGCCATTAGCCATTAGCCATTAGCTATTAGCCATCAGCTGTAAAATCGACCACTTTATCCACATCTAAAAATAGCAGTAACCTATCTTTAAGCTTATAAGCTCCTCGAATCAGATCGCGCACCTGACTGGTAAAAGTATCGGGAGGAGTTTCAAAGTCTTCTTCGCTGACTTCTAACACATCTCCAATATCATCTACAAGCAAGCTAGCGGTTTCGTCGCCAGTGCGGACAATGACATTTAATGGTAGAGTGTCTGGGGAGCGATCGCTTAAATCTAACCGTCGCCGCAAGTCAATCGCCGTCACAATTTGACCTCGGAGATTAATTAACCCACCCACCACCGGCGGTGCGAGAGGTACTCGCGTCATCTCCCGATAGCGAGTAACTTCTTGAACTTTCTCCACCTCGATACCAAAAAACAATTTATCGAGAAAAAACGTACATAATTGAGTGGTTGGTTTAGTCATTTGGTCATTGGTAATTGGTAATTGGTAATTGGTAATTGCCGATTGTCATCCAGAGCAAACATCGGGTGAATTCCCGTGCTTTATCTGGCAACTGCCAGCATTTTTAGCCCTCCAAATAAGTTACTACTAATCACAGAAGGCAAATCGATAATTTCAGTAACTTGACCTTGAATCACAGCACAATATAGAATTCCCTCCTGAGTAGCACCGCCTTTAACTTCGATGACTTGTTCCACGATATCAAGAACGCGCTCCACCACCAAACCTACATACTTTTCCCCATCTAGGGATACGACAACAATTCGCAATTTCTCATCCTTCGCGGATTCTTCATCAGCAATTGTTTGACTGATATACCCGTTATTCGTAACGCCGCCAAAAACATAAGATATATCGATCAGCGGCACTATTTGCTCGCGATATTGGATGACATGCTGCTTGCCAACTCGCTCTAAAATAGTGGGTGAAATTTCTTCTAAACGGCATACATTTGCCAAACTAATTGCTATGCGGCGAGCATCGGGACCTTGAACCAATAGCAGTTGCTGCGGTGGTTCTTCTGCTTGTTTGGCGACGTTTTCTTCAGCTAACAAAGCTTTTTCTTGTTCCGATAAGATATGGGTTCGCTGGGCAATTCCCTGCACGTCCAAAATTAAGGCAATTTTGCCGTCTCCCATAATCGTCGCCCCGGCAAAACAATTGAGCGTTCTGAGTTGTTTTCCTAAAGGTTTAACCACAATTTCTTGGGTGTCGTTAATCGTATCTACGACTAATCCAAACGGTTTATCAGTTGCTTGGACAACGACAATATTGAGAACATCGTCATTTGGTAATTGGTAATTGGTAATTGGTAATTGGTAATTGGTGATTGGCGATCGCTTAGTTTCTGCTCCCCGATCTAGCTTTAGTTCTCGGTTTAAGTAAACTAGGGGTAACAGTCGTTCTCGCAGGCGATAAACGGGGGTGTCGTGAAACATTTCGATGCTTTTGATTGCTGGTTCGCCTTCGAGGCGGACGAGTTCGACTAAATTAACTTGAGGAATGGCAAAGCGATCGCCTCCACTGGTAATAATCAAAGTGGGAATAATCGCCAGCGTCAGGGGAATCTTCAGCTTAAACGTCGTTCCTTGTCCGACGCGACTGTGGACATCGATGTTGCCGTTGACTTTTTCCAAATTTGTCCGCACCACGTCCATCCCCACGCCGCGCCCGGAGATATTAGTAATTTGCTCAGCAGTTGAGAAACCGGGAAGGAAAATCAAATTGAGCGCTTCTTGATCGCTCATTTGCATGGCTCGATCTAAGCTAATCATCCCCCGTTGGATAGCTTTCTGTTTAATGCGATCTGAATTAATTCCCTTACCATCATCGGACACTTCAATAGTTACTTGACCGCTTTCGTGATAAGCTCGCAAACAAACTCTTCCAACGGGGGATTTACCCACAGCAGTTCGTTCCTCTGGGGTTCCCAATCCGTGATCTAAACAATTGCGAATTAAGTGAGTCAGGGGATTTGCGATCGCTTCAATTAAAGTCTTGTCTAATTCAGTATCCTCCCCTTCCATTTCCAAGCGCACCTGCTTACCCAAACTCATCGCAGTATCCCGCACCACGCGGGGGAATTTGCTCCAGAGAGTGCGAATCGGTTGCATCCGAGTTTTCATCACCCCTTCTTGCAATTCTGAGGTGACTAAATTTAAACGTCCGGATACAGATTTAAAAGCATCATCTTTAATTTCGTTATTAGAAAACTCTAGAATTTCGTTGCGACATAAAACCAGTTCCCCCACCAAATTCATTAATTTATCTAAAACCGCAACATCAACTCGGATCGCCGTATCCGCAACGCTCAATTTATCACTATCAGTTTCAGCAACAACTGCCGATTTTGGCTGTTGCACCCCCCCTTGGCGAAGCGGCGGCAGGGCGGCATCCGTTGCTGGAAGTTGCACCCCCCCTTGGCGAAGCGGCGGCAGGGCGGCATCCGTTGCTGGAAGTTGCACCCCCCCTTGTGGAAGCGGGGCATCCGTTGCGGCATCTTGCACCCCCCCTTGGGGAAGGGGGGGCAGGGGGGGATCGGTTGAAATCTCCGCCTCGTTTTCACCAACATCCCCAGATTCCTGCAATCGATTTAACCGAAAAAGCAGTGCTGAAAAATCCGCATCGCTTTCGGTATTGGTTGTTTCTAACGCCTCAAAGTGGTGTTTTATTGCATCTACCACTTGTAGCAAGGCATCGGTAACAGAAGCAGTCAGGGCGAGCGAGCGATCGCGCAAGCGACTGAGCAAATTTTCTCCCGCATGGGTTATCCTTTCGAGATTTTCTAAAGCTAAAAACCCGCTATTTCCTTTAATCGTGTGCAGACTGCGGTAGATCCGATTCATCACCTCTAAATCGGAATTATTTTGCTCCAGCAACACGAGATCCCCTTCGATCTGGTTCAGGTGTTCGTACCCTTCGATCAGGAATTCCTTTACATCTTCATCTTGCATTGACTAATTTCCTTTTTTTGTAACTGCCAAATTCATTAATGATAATCATAATAATTTTCTATCTAACGGCCCCGTTCTTTTGCTCTAGAAATATCTGTTTTTTCAATCAGCTTTTAGTTCTATGGTATTGGTAACAAAGGTTACATATTAATTGCGATCTAATTATTTCCTTTATTTGCTCCCTCGCTTCACGGAGCGCATATCCGTGTATTCCTCATTCCCATCAAATACCTTACAATCATATCCTTAACGTATACTTTGAAACAGTATTGCTACCCATGAAGCCAGCACCCCAGATCCCATACCCAGAACTTAAGAGCAATTGCTTGACATTGCGATCATACACCATTGAGTATTTTCATCAAAAATTATTATAATAAACGCCAAACGATTCCCTGGAGGAACTTGGACATGGGAATTCAAGTCAGAGATTACCGAAAGCAATCCGGTTTTTGGGGTGAATATAACACGTGACTTGCGGGATTACACCTAAGTAGCAATACCGAACTATTGTTTTTAAAGTCCAAATAGTCAAAGGCCCGGAGTATCCTGTCTAAGTAAAAATACTGTGATTCATTTTCTCTGGGTGTAGCAATGATTGAGAGCATGACAAAAACCGAACAGAACTATAGCATTTTAGACCGAGTCCCAGTTGGTTTATGCGTCATCGGGCAAGATATGGTGGTTCTGCATTGGAATCGCATCCTAGAAGACTGGACAAAAATCCCTAAAACCGAAATCCTCGGCAAGAAACTAGATACCTATTTTCCCCATATCAATCAACCGAAGTACAAAAGTCGCTTGCGACAGGTGTTTCAACATGGGTTACCCGCCGTATTTTCCCCCCAGCTGCACCAGTCGTTAATTTCCGCCAACCAACCAAACGGCAAACCTCGCATCCAGCAGACAAACATCACCCCAGTGCCAGCAGTTGGGGGAGAAGGGTTCGATGCTTTAATTGCGATTCAGGACGTAACCGAACTAACCCAGCGCATCCAAAGCTATCAAGAAGAACTAAAACAACGCAAGATCGTAGAAGAAAAATTAAACCGCGCCAAAATCGAAGCAGAAGGCGCAAATCGCGCCAAAAGCGAATTTTTAGCCATGATGAGCCACGAAATTCGCACCCCAATGAATGGCGTCATCGGCATGACCGAGTTGCTGTTGGATACCCAACTAACAGCACACCAGCGCAATTTTGTCAATACAATTCGCACCAGCGGCGATGCCTTGCTCGCCATTATTAACGACATCCTCGATTTTTCTAAGATTGAAGCCAGCAAACTAGAGTTAGAGGAAGAACCCTTTAACCTGCGGACTTGTATCGAAGAAGCGTTAGATGTACTGGCTCCGAAAGCAGGTGAAAAAAATCTAGAATTAGCCTACCACTTTGACGCCAGTACCCCCAATTTTATTGCCGGAGATATCACGCGACTGCGGCAAATATTGGTGAATCTGCTCGGCAATGCGGTCAAATTTACCGAGACTGGAGAAGTAGTTGTCTCGGTTTCTGCGAAGGAATTGGGGACTGGGGAAGAAGACGTGGAGATGGGGAGACGGGGAGACGCGGAGCGGGAGGATTCTCAAGTGAGCAATTCCCAATTACCCATTACCAATTCCCAATTACCCATTACCAATCCCCAATACGAAATCCAATTTACAGTTAAAGATACCGGAATTGGCATTCCCTCTGAGCGAATGGATTTACTATTTAAACCCTTTACTCAGGTTGATAGTTCCACCACGCGCAAATTCGGCGGTACGGGTTTAGGTTTAGCCATCAGCAAGCGGTTGTGCGAAATGATGGGCGGTAGTATAAGAGTAGAAAGCGAGCTGGGGAAAGGTTCCCAATTTTCTTTTACGATCGTTGCTTCCTCGGCTGGTGTGAGTGAAGATACGATAGATTTGAATGCACCTCAGCCGGAGTTAACAGGTTTGCGGTTACTGGTAGTCGATGACAATGCAACTAACCGCAAAATTCTGACATTGAGCGCCAAATCTTGGGGCATGGTTGTCCGCGCTGCTAAGTCGGGTGCCCAAGCTTTAAAATTGCTCAATCGGGGCGATCAATTTGACCTGGCAATTTTAGACTACCACATGCCAGAGATGGACGGAATTGCTCTGGCACAGAAGATTCACGCTTTACCTCAGACCAAAGATTTACCTTTATTAATTCTCAGTTCTGGAGGCAAACCAACTCGCAAAGAAATCCAAGGACAAGTTAATTTTGCGGCTTTTGTTTACAAACCGATTAAACAAGCTCAACTTCACGAGGTTTTGGTTCGCACTGTTAGTCAGGAATGTACCAGTACTAAACCCTGTGCTGTGAAACAGTCCCATTTCGATTCAGAGCTGGGTAAAAAACTGCCTTTAAAAATTTTGCTCGTAGACGATGTGGAAGTAAACCATATTGTTGCCCAAGAAATGTTGAAGGGGTTAGGCTATAGCGCTGATATTGCCACTAGCGGAGTTGAGGCACTTTCTGCCCTCAGTCGCTGCGACTACGATGTTGTATTTATGGATATGCAAATGCCAGAGATGGATGGGTTAGAAACTACCCGTCGTATCCGGCAGCAGTTTGCTTCTAATTTTGGCTTGCCGATTTTAGATGTTGGATTAGAGGCGCAATCCCACAATCTGAAATCCCATCGTCCTTGGATTATCGCCATGACGGCGAACGCGATGTCAGGCGATCGCGAAGCATGTTTGGACGCAGGGATGAATGACTACATTAGCAAGCCAGTCCGCCTCCAAGCACTGAATCAAGCCCTCAGCCGCTACCAACAATTTACCTCTAGATTGCAATCTTTGGGAATTTTGACCCCGATGAGGGAGAGGGAACAAACAGAGGCAGCGCCCCAAACAAATACTAACGAAGGAGTTTCATTGAATACACAAGCAAGCTGCACGCCTGAAGATACCGCAGCGATTCCCCAGTCACCCCCAGCTATTGCTCGCCTCGCGTTTGAAGAGTTAAAAAGCTTAATTTCCCGTGCTGGAAAATTAGTAGAAACGATTGAAGCTGAGTATAACCGGGTAACAAAAGCAGAGGTGCCAGCTTTATCAATTAAACCAGTTGCGCCGCCGGAAACTTTGATTGAGCATGTCGATAACGTCAAAATTGTTGAGGATGTTGAGGATGTTGAGGATTTACCAGATGCGATCGCTCCCGATGTGTTTGAAGAATTAAAAGAAATCATGGGAGAAGATGCACAAGAACTTTGGTTGGAAGTAACAGGTAAATTCCTGCAAAGCGCACCCCTAAAACTCGAAGCAATTAAAGATGCCGTCACCCAAGGCGATGCCAGCGCTCTCAAAGCCTCCGCCCATGCCTTGCGGGGCGCTTGTGCCACCGTTGGCGCGATGCCTTTGTTTGGATTATGCGATCGCTTGGAACAAATGGGCGCTGCTGGAACTACAGACGATGCCTTGCCGCTGATCTTAAAAATCGAAGCCGAGTACAAACGAGTCACGGCAGCTTTACCAGCCAAATAGTAGATAGTAGGTTGGGTTGAGGTACGAAACCCAACCTACTAAGCTTTTGAATGCAAACGTCATGTCGTAAATTAACCTATGAATTAAGTAATAATTACTGAGAATAACCGCTATACTTGAAATTTCTTGTCAAGGATATCTCGTAACTGACTTGTGAAAATTGTCAAGATATTATAAACTTTAACAGATTATGGTAGTATTTGAACCTGAAACCATAAACAACACTCAAACTTAAGCGCTAACTGGACATTAACTGTATACAGTTTTACTAAGTAGTGCATCTATCCCTCAGTACAGCAGTACTAAGTAGAGTGTTTGAAGCATATTATGCTTATCGTTTTTCTTTCTGCGGGTAATTATTGGTGTGCTGGGTCTGTAATTTTTGCAGGATAAGGGTTTCAGGAATTGATAAATTTACTTGTCGTTTTGTGGCAAAACCGACTTGCAAATTGCTTTTAACATGGAGAAGATATGCAAAAGACTAGAGAAGAAATAGCAAATATTTTTTTTAGCAGACAAAAAAAACAACCGATTGTAAAATACAAATGTTAATGCTGACCTTATTAAAAAACCCCCAGGACACACCTTTGGTTCTCATCGTTGATGACGAACAAACTCAGCAGCTATTTATGCGGCGGGTAATGGAAAAAGAAGGCTATCAAGTCATAGAGGCAGCCAACGGAGAAGAATGTTTAGAGGTTTGCCAGCAGCAAACACCAGATATTATTTTAATCGATGCCTTAATGCCGGTGATGGATGGCTTTACTTGCTGCGCTCAACTCAAAGCACAGCCGGAAACTAAGCAAGTACCCGTATTAATGATAACATCTTTAGAAGATAAACAATCGGTTAATAAAGCGTTTGAAGTGGGAGCGATTGACTATGTTACTAAACCGATTCATTGGCCGGTACTGCTCCAGCGAGTCAGACGTTTAATTAAAGAAGCCCAACTTTATAAAGAATTGCTTGACAGTCAAGCAATCAATGAAAAATTATTACTAAATACTTTTCCAAAACCGATTGTAGAAAGACTAAAAAAAGTAGAATGGGTGATAGCAGACCAGTTTGAAAATGTCAGCGTTCTCTTTGCCGATATGGTCGGGTTTACCCGGCTGGCGTCGCAAATTTCGCCAACGGAGTTAATTATAAAACTCAACTCAATTTTTTCAGAGTTTGACCAATTAACCGAAGAGTATGGTTTGGAAAAAATTAAAACAATTGGGGATGGTTATATGGTAGCATCTGGATTGCCAACTCCCAGAAAAGATAGTGCAGATGCGATTTTAGAAATGTCCCTGGCGATGCAAGAAACAATGGAGAAGATAAACAAGAAAACTAGAGAAAAACTCAAACTCCGAATTGGCATTAATTCAGGGCCTGTTGTTGCGGGAGTGATTGGGATTAAAAAGTTCAGTTACGACCTCTGGGGCGACACGGTGAATACGGCTAGCCGGATGGAAAAGTACGGGTTTCCTGGTTGTATTCAGATTACGGAAGCGACCTACAAGCAATTGTCGAAAAAGCATTTATTTACGGCAAGAGATGCGATTGATATCAAGGGCAAAGGAAAGATGAAAACATTTTTGTTTGATTTTTTGGAGTATAAAAAAAGTGAAAATAGGGAGAGGAAAAGTAATGGGGATGGTGAGGAATAATGTCTCGGTTTGGAGGCGGGAGCCTCCGGGATGGGTTACCAGGTTACATCGGTTGTGTATATTAACAAAATTGTGTAGGGGCGGGTTTTACCAAGCATGTGTGACTCTAACAGATCAACTATATAAACCCTTCCTTTGCTGATACAAGACCGCAGCTAACGGACATCGTATAATTTGGAGGCGGGAGCCTCCGGGATGGGTTCCCAGGTTGAACCTGGGAACCAGTAAAGCCTCCGGGATGGGTTCCCAGGTTGAACCTGGGAACCAGTAAACCAACCAGTAAAACAAAACTGTTAACAAGGTAAGTAAGGAAGGAAGATGGCTTTAGTTCTGATTACAGATGATGCGGCATTTTCTCGGCGCATGATCCGCAAAGCGGTGGAAGAAGGTGGTCACGAGGTAATCGAAGCCGCTAACGGGCAGGAATGCTTAAATATGCTGGCGACAAATTCACCTGATTGTATTATCTCGGATTTGTTAATGCCAGAAATGGATGGTTATGCTTTGCTAAAGTCTTTGCGCGCTCAAGGAGCGAAGGTTCCCGTCATTGTTTTGTCAGCGGATATTCAGGACAGCGCGCGTCAGCAATGCTTAGATTTGGGAGCGTTTATGATGCTGAAAAAACCACCAAAAGCCCCTGAAATCATTGACGCGCTCAAAAAAGCTCTCGAAACCAAGTAGGAGCTTGCTCTGTGCCAAAACTAACAGAAGAACAATCAGATGCATTGAAAGAACTGATTAATATCGGGGTCGGTAATGCAGCTGGTATGTTGAGTGAGATGATTGAATATCGCATCCAGTTGCAGATTCCTCAAGTTGAGGTTGTATCTCCTTTGGACTTGCAAAACGAACTGAAGCAACGCTTGGGAAGAGATCCGCTTTCATCGGTAAAATTAGGTTTTAGCGGTTCCTTTGCTGGCGGCGCTCAGCTAGTTTTTCCCACGGAAAGTGCAGCGACTTTAGTCGCCGTTCTGACGGGGGAAGAGGTGGGAAATCCCGAACTAGATGCGCTGAAAGTTAGCACGTTGAGCGAGGTAGGGAATATCGTGATCAATGGGGTTATGGGTTCCATTGGTAACGTGTTAAATCGACCTTTAGACTACGCGGTTCCCTCCTACGCTGAGGAAGAAGTCGAGCATTTACTGCCAAGCTCCAAGTCTGAAAAAGAGGGTGCTGTGCTTTTGGCTCCGGCGCGTTTCAGTATCGAAGAGTTGCACGTTCAAGGAGATGTTATCATCTTTTTCGAGGTGGGTTCTTTTGAAGTTTTGTTGGAAGCGATCGCTGCCATTCTAGCGTAATACGCAATCGGTTATTGCAGATTGTAGATTGGAGATTTTAAACAATCTAAAATCTGCAATCTAAAATCTGAAATCTAAAATTTGTTTTCATGGATATGCCAAACGAGTTCACTAAAAAAATCGCCACGGAGATTGAAGAAAATTTCCAAAATTTCCAATCTCCCATCACCAGTTCCGAATCGCTACAAAAACTAATCGACGCTATAGCAGCCGTGCGAGACGGTGATTTTACCGTGCGCTTAGAAGAAAATAACGGTTTGGGAGAAATCGCCACCGTTTTTAACCAAATGGTGAACGTTAATCAACAATTTGCCAACGAGTTGATTCGCATTCGCCAAGGAGTAGTTGAAGAAGGAAAGGTCAACAAACAGGTAGTAGACAAAGAATTAAAAGGCAGCTGGACTACCAGCATCGATGCCGTCAACGAAATGGTAAATAGTTTGGTGAACCCGACGATAGAAATGGCACGGGTTTTACACGCTGTTTCCAAAGGCGATCTTTCGCAAAAATTTGCGTTAGAAGCTGAAGGCAAACAAGTAAAAGGATTGTTCCGCCGCATCGGGACAACCCTAAACAAAATGGTAGACCAACTCAATGCCTTTGCTTCGGAAGTAAA